>CAYYRT010000278.1:0-7860 GCA_964474055.1 uncultured Acidimicrobiaceae bacterium | reverse complement strand
GTCAACTGCTCGGCGAACGGTATTCCGGCGACGGCGAACAGGACCAGGGCGAGGAGTCCCAGGAGTCGGTCCAACACGACCGAAGCCATCGCGTCCGCGCTTCGGCTCGCGGCCCGATACGAGTCATACGCGCGGCTCGTGTCCCCGCCTACCGTGGAAGGCAGGAGGTTGTTGAAGAACGCCGCCACCATGTAGGACTCGATGACGAAGAACCGTGTCGTCGTCACGCCCTGTGCCTGCAGAAGCCCTCGCCATCGTGTCGAGCTGATGAGAAGGCCGACGAAATCTAGGGAGTAGGCGAGGACCAGCAGCGGAATCGAGGCCGAGCGTACGGCCGCGAAGACCTCCCCCAGGTCGGCACGACTCAGGATCCAGGAGAGGAGCGCCGCGGAGACCAGCACCTTGGTGGCCAGCAGTATCCGCCGTCGCGCGGAGTCCTGCGTGGTTCCACGGCCAGGTTCGGTGGATCCGTGTGCTGAGGTCGATATCGGCTTCAGGGTGCTCAGCCGGGCGAGCAGCTCGTCGAGCGGCTAACGGACATGTGTGTCGAAGAAGTCCGCGATCTGTTCCATCACCACCAGAATCGACGGCGTCGCGGTTCCGCCGATGTTCTGCAGCTCGTGGCCTCCGTTGACGACCGGGACGAGTGTCGAGCTGGCTCCGGCTCCATCGAGGGCGTCATCCATGCGAGGCGCCTGCGGGTAGAGGACCGTCCCGTCTTCCTGGCCGTGGACGATGAGGAAAGGCGGATCGTCGGACGAGGCCCACCACAGGGGGCTGGCGTGGTTGAGCTGGGTGCTGTTGGGCCCCGGCCACTCCGTGAACGCCCACTCGCCCCCTTCGAATTGTATCTCTGGATGGTCCGGCTGCTGGGTCAGGTCGAAGATCCCGCCGATCGCCACGGCGGCGCTCACACGGCTGGACCACCCGGCGTACCCCCCGCTGCCCTCGAGGTGCGGAGCGGCGATGGTGTCGGTGACGCCGATCATGGCGGCGAGGTGGCCGCCCGCGCTGGCTCCCCAGACGCCGATCCGGCCATCCGCACCGTAGTCGCCCGCCTCGGCGCGGAGATGACGGATGGCGCACTTCACGTCGTGGATCTGCGCCGGCCACTTGTTGGCACTCGCCGTCGCCAGGCGGTAGTTGAGCGTGGCGACGACGAAGCCGCGCCCCAGGAGCTCCTGCCTCGCATTGGCCCACAGGAGCAGGTCCTCCTCCGACTTGTCATGACCCGTCCAGGAGCCTCCGTGGATGTAGACAGCCACGGGCAGCGGCCGCTGGAACGAGTTGCTCGGGACGTAGACGTCCATGCGCTGGGCCGCGATCGAGCCGCAGTACTGCAAGTCGATGTACCCCCCTTGGGCATAGCCGACATGGACGGTGCTCGAGACGATCTGCAGCCCACTCGAGGAGAATCGCAGCGTACGCGGTCCCGGGCTGCCCGAGATGGACAGGTTGGAGAAGGTGGCGGTGCCGGCGCCGCTCGTGGTCACGGTGGTGGCTCCGCTCAGAGTGCCGGCGCCGCTCGCGACGGACACGACGACGTCCACGCCCGGCACCAGATTGTTACTGACGTCCCGAAGCTCGACCCGTGCGAACTGCTGGAAGCTCACTGCGTCGATCGCCAGAGCAGGAGGCTGCGTGAGGATCGAAATTCCGACGGGAGCACCCGCCGACAGGTTCACGGTGCCCGATGTCACGCCGACCCCGCCAACTGCGAAGCGCAGCGTACGCGGACCGACCGTCCCCGTGATCTTCAAGTTCGTGAACGTCGCGACACCGGATCCGTTCGTCGAGGCCGTCGTCGTACCGCCGAGCGAGCCGCCGCCCGACTGGATCACGGCTACGACGTCGAGGCTGGCGATCCCGTTGCCGGCCGCGTCGGACGCCCTCACAACCGGCTGCTGCGGGAAGGCGGCGTCGTTCGTCGCGTTGCTCGACGGCTGGGTCGTGATGACGAGCTGGGCCAGCGGACCCGCCTGGAGCTGGATCGTGCCCGAGGTCGCCGCCGCGGGGCCCGACGTGAACCCCAGCGTCCGGTTCCCTACGAGCCCGCTGATGGAGAGACTGCTGAACGTTGCGCGACCGGAGGCGTTCGTTGTGGCCGTCGCCGTTCCTCCGAGCGCACCCCCGCCCGTGGCGATGGATGCCGTGACGACCACACCGACGACCGGGTTGTCGCCGGAGTCGCGCACGTCCACCCGAGGCTGCTGTGCGAAAACCACGCCGCTCTGGGCGGTGGCGGACGGCTGCGTGACGATCTGGATCGCCGAAGGTGTTCCGACGCTGAGCATGATCGCGTCCGACTGGACGCTGACCGTGCCCGACGTGAATCCGAGCGTGTATTGCCCCGTCGGCCCCGTCAGGCTCAGACCGGTGAAGGCGACCCGGCCGTTCGCGTTCGTGACCTTCGTCGTCGTCCCGCCCAGCGTGCCCGCGCCGCTGGCGACGGTGGCCGTCAGGGACGCACCCGGGATCGGGTTGCCCGCCTCGTCGCGGACCTCGACCACCGGTTGCTGTGCGAACGGCACCCCGTTGAGAGCGGCGCTCGGCGGCTGAGTCACGATGAGGAGCGAGGCCGGAACGTCGCCGGCCTCGAGCGCGATCGGGTCGGACTCGACGGAGAACAGGCCAGCGGTGAAGCGAAGCGTGCGGTCGCCCACCAGCCCGATCAGGCCGAGGTCCGTGAAGACGGCCACTCCGCTCGCGTTCGTGAGCACGGTCGTGGTACCGGCGAGCGTTCCTCCGCCGGACGCGACGGATGCCGTCACGGGCTCCCCCGCGACCGGAGCTCCCCCGATGCTCGAGACGGCGATCTGTGGCTGGGTGGCGAAAGGCACTCCGTTCTGCGCCGTGCCCGGTGGCTGCACGGCGAAGGCGAGCGAGGCGGCAGCGCTCAGGGTGACCGGGTCCGACGTCGCCGCGGTGAGGCCCGTGGCCTCGAAGCGCAGCCGGTACGCTCCGCTGGCTCCGGAGATGGTGAGGCTCGTGAACGTGGCGCGCCCGTTCGCGTCGGTGGTCGCTGTGGCGTTCGACAGCGTTCCCTGGCCCTCCGCCAGCACCGCCGTCACCTCGACCGCGGATATCGGCGACGCGTTCCCACCGGCGTCGCGCACCTGGACGACCGGCTGCCGGCCGAGAGCCGAGCCGCTTGTCCCTGCGGCCGAGGGCTGCGTGGTGATCGAGAGCTGGGCGGGGCCACCCGCGACGACAGTGACGAGCGCCTGTGCCGTGAGGCTCCCGGCGTGGGCGGCGATCATCACCGGGCCACCCACCGCCAGGGCGGCGACGAGCCCGGGACCGGACACGTTCGCGGTGCCCATGTCGCTGGACGTCCACGTGATCTGGGAGGTGGGCAGCTCCCTGCCGTCTCGATCGCGGAGGGACACCGAGATCTGGAGCGTCTCGCCCAAGCCGAGGGTGGCCTGCGTGGGCGTGACGGAGATGGAGGACGCGATTCCCGGCCCGGTGCCCGGGTCCGAGCAAGCCCAGGCCACCACCGCGACACTCGCGGCGGCCACGAGTGCGCGGCGGAGCCGCCGTGCCCGAGTCACGAGGCTACCCCGAAGGGGGCAGGGCCCAGTCGAGTCGGGCGGTCCCCGAGGGGACCGCCCGAGCGAGCCGATTCGACGTCCGCCGTCGACGAAAACACCAGGCTAGTCCTACCGCCAAGAGACCTCGAAGTCGTTGTCAGGGTCGTTCGTACGGTTGGTTTGCGACGTGCCGTTGGCGTTCATGGTGTAGACCTCGTTGTTGCCGTCCCGATCGCTGGCGAACGCGATCTGACTGCCGTCCGGCGACCACTGGGGCGCGAGGTCCCCAAACGCGTTGTTCGTGAGTCTGACGGGGCTGGAGCCGTTGGCATTCATCACGTAGATCTCGCGATTTCCGTCCCGCGCCGTGGTGAACGCGATCTTCGTCCCGTCCGGTGAGTATGCGGCTGCGAAGTCGTCGACGGTGTTGGTCGTGAGCTGGGTGGGGTTGCTCCCGTTGGAGTCCATGACCCAGATCTCCAAGTCTCCGTCCCGCTCGCTCGTGAACACCAGCTTCGTTCCGTCCGGCGAGTACTGGGCGAGCCCGTCGCGTCCGGCTTGGGTGGTCAAGCGGGCTTGATTGGAGCCGTCGGCATCCATCACGTAGAGCTCGGGGTTCCCGTCTCGCTCGCTCGTGAAGACGATCTTCGTACCGTCGGGCGACCAGGCGGGCTCCGAATCCGAAGCTCCGTCGTTCGTGAGGCGTGTCTGCCCGCTGCCGTCCGCGTTCATGACGTAGATCTCACGGTTGCCATCACGATTGGAGACGAACACGATCCTCGCGCCGTCGTGCGAGACGTACGGTGAGGTGTCGTCGTCCGGGTCGTCGGTGAGCGGCGCCACGCCCGAGCCGTTGGGGTTCATGACGTAGATGTCGGAGTTGCCGTCGCGGCCCGTGTCGAACACGATCTTGTTCGAGATCGGCGTGAAGCACGTCACGTCGAAGGTCGTCATGGCCGTGCCGCCGTTGGTCACGTTCACGGTGCGGGGGTTCTCGTCCGCGACGGTGCAGTTGGACGCCACGCCGGTGAGCTCCACACTCCGCATCCCGATCGGCACGCTGGCCACGGTCTCGGTGGCATTGACGCCGATCGCCACAGGCGCCTGGGCCCCCACCGTGACGCTGTAACCGTCCGCGTCGACGCTCGAGCCGGTGGTCGCCGTCGTCACCTCCACGGAGCCGACGAGCGTGCTGCACGTCACGTCGAACGTGTGGCTCACGTTCCCCTGAGGCGGCACCGTCACCGTGGCCGTGTCCCCCCCCGTCACGGAGCAGTTCGGCGCGATCCCGGTCAGCTGCACGCTGCGGTCGCCGGTCGTCGCGTTGTTGAACACGACCTGGCCGTTGGTGGGTAGGGCCTGAGCGGGTCCGCCGTCCACCGACACCATGTAGCCGTCGGCGTCGAGGTCGCTTCCGGTGGTGCTCGCGATCACGGTCAGGGCGCCGGTGAGGGCCACGCAGGTGACGTTGAAGACGGTCTCGACCGTGTCGCGCTGCGGGACCGAGACGGTACGCGTACTGCCGCCCGTGACCGTGCAGTTGCCGTCCAGGTTGCTCAGCGTGACGGTGCGATCGCCCCACACGACGTCGGGGACGGAGACGGTGTCGTTCACGTCGATGAACTGAGGCGACTTGCCCTGCACCGTCACCGTGTACCCGTTGCCGTCGATGTCCACCCCGGTCGTCGCCGTGACGACGTCGACCGTTCCGGTGATGTTCGCGCAGTCGATCGCGAAGTCCGTCTGGATCGAGGAGCCGGCCACCACGGTGACCGTCCGCGGGTGCGGAAGGGTGACCGCGCAGTTGTCGGCCACGCCGGTGAGGGTGACCGTGCGGTCACCGGCCGGAACGTTGTTGATCGTCACGGTGGCGGAGGCGCCGATGGCCTGGCTGATGCCGCCGTCGACCGTGACCGTGTACCCGTCCGGGTCCAGATCCACCCCGGTGGTGGCGGTCGTCACCACCAGGCTTCCCTTCACCGAGGTGCAGCTCACCACGAACTCGACCCGGGCGGAGCCGCTGGTGGGCACGGTGACCGATCGCGGGTTCGCGCCGACCGGCGTGCAGTTGTTCGCCACGTCCGCGAGCGCCACCGACCGCGTGCCCGGCGCCGCGCCCACGGTCACGCTGTCGTTGACGCCGATCGACTGGGGCGTGCCGGCATCGACGGCGAACGTGTACCCGTCCGCGTCCATGTCCTGTCCCGTCGTGATCGTGACGACCTCGAGATCGACGACCAGCTGGGCGCACACGACGGAGAAATTCACGGCGGTGCTCTCACCGCCCGCGACCGCGACCGTGCTGGGGTTGGCCTCGGTCACCGAGCAGTTGGCGGCGATTCCCTGGAGCGTGACCTCGTGGCTCCCGGCCGGCACGCTGGAGAAGGTGATGCTTCCGTTGACTCCGACGACCCGCGCGCCACTTCCATCCAGCAGCAGGGTGTAGCCGTCGGGATCGATGTCGGTGCCGGTCGTCGTGACCGTGACCTGGATCGATCCCTCCGAAGGGGGGGTGACGCCGTCGTCGCTGCACGCGCCGAGGGCGCCGACGATCGCCGCCGCCGTGATGAGCCAGGACGACACTCGGGCTGGGTGCTTCTCTGTCTGCTGCATTCCGGAAGGGCTCCGCTGTGTGGCCGTAGTACGCCGAATCTCCCGACGCCACCCGCAATTGGCATACCGCGGTCCGGCCCCCGCGGACCCCAGAAGCTGCTTGGCGCCTCCCTTGCAAGTTGCACCACTCCGTTGTGGCAATGCAACGATCCTGTGGTACCCGCCGGACACGCCCCGGAGCAGGCGCGCGACTTTGGTCAGGCCCGCGGAGGCAGCAGGCCGGTGGCGCGGTACCAGTCGGCGGTCCGCCGCAGCCCCGCCGCAAGATCCACCTTCGGCTCGTAGCCCAGGGCCTTCCGCGCCTTCGCCGACGTGAAGGCGCGGTCCTTCACGAAGAAGTCACAGCGCCGGCGGTGGAGGGGCGGGTCGATCCCCAGGGGCCGGCAAGCCGCCTCACAGAGCGTGGCGGCGGTCAGGAGCGGCCATAGGGGAAGGCGGCCGCGCGGCGCGGGCCGGTCGCGCGCCTCCGCGACGCGCGCGACGAGGTCGTTGAGCGTCGTGTAGCCCGGTCCAGCCAGCAGAAAGACCTGGCCGAGGGCCTCGGGCACCTCGCCGCACAGGATGATCCCGTCGACCAGGTCGTCGATGTAGGTCAGGTGATAGAGCACTTCGCCCGACCCGAACATGCGGAACCGGCCGCTGTCGATCGTACGGAAGAGCTTCAGGAAGCGGGTGTCACCGGGACCGTAGATGCCCACGGGCCGGAACACGACACCCGGAAGGCCCCGCCCGAACTCGGCGAGCGCCACCTGCTCGCCTTCGAGCTTCGAGTCCTGGTATACGTCGCCGGGACTCAGCGGCGCGCATTCATCGGCGGGAACCGTCGTGACCTCCCCGTGGACGCCCGCCGTGCTGCAGTGCACCACGCGGTGCACGCCCTCGGCTCGCGCGGCGTCGAGGATGTTCTTCGTCCCGCCCACGTTGACGTCGAAGTAGTACGAGTCGGGGTGCTTCGCCTCCCGATAGGCGGCGGCGATGTGGTACACGATCTCGATGCCTTCCGTGGCCCGGCGCACGTCGCTGGCGATCACGAGCTCCCCGGAGCAGAGCTCGATGTCGTGACCGGTCAGCGATGAGACGTCCGAGCCGGGACGGACGAGGGCGCGCACGCGATGCCCCCGGCGCCTGAGCTCCCGCGCGAGGTGGCCTCCCGTGAACCCGGTGGCCCCCGTGACGAGAGCGAGCTTCTGCGATTCCGGGCTCACGCGTCCGCACCGACGCCCGAGCCGTGGAGGGCCGGCCGCGACGGCAGCGCGTGCCCCAAAATGCGCGTAAGCGCTGTCGCCGCCGCCCGGGCCCGGTCGGGGTCGGCTCCCCAGTCCGTCCGCCTCAAGAGCAGGTCCTCCATGCACGTGACCGCTTCCTCTTCGACGAGCGACCGGACGGCCCGGACCGCCTCGTCCGTCCGTCCCTCGAGGATCGCCGAGGGATCGTCGGGGGAGAGCGCCGTCGCGGGCGCCGGCCGATCGGTGTCGGGACGGACGGCGAGGTCACGTCCCGACCCTGCGAAGACGCGGCGCAGCGTGCGCTCCGCGACGAGGCGCGCGGTGGTGTACTTCACACCGGAGACGCTCCAGAGCCCCGTCGGTCCACCCGTCGAGCCATGGTCGAGGATCATCTCCCGGACGGCGAGCTCGTCCGTGCCGGGGCGGCTCGCGGGCAGCAGGCCCGAGTAGACCCGCACGATGGCCTCCGGCGTCAGCTCCAGAGCGGG
>CAYYRT010000277.1:0-8871 GCA_964474055.1 uncultured Acidimicrobiaceae bacterium | reverse complement strand
TGCTGGTCAGGGCCGATAGGGCTGGATTCATCCTCAAGGAGGTCCCGGTTGAACTTGGGCCAAACGCGTCGACCGCTCCCCTCAGGGCCGGCATGTTGTGGCAGATGGCCCGAGACACTCTCCGCCTTCTGAGCTGGATAGTCAGGGGGCGGTTGGGGCGGCCTTCCGGGCGCGGTTGAGGCGGTCTCGCACAAAGAGGTAGCCGGCCCCCGTCAGACCCAGCCCGGTCAGCAGCCACCCGAGGTTCTCCGCCCAGGTGTTGGCGAATTCGAGGACCACGTCTTCATCCGTGGGGATCACCATCATGAACGAGGGGGTGGCGTGATAGGGGCCCTCGGCTCCGGTGGCCCGCCAGTTGGGGAAATACGAGACCTTCACGAGGTGGGGAACGCCCACGGCGGTGGTGTGAAACGAAATCCGATGATCCTCAATGACCACATCACTAACCACCCCGGTGGGGTCAAGGGGAAGAGCCGGGATCTCTTCTATCGCACCCACCCGCGCCCAATCCTCGGGTCCTTCTGCGGCAACCCACCGGTCGATCAAAGACAGGTCGTCGTACCACTCCAGGGCGAACTCCGAGAAACTCAGTTCCCCTTGCCCCTGACCGATGCCAACCACCCCCAACATCTTGCCGATCATGCTCGACTCGGCCCCTTCGTAGACGACCGGTTGGAAGGTGGCCGGTTCCACCATTTCCACATCGTCGAAGCGATAGAACGTGAACGGACCGGTGGCGGCAACGGGGTTGAGTTCATCGTGATTCTCGGCCTCGGCCTTGGCTTCCGGGGTGTAGGTCACGTAGTAGGTGATCCCAAACAACTCCATATGCCTGATACCCCGCTCGAGGTCGAACCGGTGGTATTCGAGTCCAGGAATCGGGCTGGAGGGGTTGGCGCTGGTCTCGGCCTGGTTGAGGAAGTGAAACGGCGTCGTCAGCGACGACTCGAAGAACAGTCCCTCCATCGACGAATGGTCCTCCCCAGTCCAATAAGGGAAGAGCATCAGCGCCATAGGCGACCCGTAGTCGTTCATGGTCTTGTCGTATTCCCATTGGATCCGACCGGCGGTAAGCGTGGACGCTGTGTCCATCAGCGCTTCGTACTCCGGCCACTTCGGCTTGCCTTCGTAACCCGTGAAGTTCCAGCGGGCCCAGCCATTGATGAACGAGATCCCGGCCGCCGCTCCCAACACGAGCAGACCGGCACCGGTAGAAGCAAAAAAGCTCCGGGTGTCCACCCTTTGGGACCAAAGGAAGGAGACCGCCAACCCCACGGCCCCGATAACCGCGGCAATCCAAAGCACCCCTCTCGGAATATTTGGTTCTCGTGACGCGACCACTATCGCCGCCACCAGGGCCAGGGCGACCATGAGCCGCGGCCAATGACGTGAAACCCTTGCGGGCAGACGGCGGGCCGCCCAGACAGCGAGGCCGCCAAGGGCGATGGCAGCAAAAAAGGTGACGCCGAAGTACCAGTAAGGAAGCAAACGTCCGTTCCACAGCTTCCACCGACCCGTGAAAACATTTGGCAAGAGTTCAGGAAGTACCAGGGGTAGCGGGTAGTAAATGACCGGCAGGAGCGTGAGCACCACGATCGGAAGGGCCCGCGGAGTCCTCCTGACGGTCCAGACCCCCCCGATGATGGCGGCCGGCAAGAGCAGCCAGATCTCGAGCGGGAACAACTCCTCCCAAGTTCGCAGCGGCACCCATGCCAGATCCGAACTGAATCCGATCCTGGTGAGTAGGGGCACGGCCCAGAACGAGGTGATCGCAAACGCACCGGCCCAGATCGGGAGGACCTTGCGCCAGGCACCCTTCCAGACAAGAACGCTGGCGCTGGCGACGATCACCACGATGGTCGTGATGATGTGTGACAGGGCGCACAGAGCCAGGACGCCGGCGGCAGCCAGGGCGTACCGCCGGTCATCCCGGACGGTTTTGATGAGCAGACCGAGATACAGCAGGGAGAACACGAACGACCAGGAAAACGAGAACTCCCCGGCGAGGGTCGACGCAACGTTGGCGCCGTAGATCGTGAAACTCTCCATGAAGATGAACGTCGCTCCGGCACCTGCGGTCACGGTTGCCACTGGCCGTCCGAATCGGAGAGTCCGGGCCAGGTAGTAGACGGCGGGCGGGGTGGCCAGCAAACCGGCCACCGCCACCAGTTTGAACGCGACGCCGTACGGTAGGAACAGGTCGAGGAAGACGATCGCCAGTGACGGCAGCGGGAAGTAGAAGTACAAGATCGGGAATCCGGCAAACCAATCCTGGGACCACCCGAGGATCCTCCCCTCGGGGAGGAGAACATCACGGAGATAGGCCGGCGGCACCACGTGGGCAGCCATGTCGCCCCCCGAGGGCGTATTGGCGGCGAAGATCAGCGTCGGGTTGAGAACCGCCAGGACAACTAGGGAGACACCGGCCACCACTGCGATGGGTACCCAGCGGTGAAACCGTGGCAACGAACCAGCAGCTTGCATCCAGCCCCTCAGTTACGGGCTTTTCGCACCATCTCGAGAACCTGGCGCAAGTCGATCTGCTGTCCGCCCCGGTCCCACCACTTCTCCTCGCACTTATGACACGAGAAGAACTGAACCTCGGTTCCGTCCGGCAAATGATGTCTGATTTCGATCACGTCGTTGACGCCGCACTGAGGACAGTCCATGAGCCCGGTCATCCTACCGGCCCTCCGAAATTGGCACTAGATAGAACTAGTGACCCGGAGTTCCCGCCTAGGCCTCCTCCAACAACCGGCCCACGTAGCGACTCCGCCGCCGTCCGTCCTCCCACCAATAGGCATACCAATACGGTCCATGAGGACACGCTGAACAACTTCTCTTTCCGCAGCGCACCGATTGTTGACGCAGTTTGACCTTGGTCTGATCCGAGGGAGAGACCACACCGTCCCGCTCAAGCTGGGCCCGCGTCAGAATCAGCAGGCGTCGTAGGTCGTGCTGGTCTAGATCTCGAACTGCGTCGAGCAGGTCACGGTCAAGGGGCAAGTCACGCCACTTCCAAAGGCGCGAACAAAGGGGTAACGGTCCTGCGATCGGTGAGCGTCCAGCCCAGCGGGGGGCTCAGTCGGCCGGCGTGCGACGAGCACATCGAGTATCCGGGGATGTCGATCGTGGTCAGGTCTTCCAGCCACAGAAGACGGTCCGGGTATGAAAACATCATGCGACTGGAGGCGGGTTTGCCACAACGGACACATTGCGAAAGCATGCCTCCACGGTAGGGAATTAAGGCATCCCATTCAAGGATCCAACCCTCGAAGCTGGCGGCGGGTGGGAACGCCCTCGAAGAGCACAGCGTTGCCTCCATCTTTCACGACCAGCAGGGTCGGAACCTTCTCGATTTGAAAGGCCCCAAACCCACCGGGGTGGTCTTCGAAGCGAACCTCATGCACCCTGGCGCCCAACTCGGCCCGCACAACTCTGCGAGCCGGCGCACAGGCGCCACAGGTTTGAGATGAGAAGAAGTAGATCCCGGGAACGAGGTCCGGCCGCCTGACGGCTGTCAGGCGGGCCCGATCCGGACGGGCTTGCCACCAAAACACGAAGACGATGATCGCAACGCCGGCCAGTACCGCCAGCCTGATCGTTGTCTCGGTCATCCCAGGGGAGTGGCCATTGAGAGCCCTATTGCCTCTCCGCTGACGACGCCAAAACCAACCACCATGAGTCCATCAGACTCGACCAGGACACCGCCACCGCCGATATCGCCTGGCAGGACCTCGATCGTTGCCCCTGGAGGAATCTCCACACTCGACACAGGGGCACCGGCATCAAGACGGGCGATCGAGGCGATGAGAGGAGTGTCACCGGGGTTGAAAATCCAGATCTGGTTTTGGCCTTCGAGCAGTCTCGCCGAGACGGGCACAACCCAACGGGAAGCAAGGATTCCACCCGCCATGATCGCCCGGCGGTTGCCGTCCTGGATGACCAGCGCCGCCACCACGGGTTCGGATGCCACCACCACGACCCCTCCCTGGGTGGCGCCGAGATCCGCCAGCGACAGAACCACCTGTTCGCCCGGGTTGATCGCCGCTCCGGCCACACCTTCCGCAGTCCCACTGACGTCAACCCGATCAACCCGGTAATCGCCGGCCACCGTGCCGAGGGATCGAATGTGAAGCTGTCCCGCCAACCCGGTCGGAAGAAGCGGCAGATACCACTCGGTGGCTCCGGCGACCGCCTCAGATGCGGCCACGTCGGTGCTGCCCGCCCTAACGACCGACATGGCCGCCAGCCCCGAAAGCACCTCGACCTCGACACTGACTGCCTCCCGCCCTGTGAGAATTTGGCCTAGCGCAATCTCGATGTGGGTAGCGGCTGGCAAGCGAAGGGTCTCAAGGTCACCTGGTGTGTCCGTGCCGAGTTCGCTGACCAACGCGAGCCGGAGATTGGCGTCGCGGGCAAACGGGTTGACCAGATGAATCGAAGCGGACTCGTCACCAACTGTGGCGATGCCGAGGGCGACCATTGGTCCCGCTCCAGCACGCACACAACCGGCCAGCGAGATTGCTTCTCCGGCGCTGGCGAGAGTCCCACCAGCGATCTGGCCGCTCGCTTCGAGGTAAAGCGGTGTGTCCCCCAGCTCCACCAGGTCACCGACTTCAAGAGTCGCTCCGCCCAAACCAACAGGCTGGATGGACGTCGATGCCCCTTCCGGACTGAGAACGGTGACCCGCCCTGTCGCGGGATCATCTGCAAAGAGACCGAGACGTCCTACAAATCCACCCCCGGCGACTGCCCCCGGGCACACGAGGTAAGGCCCGTCCCCGGCCACCGGCAGTTCATTCGACGGCTCCGGGGTCTGCGGTCCGAGAACAGCTCCCAACCCGAGAAGAGTGACGACAACCGCGAGCAGTAGCAACCGCAACCAGATCATGGCCGTGGCCCCGCTCCCTGCCGGCCTCTACCCCACCAGGCGCCACCAATCATCACCAACAGTGCAGCAACCGATCCCCATGCCGCAGCCCGAATCGCGGGATTGGGTGCAAAGGTGGCGCGGCCCTCGCTGGCCGACACCGAGTTGGCCCAATCAACGGGGAGCCAATCCGGGCCCCATCCGGGATCGGCATTGTCGGCCAGTCGCACCCTCGCTGGGGACTGTGCTCCCTCATAGCCACGGCCGTCCCAGGACCAGGGCTGACCGTCGTCCGCCGTGGCTCGGGTGACAGCGGCGAGATTCTCGTAGACCTGACTGGTCGGATCCACCAGGCGGGGGGCAAGATCCACTTGTGTCGTCAACGCGTCATCCAGGACGGTGGTTCCGGGGAGGACCAGCACCCAGGTGATGCCGAACCGGGCCAGATCGGCCCCCGGACGAATCGACGACGCCCCCGCAAAGCTCACGATCGCCTCTTCCAGAGCTTGATCCCCAATTCGGGGACCCGGGAGATAGGCCTGGTCGAGAGTTGCCTGCTCGCCGTCCACCACCCGGTAGGCAGCGTCCCCGGCCAAGCGACTTCCTCCCGGCAACTCCTCCGGTCTCGCCACGATCAGCACCCTGCCCAGGTCCTCGCCCTCGCCAATCGCTCCGGCGAAGGAAAGCCGGTGCCTCCAGGAATCGGCGGGCAACCCGGCCCTCCCTTGCCCCACGGTGAGCGCCACGGGAACCAACAGCACCGCTAGAGCGAACATTGCTGCCGGCCTTCGAGCCCGCTGCTTCACCTCCATCAAGATGGCCCCCAGCACGCCCGCCCCCAAGGACGCAAAGAGCAGTCCAGCAACGCCGATTCCTGCCGGTATCCCCGCTATCAGGCCCAACAGCCATCCCCCTGAAGCCAGGAGTGACCCCCAGGCGACCCCGACGAGCCTTGTTCGATCGATGGAGAGTCCAGCAACGATCGCCGCCACACCAACGGAAAACGGCCACAGCCAGTTGGGGTTGATTTCAGGTACTGGGGCGGCTTCGAGCAAAGCCATCAATTCGCCGCCGATCATCCAGGGAGCAATGCCTACAGCCCCCAGCACCACAACTGGAACGGTGATCACGGCTGCCGCGAGGCGGCGAGCCAACAGTGCCCAGAGAATCCCCGCGATGCCCAAAAGGGCGAGGAGCGGTGGATACGCGGCTCCTGCCAGGGAAGCCGCGAGTCCCCCCCGCGCCAATGTCCCTATACGCCTTCTGCCGCCAGCGGGCGGCAACGCCATGATTGCGTCAACAGCCCAGGGAAGGGCCCCAGCCCCCAACAGCAGAGGCCATTGTCCCGAGCCAAACAACGCAAGGCCCGCCGCCCCGCCCAGGTACACCGCCCCGGCCGCATAACCCGACGCCAAACTCGCCCCAGCGCGACGTGTCACCCGAACGACCCCGACAAACCCGGCTACGAGAGCCACGAAGGTCAGGAGAGAGGCCGCTAACCCGGGCCGCCCGCCTGCCAACAGGGTGGCAACGGCACCAAGGGCGACCACCGGTGGCGGTGGGTTGGGTGATCCGAGCCCGGCCGGATTCCACCCACCGGAATAGGCATTGAGAGCGTCGAAAGGATCGTCGGCCGGCACAAGACTGAAACCGGCTTGTGGCAGTCCAGCCAGCCATATCGACCGGGTAGCAATCACCAGGGTGCCGATGGCAGCCAGGCCGAGCAGAACGCTGGGTCGGCGCCACACGACCCGGGCCCGCTCCGACAACGACGTGTTGTCGGCGTCGACCAGCGCCCGCGAGAGCCTCTCGCCCAGTTCGGCGCCGGTTTCACGCAGGCGAACTGAACCGCCGACCTGGAAGCGGAACAACTCCTCGTCGCCGGCATGGCGAATCCGATTGAGCGTCCGCCGAGCCATGATCGTGGAAGGAAGCCGGACCAGGTTCCACAGCCACGATCTGAGGTAGGAGAGCAAGGGCCCCACCCTGCCGAGAAGTACTTGGCCGATGGCATCACCGATACTGGCCAGGAGCCCAACGGGAAGCACCCAGGCAAGGGTCACCGGCCGATACGCGATCAGCATGGCTCTCTGCCTCCCGGCCAACTGCCACCAACCCGGGCGGTCGGCGGGGCATTGCTCGGCGTGGAAGACCTCCGACGACGGCACGACGATCACCTTTCCCCCGGCGAGCCGCGCCCGCTGCGACAGATCGAGCCCGGCGGCCTGGAGCGGAACAACAGGATCGAGGCCCCCCAGGCCTCGAAGAAGGTCCTTGCGGACCAGCATCGACACCGGGGAGACAAAGGCAACTTCGCGCACGACGTCGTATTGCTCGAGGTCGAGTTCCCCAGGATCAAGGCCGGAGTAGGGCTCCCCGAAGGCGTCGGTGGCCGACCCGACCGAGTCGAGCCGGTCCTCTTCCCCGGCGATCAGGATCTTGGAGCCGGCGACCGAAGCGTCGTTGCGCACCGTTTCGGTGACTAGCGACAGGAGGGCGTCGGGGCGGGGCCGGGTGTCGCCATGAACCCACCAGACGTAACCGATCCGTTCGGGGAGAGTCCCCATCACATCGACTGCCGTATCCGCGAACTGATGACCACCCGCCAAAGCCGTCTGTTTGACTTCCTCGCCCCCACCGACCACGACCACCAAATCCGGTTTGTAGACTTGTCGTCCGAGGGCGTTAAGGGTCTCCCCCAGGTCCATTCCGTTGGTGAATAGGACCACGGCCGCCACCGCGGGGGAATCCGGGGGCGTGACAGGCAAGGGAGCAACCGGGAGACCCGGAGGGCTAGTCATGCGGGCGGACATTGTGTAGCGGTCCGGAGTGGACCGCAATCTCGGGAGGTATCGATGAGGTTGGTCCTGCTGTCGGGGGGGGTGGGTGGAGCGCGCCTGGCCAGAGGTCTGGCAGCCCTTTCTGAGGTTGACCTTACGGTGGTGGTCAACGTCGGAGACGACGATCGAGTCTATGGCCTCGAAGTGTCCCCCGACCTCGACACCGTCATATACACCATGGCCGGCAAGGAGGGCCCCCACGGATGGGGCCTAGCCGGGGACTCGTTCGAGATGATGAACGCCCTCGAAGCTCTGCCTTTCGACACCTCCTTTCGGATAGGAGACCGGGATGGCGCCACCAACCTCTTCAGGACTGATCGCATGGCGGCCGGCTGGTCACTTACCTGGGTTACCACCGCCATCGCCTCGGCTTTTGGCATCGGGGCAACTGTGTTGCCCGCCACCGACGACCCCCTGCGGACCAAGCTCATGATCCCGGGCGGCGAGTGGTTGCCATTTCAGGAGTACTTCGTAACCCGAGGCCACGTTGACGAGGTCGTCGATATCCGCTTTGAGGGAGCCGCTGGCGCCAAGCCCGCGCCCGGGGTGGTCGAGGCAATCACCGCAGCCACGGCGGTAGTGATCGGACCCTCCAACCCCATCCTGTCGATCTGGCCGATTCTGGCGGTGCCGGGCATTTCCGAGGCGTTGGCTCACGTGCCCAGGGTCATCGGGGTGAGCCCCCTGGTCGGAGGGGCCGCTCTCAAAGGACCAGCCCACCGGGTGCTCACGTCGCTCGGTTTCTCGGCGGGCACCCGCGGAGTGGCGGAAGCCTATGACGGGATCCTCACCGACCTTTTCGTCGACAAGACCGATTCGGGCGATGAGAAGCGGATACGCACCCCTCGAATCCGGGTGGCCGAAACCCGCATTCCCGACCTCGCCTCCTCTACGGCGTTGGCGATGGAACTGGTCGGGATTCTGTGACCGTTCAGATACTGCCGGTTGAAGGAGTGCCCGAGATAGAACCGGGAGACGACCTGGCGGCGCTGCTAATCAACGCAATCCGCCCCCTGAGCCCGGTGACGGGGGACATAATCGTTGTGACTCAAAAGGTCGTGTCCAAGGCGGAGAATGCCCTGGAGGCAGCAACCTCGGACGCCGACTACCGCAGAATCGTCGAACGTGAGTCAGCCTCGATTCTCCGGCGGCGGGGTG
>CAYYRT010000276.1:0-4987 GCA_964474055.1 uncultured Acidimicrobiaceae bacterium | reverse complement strand
AGAGATTGAGAGACTTGGAGATTCAGAGACTTGGAGATTGAGAGACTTTGAGACTCTGAGACTTGGAGACTTGGAGACTTGGAGACTTGGAGATTGAGAGACTCGGAGACAGGGATCCAGTCTCTTTGTCTCCCTGTCTCTTTGTCTCTCTGTCTCTTTGTCTCTCTGTCTCTTTGTCTCTTAGTCTCTTCCGTATGGACTTCAACCTTCCGGCGGCGGATGACCCCCGCCGGTCACAAGTAAAGAAGTGGTTGTCAACCCACCCCTCTCCCAATGCGGTGGATCTGGCTACCGCCGGCTATGTCGCCCCGGGCTGGCCGTCGCCGTGGGGCCTGGGCGCCGACCCTGAGCATCAACTGATCATCAACCAGGAACTCGACGCGGCCGGCATTGATCCACAGGGTCACAATCCGATCGGGATCGGATGGGCGGGACCGACCATCCTGGCTGCTGGCACCAGCAGCCAGAAGGATCGTTTCTTGTGGCCGCTTCTGCGAGGCGAGGAGTTCTGGTCCCAACTGTTCTCCGAACCGGGGTCGGGATCGGATCTGGCAGGGCTCCAGACCAAAGCCGTTCGTGATGGCGACTACTTCATAGTCAACGGTCAGAAGATATGGAATACCTGGGCAGAACGAGCCGACTTTGGAATCTTGCTCGCACGCACCGACGCCAACGTCCCTCGCCACCGCGGCATCTCGTACTTTCTCTGCCCGATGCGCCAGCCGGGGATCGAAGTCCGGCCCATCCGTGAGATGACGGGTCGGGCCCACTTCACCGAGGTCTTCTTCACAGATGCCCGCATTCCGGCCGAGAACCTGCTTGGTGTCGAGAACGATGGGTGGCGTCTGGCCAAGCTCACGCTCGGCAATGAGCGAGTTTCCCTTTCTTCGGGTGGCGTCCTGTGGGGAATGGGACCCACCACCGCTGAGGCCCTGGGCTCGTCGGGTCCGGCTGGCGACCCTGCGGCCCGGGATGCTGCCGTCAGCCTTCACATCAAGGCCGAGGTCCTTCGCTGGCTCGGATACCGGATTCTCACCGACCTGATCCATGGGCGGTCCTCCGGGCCTGAGGTGGCGGTTAAGAAGCTATTGGCCGACCGCCATGGTCAGGCTGTGATGGAGTGGGTGCGGAGTCAGTCCGGCACTGCCGGTCTCTTGTTCGGAGGCGATGAGTCGTGGGGCTACCTGTTCGCCCGCGCGCTGACAATCGGTGGGGGAACGACCGAGGTTCTCAAGAACATCATCGGTGAACAGGCACTCGGACTTCCCAAAGATGCTGTTGGGTCCTGAGCGGCGCTCAGGTGCGCGGCTCCAATAGCCGGAAGACGGTGCTGGCGATCTCGTCGACGACCGGTCCCGCCCCCGGCTGCAGCACGATCGGATTTTGTAGGCCCTGCAACAAGACCAGCAAGGTCTTGGCGAGAACATCGTCCTCTCCGTCAATCAGCTTGCCGGCGGCAGTGCCGAGGCGGATGAATCTCTGGATCGTTGCCTGCGCCTCCTCCTGCCGTTTGCGATAAACCAGTCGCACCTCGGGGGAGTCGGGAAGCCGCGCGACGGCCAGCCTCACCAAACGTGCGTCGTGGGTGAATCGACGTACCACCGACCGCACCAGTGCCCGGGCAGTGTTGTCCCATCCATTCTCCAACAAGCGCTCCACCGACAGGATCGACGCTGTTGATTGGTTGATGTCGTCGAGTGCTGCGTCGAAGGCGGCCGCCAACAGCAGATCTTTCGAACCGAAATAGGAGTAGAGAGTGGCCGAGGAGAGTCCGGCCGCCTCCGCCACCTGCTCGGAAGCGACGGTGCCTGTTCTTCTGACCACCTCCCGGGTGGCAGAGATCAAACCGGCGTGGGTTGCCCTGGTTTTTCGGGTGCTGGGAGCTATCGGCATCAGCTTGGGGCAGCATAGACTATCTGGAGAGTCCATCTGGTTTTAGTGATAGTATTTGGACATGAGCTCTGCAACGGTTCCGTTGGACTCGGCCGCACCGACTTTGGCCAGGCTGGCCGCCGAGACCGCCGTCGAAGCCGAAGAGAACCGCCGGGTGGACCCCCGGTTCATCTCGCTGTTGCGCACTACCGGGATGGGTTCCATGGCGATACCAAGGTCCGTTGGTGGCTCGGAACCCGAGGTGCTCTCGATGCTCGAGGCCATTCGGCTGGTCGCCGTCGGTGACGGTTCGGCGGGTTGGGTGACAATGATTTACGCGACCTCATCTGTCGGAGCCCACTACCTGACCGGGGAAGCACTGGCCGAGGTTTACGGAACGGGAACCGGGGTCCTCTTGGCCGGGGTGCTCGCACCTCGTGGCAACGTCCAACCGGCGTCCGGGGGAGTGTCGTTGACGGGACGTTGGCCGTTCGCATCGGGTTCAGTTGATGCCGACTGGATCAGCCTGGGAGCTCTCGCAGGAGATGGTCGTCCTACCAGCCTGCTGCTGCCGATGGGTGAGGTCGAGATCATCGATACATGGGATGTGATCGGATTGCGCGCCAGCGCCAGCCACGATGTCGCAGTCCGAGACTGTTTCGTCCCGAGCCACCGGATCTTCGATCTGACCGGTGCCCCGATGACGAGCGAGGCTCCGGCCAGATTCCCCATCTATGGCTTGCTGGCGGCAGGGATCGGAGCGGTTTGTCTTGGCATCGCCCGCAGCGCCATCGACCAATTCGCCGATCTGGCGGGTGCGAAGACTCCGACAGGCTCCAAACGCCGGCTTGCCGACCGGGGAGCGGTGCAGGAAGCGGTGGCACGGGCCGAATCCCTGGTGGAATCAGCGAAGTTGTATCTCCTCGACACCGCGGCCGGTCCGTCGTTCCCTGCCACCCTTGATGACCGGGCTCGGCTGCGGGCGGCCGCTACTCACGCCGTCGATTCGAGCAGGCAGGCTGTGGACCTGATGTACGGATTAGGAGGGGGCTCTTCCGTGTACGCCTCCTCCGCTTTGCAGCGGCTCATGCGTGACATTCACACTGCCACCCAACACATGATGGTGGCCCAGCCTACCTGGGAGCTCGCCGGTCGGGTGATGCTCGGCATGGAGACCGACGCCACCCAATTGTGAGCCTGATCGGCCCCATGGGGCGCAAACCACGTGCTAGTCCGGCCGGCGTTGTGATCCCCTTCTGGCTCGGACGGCCTGCCGAGGAAGCGATGGAGGTGGCGCTTCTCGCTGAGCGGCTGCATTACGCCGAGTTGTGGGTGGGAGAGATGCTCCACTTCGATGCCTTCGCCCTGGCAGGGGCGATCGCCGCCCGGACCAAAGACCTGACGATCACGATCGGCCCGCTGTCGATCGGGTTGCGTGATCCGGTTCTGTTGGCGATGGGCGTCGGTTCGGTGAGCGTCCTCGGTGGACGACCGGCCCGGCTCGCATTGGGAGCATCCAGTCCAACGGTGGTTGAAGCCTGGCATGGCCGATCGTGGGGCAACGAGGCTTCGAGAATGCCCGAAGCCATCAGCCTGATCAGATCGGTGTTGAGCGGTGAACGCACCGACCACGCCGGCGACTTTTCCTCCCAGGGCTTTCGAATGGCCCTGGGCCCCCAGCCGGCACATCTGACCGTTGCGGCGGCCGGAGCGCGCATGATGAAGGCGGCCGCCGCCGCCGCCGATCGCATCGTGCTCAATCTCGTCCCGGTCGAGGAGGTCGAGCGAGCGGCTGCAACCGGCAAACCGGTGGCTGTCTGGCTCGCCACCGCCGTTGATCCTGCACCGGCCGGCCTGGCGCAGTTGCGCCGCCAGCTCGCGCTCTATTTGGCTGCTCCCGGCTACTCGCAGGTTCTGGCACGGGCCGGGTTCGCTGCTCCGGTGGAGGCGGCCCGACAGGGAGTAGCAGGAGGCGCGCTTGCCGAGATGCTGTCTATCGACCTGATCAACCGCATAGCGGCAGTGGGAGACGCCGAATACGTTGCCGGGCGCGTCGAGTCCTACCAACGAGCCGGGGCCGACGTGATGTTGGTCCCGGTCACCGGCGGAGACCCCGCAGGTGAGAGGACCCTGAGCGCCCTGGCCTAGCGCGGCGTTCGCTCGGCGGCGAGCTCGAACAAGCGGCCGGCGGCTTCACCCATGCCGGCGAAGCGGTCGTCCCGGGTCTGGCCCCGGTGCCAGCGGATGAATATCTGCTGCAAGACGACGCCGAGCTTCCATGTCCCGAACACGAGGTACCACGAGAAGTCGGAGAGATCGCGCCGCGTAAGGGTGCCGTACAGAGCGAGGGCGTCGGACCGGCTGAGGAATCCCGGGGCCGTGGTTGGCATCGGGTTGAGGGTGGCGGGCACCTCACCGTCCTCGTACCAAACCGCCAGCAGTGTGCCCAGATCCGCCAGGGGATCTCCCCGGGTGCACATGTCCCAGTCGTAGACCGCCGCGCAGGTGGCCGGGTCGTCGAAAGCGACCGCCATGTTGTCGAGTCGCCAGTCGTTGTGGACCAGGGTCGCGGTCGGCGACACCGGAACTCTTTCTGCCACCCAGGAGGCAACCCTTTCGGCCAGGGGGTTGTCCTCGTGACGGGCTCGTTGCCATCGTTGTAGCCAACCGTCCACCTGCCGTTGCAGAAAACCATCCGGGTGGCCCAGCTGGTCGAGGCCACATTCGGCCGGGTCGACGGCGTGGAACTCGCCAAGGGTTCGGATCACTACCTCGGAAAGTTTGCGATTGGCCTCTTCATCAGCCCCGCCACCAAATATCTCCGGCACCTGATTGCGCACGACGATGCCATGACGACGTTCCATGACGAAGAACTGTGATCCGATCACCTGCTCGTCTTCACAAAGGATATGGGCACGGGGCGCCGGCGGAAAGCTCTGCCAGAGCCGGGAGAGCACTTGATACTCCCTCTTCATGTCGTGCGCCCCGGGCGCCACGGGACCGAGGGGAGGGCGGCGAAGCACGTACTCGACATTCCCATAGTCGAGGAGATAGGTGAGGTTGGCGTGCCCGCCTCCAAACTGGCGAACCCGCGGCTCTGCTTCAGCACCCGGCA
>CAYYRT010000275.1:0-3730 GCA_964474055.1 uncultured Acidimicrobiaceae bacterium | reverse complement strand
AAAGTGCGCTGGCCGGACCTCCCCGTGTTGTTCATGTCGGGGTACTCGGCGGAGGACCTCCGACGTCAAGGCGCCGTCGCCCTTGAGGGAGTCACGATCCAGAAGCCGTTCAAGCCGGAAGCTCTGCTGAGGAGTGTCAACTTGGTGCTGGCGACATCCACGTCCAAATAGACTTCGTTCGTCTGGTTGTTGTATTACGACTTGCGTGCCCACCCCCGTTCGCCACCTGGCCTCCTGTGCTGTGTGGGCTGTGATGCCATGTGCCTGTCTCCAGCCCACAAAAAAGCCCCGCTCAGCCAGAGATCACCAAGCAGGGCAACGCTTTCAAACCAATGGGCCTGGGTAGAGTTGAGCCGAAGGCGGCCGAAGGCCAACTACCGACCTCACGCTTATCAGGCGGCCCACGTGGGAACCGAATTCCGACGCCATTCCGGTAACTTACTGACAGACCGCGTGATCTGCCCGGATTGCTTGCGGCCGATGCAGTGATTCTTCGGGGTGAATCGACACCGCAATCGACACCACCGAGACCGGCGCCGAGCGGCGGCGCTGGCGGCGGTCATTCCTGCGTTCCCTGAATTGGCGCGATGTCATTCTCGCTGAACCTCGTGACCATCCTCTTACTTCGTTATCCTGGATCTTGTGACGCTCTAGGTAAGGGGCTTCGTCTGTCCTGAACTACCCGCTGCCAACCATTCCCAACCAACCCGGTCGGGCTTGTTTCCCATGGGTGCAACTGACACTAAGGGGTCAAGAGCACGCGCACTTAACCCGTGACATTCCGGTTTGGCGTGTGGGAGCCGTCATGCCGTCAGCGATTGCGGTGATGCCATGAACTGACCAATCAGCGCCTCGGCAGCCGCCCAATAGTGCTGGATATTGAAGTGGTCAGGATCGATCATCGATTGGACGGCGCATCCCTTAATGAAGCTCACGGACAGCGCCGCGAGCCCGTCGGCTGTCACGTGGCCGAACCGCTCCGGCTCCGCCGCGAGTACCTCCTGCACCATGGGTCGAAACGCCTCCCGGTAGCGCGCGAGTGCCCCCCGCATTTTGCGTCCCATCTCGGGGTGGCGCCCCCAGAGCACCCAATACTCGAAGAACAGGCGAATCCGGCGCGGCTCACCCGCTAATCGGTCCATCTCCTGGCGCAAGACGGAAAGGAGCCGGTCGAGCGGCGCCCGAATCCGCTGAATATCGGGACCGATGTGCAGAAGCGTGGTCGTCGCAAGCAGCCAATCGAGCAGCGCCACCGTCAGTTGGTCCTTGCTCTGAAAGTGGAACAAGACCAGCCCAGCGCTTAGCCGAGCCTTGGAAGCCACCTGGCGCACGGTTAGCTGGGCGAGTCCCTTGCGCGAGGCGACCTGGTAAGCGGCTTTGATGATCTGCTCACGGCGAATCGCTTCAGCGGCACGCTGTCCGGGCATTTTGCTCCTCCTCAGAGCGGAGCTGACCCGCTCCTCTATCATGTGGCCATTACGACGCGCTCGTTGGTAGCTGCCCAATATAGCGGCTCAGTCTGCAGCCCTGACCAGGCAGACCTATTGATCCGGTGTTTAATAGAAGATATATTGAACATAGAATCAATACCGTTGCCACCAGGAGCGCGCGCTATGGGGGGGATTTGGCGGGTCAACCGTGGGGGCGTCGACGTGTCGGGCCAGAGTGCTAAAGCCCAGAAGGCCGCACGACTCGCCTTGGCCCGTGAAGAGCGCCGACGACAGGCCGAGTGTGATGCCCAGCGTCTGGTTACAGAAGCCCGGAGTCTGGATCCCGAAGTACTCATCCCCCATACACTTCGCCTGCTAAGTCAGTCCCTTAAAGTACACCACGTAACACTCACCGTCGGGCCGGAAACGCGACCCAAGGCCATTTTTTACGCCAATCCGGCCGGCGCCACCACGATCTCCGGGTCTGATTTCGGTGGTGAGACGGAGCCACCCCAGCTCCCTCCAACGGATGGCGCCATCAGCCGCCTGCACGCCTTCGTTTACAGCACCAACGAGCCCGAACCCCTCGGATGCCTGACCCTCCATTCGATGGAATCAAGGTCTTTTCGGGCTGCCGAAGTCGCTCTGGTCGATGCCTTGGCCGAGATCCTGGCCCTGGAGCTCGAGCGGCCTGCAGGCATCTCAGGGGTTTCGGACGCGGTCCAAGAGGGCGTAACAGGCTGAAGCATGCGGCGTCTGAATGCGTAACCTCCCGAGAGGAGGAGGTCGTGAGTAGCCAGGACGAAACGCTGAGCTCGGCCCGGCGCTCAATCCAGGCCGAGATCCATACCAGACACGCCGCGTTGAGTGCGTACCGTTTGCAGGCAGTGTCACCATTCTCGCTCGAACAAACGATCACCGAGGGAGTCGCCTTAACAGCGCGGATGCTCAAGGTGGAGCGCTGCACGGTGGCCCGGCTCATTGAGGGCGGAGAGGGCTTGCTGCTCTCTGCAGGAATCGGCTGGCAGGCCGGCGTGGTAGGTCGGGCTTATCTGGCGGCGGGGACCGGGACGCTCGGCGGGTATGCGCTTGAGCACCACGGCCCTGTCATCGTTGAGGATTTGGCCCTCATGGCCGATTTCGACATCGACCCGCTGCTGGCTCGGCATGAGATTGTGAGCGCACTCATCGTACCGATCTGGCTGCAGAGCGGTCCGTACGGCATTCTGGGCGTGTTTTCGTCCGTTCGCCGCTTGTTCGGCCCCTTGGACCTGGAAATGGCACAGGGGGTCGCTGAAGTCATCCGGGCGGCGGATTATCGCGAGCGTTGGCGCCATGGGGCCCCTCCCACATGGCGAGAGTTACCAGCGCAGCGATGAGGCGCCGGATTCTCAGTCCTGTAGGACCAATCTGAGCCGGCATTCACCAAGAGGAATGATGCGCTGCCATGCCCTGTTGCTCGCCTCGTTGATACTCCCATCTTGCCAGCGGTCGGATCGCGCCGCGAGCACGACGGACATCACCGCAACACCCGCGGCGGCCAGCTCAGCGACTGGTGTGGGAGATTCGGCAAGAACCCCTGCGTCGTCGGATAGCACCCAGCGGGCCGACACGGCGGCGCCACGTTAGGACGGAGCCACTTCCGAGGGGCCGAGACAGCAAACGAGTTAACTATGAGCGACCAGGACTCGCAGGCGTCGTCATCGGAAGGGAACCCTCTGCCGCCGACAATTGAGGTGTTCCACGCCGACTGTTCTTTAGCGCTCTACAAGGCAACCTCGGCGAAGAAGCTGCTCGAGATGCTGGGTCACAGGCCCCGCGTTTTCGTGCTGGGAGTCGAGGATCTCGCGGCGCTCGACGCGAGAGGCGTGCGTATGATCCGTCTGCTGGTGGACCGATGCCATGGTACCGGGACCACCTTGATCATCGGCGGGGCGGGAGTTCAGACACACGCGATGCTCGCGCGAGTGGGGCTTCTGGATGAGCTCGGGCCGCAGAATGTCTTCCCGCGCTTGCGGGAGGCCCTCACTTACGCCCGGCTCCGCGCGCACCGGTGATCCGGCGAAGTAGAGCACTCCCCTATGGCGAGTCGGATCCTCCAGCATACGCCGGGTAGATCGGGTCGTAGAGCGCCGAACGAAGGGACTCACGCAAATGCTTCGGCTCCGGAGCGGCGGCAAGGGCCTCGCGGTACCCGATACGGGCCACGGCCTCCGCCACCGCGAGAGACACCTCCCGCATCCGCGAGATCGTCGGATACACGAGACCCTGGCTGAGCTCGGCCGGCGTGGTGGTAGCGG
>CAYYRT010000274.1:0-27918 GCA_964474055.1 uncultured Acidimicrobiaceae bacterium | reverse complement strand
CCCTCGCCGTCCACCACCAGCTCCGGAATGGATCCGCGGTTGGAGGCGACCACCGGCAGGCCCGAGGACATGGCCTCCGCCACCGTGAGCCCGAAGCCTTCCATCGCGGAGGGGAAGAAGAAGACATCGCCCAGGTTGAAGTGTGCGGGCTTCTCGGCCTCCGCCACGTAGCCGGTGAACACGACCCGGCCGTCCAGGCCGAGCCGGCTCGCGCGGGCCCGGAGCTCGGGCAGCAGCGAGCCGCCCCCCGCGACGAGCAAGGTGGCGTCCGGGTGCCGGGGCGCGAGGGCCTGCCAGGCCTCGAGGAGCAGCCCCAGGTTCTTCCGCGGCTTGAGCCCGCCGAAGAAGAGCACGACCCGGCGGCCCGCCAGCCCGTAGCGGGCGCGCAGCGCCTCGCTCGGCGGCCGCGGGGTGAA
The DNA here is from genome assembly GCA_964474055.1 of uncultured Acidimicrobiaceae bacterium. Lineage (GTDB taxonomy): Bacteria > Actinomycetota > Acidimicrobiia > Spongiisociales > ZC4RG35 > JAICND01. The sequence continues at coordinate 27,502 of CAYYRT010000274.1, read as the reverse complement.
CCGCGGATCCACGCCGTAGTGGATCACCGAGACGTGGTCGGTGCGCGCCCCCAGCTCCTCGCGGAGCTGCCGTCGCGCGAACTCGCTCCCCACCACGACGCGATCGGAGGCGTCCACCACCCGCTTCTCGATCAGCCCGTTGAGCGGGCTCGGATCCAGGTGGTGGTGGTGGGAGACCACCGGGACGTCCAGGCCGTACCATCGACGGGCGGCGAGGACGGACGGGCCGATGTAGCGCAGGGAATGGACCCGTAGCAGATCGAAGCCGACCGTCTCGTGCACGCGCCGGATGGCGGGGGGCACGACGAGCGGGGCCACGTACCAGCGCAGGCCGCGGCCGATCCCGAACCGGTGAACCGTCCAGTTCGGCACGTCCGCCCGGTGGGGCTTGCCGCGGGCCAGGATGATCTCGAGCCGCACGCCGGCCCGGCCGAGCCGCTCCAGCAGCTCCCGCTCGTAGGTCTCGCCGCCGGAGGTGGTCTCGGGCGCGATGCCGCAGTGGGGCGTGCAGATCCTCACGCGCGCCTCACGAGGCGGGTGGCCGCTCGGCCACGATCAGGTAGCCGCCCACGAACGCGGCGAAGTCGGACCCGCGGGCGCGCGGCAGGGCGTCCAGGCGCGCCAGGAGATCGAGCAGGGGAAAGGACGCGTACCCGGCCCAGCGCAGCGGGCGCGGCGCGCGCTGCACCAGGAACCGCAGCATCCCCGCCAGGTGCGTGAAGTAGCCTCCCTGCTCGACGATGCGCACCGGCTTGAGATCGACCGCGGCGAGCAGGCGCTCCCACATGCTGCGCGTGTAGCGGGAATAGTCGCCCGGATCGCCGTGGAGGCGCTCCAGGAAGGGCACGGTGATCACCAGGTGGCCCCCGGGGCGCAGGACCCGCCGGCACTCGGCGAGCGCGCGGGCCACGTCCGGCACGTGCTCGAGCAGCTCGGTGGCCTTGATCGCGTCGAAGGCGCCATCGCGGAACGGCAGGGCCTGCACGTCGGCGCCCACGTGGGGCCGGTGCGCGCGATCGATGTCGGCCACGACCCAGCGGGCCGTCGGCGGGGGGCGGAAGGCGCCGCGCCGGCGCGCCCCGCCCACGTCCAGCACCCGCCCGGTGAAGTGGCTGGACGCGGCCGCGAGATCGGCGTCCACGCGCTTGCGCCGGTAGGACACCCCCAGGTAGTACGCGAGGCCCGGGCTCACGCGGCGGCCGCCTCGCGATAGACATCGAGCAGCGCGGTCACGAGGCGCTCCTCGTCGAAAGCGGTGCGGGCGCGCTCGGCGGCGGCCCGGCCCATGCGGGCGCGGCGCTCGGGGTCGAGCAGCAGCTCGACCACCGCCTTGGCGAGCGCCTCCGGGTCCTGCCGCGGCACCAGGAGGCCGGTCACGCCGTGCTCGACCGCCTCCGGCGTCCCCCCGACCGCGGTCGCCACCACCGGCCGGCCGATGCGCATGACCTCCAGCAGGACGCGGCTCAGGGGCTCGGGCCACACCGAGGGCACCACGACCACGTCGGCGGCCCGGTAGAGCGCGAACAGCTCGGCCTGGGGCAGCACGCCCAGCGTCCGCAGATCCGGCCGGGCCGGGATCGCCAGGTCTCCCTTCCCCGCGAGCGCGAAGCGGGCGCCCGGCACCGCGGCGGCGATGCGGTCGAGCGCGTCCAGCAGCACCGGCGTCCCCTTCCCGATCGAGAGCTTGCCCGCGTAGAGCACCAGGGGCGCGGTCCCGACGCCGAGGCGATCCCGCGCCGTCCGGGCGTCCGCGTCCGACGGCGCCGCCACCGGCGGCGGTAGATTTGCTACGACACGGGCGCGCCCGTCCAGCAGCCGGGTTGGGTACACGTCGAGGATGCCCCGGCTGACGCCGACCAGGCGGTCCACCCGCCTCATCGCGTGCTGGCGAAGCCGGTTGTCGAGCCACGCGGCGACCGCGGCGCCGCGCACCCGGGCACGCCCGAGCCCGCCGAGCCCGGCCGCGTAGTGCGCCAGGTGGTAGGGCAGGCACTTGCCGAGGAACTGCGCGGCCCCGCAGTCGAATCGCTCCCACGGCTCGAAGACGGTGCAGTGGCCGAGCGGGCACAGCAGCCCCACGTCGCGGATCGTCGCCAGCACCGGGCGACCGAGGCTCCGGCCCGCGAGCCAGCACGCCACCAGGGCCGCCTTGCCCTGGGCGTGGAGGATCCGCGCATCCGCCGCGCGGGCCGCGCGCCGCACCTGCCACGCGAAGTAGAGATGGAACAGGGGATTGCGGTGCGCGAGGAAGCGCGCTTCGCCCTGCCCCGGGTGGAGCGTCACCGGAAACGGCACGCGGACGATCGTGGCCCCGTCCCGCTCCTCGCGGGCCGCGGCGCCGTAGTTGGGCGTCACCACCGTCACGCGATGACCCCGCCGGGTGAGCGCGGCCGCCCACGCGGCGGTGCTCCACTCGGCGCCGCCGGGCGCGAAGGGCGGATAGTACTCCGAGGCGAACAGGACCGACGTCATGGCTTGCGCGCCACCAGCTCGATGAACGGCGAGACCCCGGAGAGCCGGTAGTAGAGCCCGATCGGCACGCGCAGGGGCCCCACCGACTCGCGGGCCGGCTCGTCGTCGTGGAAGCGGAGGTCGGTCACCCCGGCGCGGGAGAACGCCCGGCGCATCGCGCCGGGCGTGAGCCGCCGCAACGTGGCGAGGTACCCGCCGGGGCGGCCCCGGGTCCGCAGGTAGAGCCGCCCGAGTGAGGCGGGCAGGAACGGGATCCAGAGGAGCTTGTAGTGCCCCTCGTACCAGGACCAGGCGTTCGGCGTGTGCACGTAGATGAGACCGCCGCGGCGGGTCACCCGCACCATCTCCGCCACCGATGCCTCGACCGACTCCACGTGCTCGATCGCGGAGAAGCAGTAGACGACGTCGAAGGCGCCGTCCGGGAACGGCAGCCGCTCGGCGACGGCCCGGACGAAGGCGCTCCCGCCCTTCTCCCGCTTGAGCGCGCAGATCGCGATGGCCTCCGCGTCGGCGTCCACCCCGATCGCGCGGGCGCCCGCTTCCTCGGCCACCAGGTTGAACCCGCCGGTTCCACACCCGACGTTCAGGATGCGCCCGCGCACGTCCCCGCCCAGCAGCCGGCGCAGCCGATCGAGCCGCCCGCGCTCCTGTCGCTCCTCCTCTTCCCGGAGCTCGACCAGGACCGCCCAGTCCGGGATGCCCAGGACGTCGCGGTAATAGGTGGTGTAGTAGCGCCGGAGGCGGCTCCGCAGCTCGACGGCGCGGCTCACGAAAGCCGTTGCACGACCGCGTCCACGACGTCCTGCCGCTCCTCCGGCGTGATGCCGACCGAGCAGGGCAGCGAGAGGCCGCGCGCGTGGAGCCGCTCCGCTACCGCCACCGGGCCGGCCTGGGCGCCGTGAAACGCGGGCTGCAGGTGCAGCGGGCGCCAGAGCGGCCGCGCCTGGATGCCGGCCGCGTTCAGATCCCGGATCAGCGCGCGGACGTCGCGGCACCTGCCCTCGTCGAGCAGGATCGAGGCCATCCAGTACGTCGAGCGGGCCCAGGCGGCCTCCACGAAGGGGCGCACGCCGTCGACCCGCCCGAGGGCGCCCGCGTAGAACGCGGCGGTGGCCCGCTTGTCCACGACGAAGCCGTCGAGCTGCTCGAGCTGGGCGACGCCGAGCGCCGCGTGCAGGTTGCTCAGGCGGTAGTTGAAGCCGATCTCGTCGTGGATGAACTCGAGCGCGTCGCCCCGCGCCTGCGTGGTGAGCCGGCGCACCCGCGCGGCGGTCGCCTCGTCGCGCGTGAGGACCATGCCGCCCGCCCCGGTGGTGATGATCTTGTTGCCGTTGAACGAGAGGCACCCCGCGAGCCCGTCGGCCCCGACCGCGCGGCCGCGATAGCGCGCGCCGAGGGCCTCCGCCGAGTCCTCCACCACCGCCATCGGGAAGCGCCGGGCCAGCGCGAGCAGCGGATCGAGATCGCAGGGGTGGCCGTAGAGGTGCACCGGCAGCATCGCGCGCACCGTCCGGCCGCTGCCCCGGTTCACCACGCGCCCGCCCCGCACCTCGCACTCGCCGTCCAGGAACTCGGCCACGCGCACCGGATCGAGCCCCCAGGACGTCTCCTCGGAGTCCACGAACACCGGATGCGCCCCGCAATACGCCACCGCGTTGGCGGTGGCCACGAAGGTGAAGGTCGGCACCAGCACCTCGTCGCCCGCGGCAACGCCGGCCGCGAGCAGGGCCACGTGCAGCGCCGCGGTACCGTTGACGGTGGCCACCGCGCGCGGCACGCCCAGGTACTGCGCGATCTCGCGCTCGAAGCGGTCCACGAAGGGGCCCGCCGAGGACACCCAGTTGGTGTCGAGGCATTCCTTGACGTACTTCCACTCGTTCCCGGCCAGGTGGGGCACCGCGTTCGGAATCACGCGCCGGGGCGCGGTCACCGGCCCGCCTCCTCGCGCTCCCACCACGCGCGGTACCACCCGAAGGTCTCGGCCACCCCCGCCTCGAGCGAGACCTTGGGGGCGAAGCCGGTCAGCGCGCGGAGGCGGCCGATGTCGGGGCAGCGGCGCGCCACCGAGCCGGCCGGCGCGGGCCGCTCCTCCACGGTGGGCGCGAAGCGCGCGATGCGGAGGATCAGGCCCACCAGCTCGCCGATCCGCGTCTCCTCCGCGTCGTTGCCGATGTTCACCACCTGGCCCCATGCCGCCTCGGTGGCCAGGAGCCGGGTCATCGCCTCGAGGGCGTCGGCCACGTGGCAGAAGGCGCGGCGCTGCTCGGCCCCGAAGACCCGGAACGGATCCTCGCGGCGGAGCGCGCGGAGCGACAGCTCGGGAATGACGTGGTCGGCACCCATGCGCGGACCGTACACGTTGTGGAAGCGGCCGACGACCACGCGGAGGCCGCGGGCGCGGGCGGTGTGGAGCACCGCCGCCTCGCCCAGGATCTTGCTCGCCGCGTAGGCGAAGCGCGGCGCGGCCACGTCCGGCAGGCCGAGCGGCACCGCCTCGGGCGTCGGGACCGGCACGTGCCCGGCCGCCACGCCGCCCGCGTAGGTCTCGCTGGTCGAGGCGAAGAAGAGCACCTCGCCCCGGCCCGGCATCCAGTCGAGGACATTGAGCAGCGCCAGCGTGTTCACCCGCACCACCCCGGCCGGATCGGTCTCGACGTTCCGCACGCCGACCACCGCGGCCAGCATGTAGACCTGGTCCCAGTCGCGCGGCAGGGCGTCGAGCGCGCCGGCCCGCGTCAGGTCGGCCTGGACGAGGCGGACGTTCGCGCGCCGGATGAGCGTCTCGATCGTCTCGTCGCGGCGGCCACGCGAGAGGTCGTCCACCAGGGTGAGCGCGTGGCCTTCGGCGGCCAGGCGCGCGGCCAGGTGGCCGCCGATGAAGCCCGCGCCACCCAGGACGAGAACCCTAGCCATACCCGATGCCCGCGTAGCGCACGCCCGCCCGCCGCACCGCCTCCTCGTCCAGGATGCGCCAGGAGTCAAAGAGCACCGCAGGACGGCGCATCGCGCCGAGCCGGGCGGGCAGGTCCAGCTTGGCGTACTCCGGGTGGTTCGTGATGACCAGCACCGCGTCCGCGCCGTCCCAGGCCGCCTCCGCGCTCACCGGGGTGGCGCCGAGGCCGCGGATGACTTCCGGGGCCACCAGGTAGTCGTGGCCGCGCAGGTCGAGCCCGGCCGCGCGGAAGATCGGCAGCATCACGTGGATGGGCGCCCCGCGCATGTCGTCGGTGGGCGGCCACCCCTTGTAGGCCCAGCCCAGGACCGCGAGCCGGGCGCCCTCCGCGCTGCCGCGCGCCTCGCGGATCAGGGCCACGATCCGCTCGGCCACCCGGAGCGGTAGGTGCTCATTGAGCCCGCGCGCCTGGCCGACGAGCCAGGGCGTGTAGCCGGCGGCGCGCGCGGCGCTCATCAGGATATACGGATCCTTCGACAGGCAGCCGCCGCCCACGTAGCCGGGCCTGGCCAGGTCCGGGCGCGGGTACTCGAGGTTGGCCGCACCGATGATCTCCAGAGGATCGAGGCGCCACTGCTCGGCCATCAGCGCGACCTCGTTGCCGTAGGCGTAGATCAGGTCGGTGTGGCAGTTGTTGACGAGCTTCACGAGCTCCGCCGCCTCCAGAGACCCGACCGGCACGATGCGGCGGGTGACGCGCGAGAACAGCGCGGCCGCCGCGTCGCGGCTCGCCGGGTCCACGCCGCCCACCACCTGGGGCAGCTCCTCCAGCTCGCGCAGGGCCTGGCCCTGGATGGTCCGCTCCGGGGCGAACGCCAGGCGCGCGCCCGCGCCCCAGCGCCCGGTCAGCTCCGGCAGCACCACGTTGCGGCTCGCCCCCACCGGCACGGTAGAGCGGACGATCACGAGCGTGTCGCGCCCGCACCGCTCGGCCACGTGGCGGGCCGCCGCGCGGAGATTCTCGAGCTCGGGGGCATGGGTGACCGGACTCGCGGGCGTCGAGACGCAGATCATGACCGCGTCGACGCCGCCGGGGGGCAGCTCCCGGCCGACGTGCAGGCGCTCGCCGCGGAACGCCGCGAGCCCTTCCTCCACGCCGGGCTCGAAGAGGTGCGCACGGCCTTCCGAGAGCGCGGCGAGCACCGCGGGCGAGGCGTCCACACCGTGGACGGTGAAGCCCTTGCGGGCCAGCGCCACCGCCATGGTGAGGCCGACATAGCCCATGCCCACCACCCCGACCGTGTGCATGCCCGCCTAGTCCAGCAGCCCTTCGGCGATGTCGCGGTCGGCCTTGCGTAGATCGTCGTGGCGGCCCACGTCGAGCCAGTACTCGCGGATCAGGTGGGCGGACACCGGGTGGTCGCGTTCGAGACAGGCGCGGATCAGGTCGGTGGCGTCGAAGTGCTGCCCGGACGGGATCAGGTCGATGAGCGAGGGATCGAGCAGGTAGATCCCCGCGTTGATCGGGAACTCCTTCCTCGGCTTCTCCTCCACCCGGCTGATGCGCGTGCCGTGCAGGGTGAACTCCCCGTACGGGATGTCCACCTGGTGGAGCGAGACGCCCACCGTCATGCGAGCCTTCTGCGCACGATGGAACTCCCACATGGCGCGGAAGTCGCACTTGGTGAGGATGTCGCCGTTGATCACGAAGAACGGGTCCACCGGCCGGGGCCGGAGGAGGGCCAGGGCGCCGATGGTGCCGAGGCGCTCGGGCTCGTCCACGTAGGAGAGCCGCACCCCGAAGCGGGAACCGTCGCCGAGCTGAGCGCGGATCATGTCGGACTTGTGGTGCACCGCCACCCGCACGTCGTCCACCCCGCAGCGCTCGAGGCGCTCGATGAGGATCTCGACGAGCGGGCGCCCCCCTACCCGCAGCAGCGGCTTCGGCGTCGCCTCGGTCAGCGGCCGGAGCCTGGTGCCCATGCCGCCTGCCATGATCACCGCGGCGGCGGGCAGCCGCGGCCGCGCGAGCAGGTCGTCGAGGAAGACCACGTCCACCAGGAGCCCGGCCGCGTCGACGACGGGCAGGTGGCGGATGTGCCGCGCCCGCATCAGCTCCCCCGCCTCGGGCCGCGCGAGCCCGGCGCGCCCGGTGACCGGCCTCGCGTTCATGTGCTCGCCGATCGGCGCCTCGAGCGAAGCCCCCCGCAGCAGCGCCTTGCGGACGTCGCCGTCGGTCACGATGCCGAGCAGGTGGTCGTCGGGGTCGGTCACCAGTGCCACCTGCCGCCCGTTCTTGGTGATGGCCTCGAGAGTGGCGCGAATGGTCGTGCCGGGCGGCACACAGAGATTCTGGGGAATGCTCGCCATGGGGGCCTGCAGGCATGATAGACAAACGCCCCGGATTCCTCAAACTCCGGGAGAGACCGGCCCGGGGCCGGGAAAGCTGGTCTAACGAAGCGGACGAGGCGGCAGATGCGGAGGTCCGGGCCCCGAAACGGGGGTGGCCAGGAGCTCCTTCGGGGACGTCCGACCGGTGCCGCTATGGTCCGTCGACACCGCAGTCGAAGAGTAACTCCGTGTACAGGCCCACGTTGAAGCGCTCGGTCGTGCGGATCCGCAGGGTGGACCCGATGAGCTCGGTAAGGGCCTCCGGCGTTCGCATCCAATCTCCCCGATCCGCCGCCAGCAGAGCTCTTCGCAGCAGTCCTCGTCGCGTGCCGTCCGCATCGACGACAACGACGCGCTCCCGGGTAACCCGACGGATCTCTTCGAGAAGGCGCCGGCCCTTTTGATCGGAGAAGTGGTGTAGACCGTTGATGAAGATCGCCTTGCTGAAACTCTTGTCCTCGAGATCCATGGCCAGCGCATCCATGACTCTGAAGGTCTTGGCCGGTGCCCCGATGTACCGGCGCGAGGCGGCGGCAACGAATCTGTGGTTCAGGTCGATACCCACGTACTCGGCCGGGATGTCGCCAGCGAACTCGCCGACGCCGCAGCACACGTCGAGCACGCGGTCCTCCGCGCGTACGCCCAGATGACGGCGCAGCCGACGATGTGTCGGCTCCTGCCCTCCAACCAGCAGGTATCGACACGAACCGAACAACATCGGAGAATCGAGAATCGCGCGGACGCGTCGATGCGCGAGGAGCGAGCCGAAACTACCGCGATGCACGAACTCTCCCCGCTCCGAAGCGACGCTGATAGACCCGATACTCCTGGAACGGGTCGATCGCGACCTCGGCCAGCAGCGAAAAGTGGGCGTCGATCTCCGTTTCCATCACGTCCACAAGGTCCCGATAGGCTCCGATGTCCCGGTAGACGTTCATTCGGCCAGGCTGAATCACCGCGTATGAGGCCTCCTGTCCAAGCCACCGGTCGATCTCCCGTCGTCCCCAGAGCCCACTCCTGACCAGCACGCTCGGATCTTCGGCCGGTACCAGCGTCCACCCGTGGATGATCTGCTGCAGGTATGGGTCGATTCCGGCCAGATAGGCGGGCAACGACATTCCGACCAGGAAGACGCGCGTACCGGCCGGCACCTGCTCGGCAAGGCCCTCGGACAGCTCGTTGAGAAGGGACACCGTCGTCCCGGCCACCGGCAGTGGTGAGGGCATGGCCGAATGCGTCGAGAAGGTCGGGCTCAACAGGAAGACCGCCACCAGCCCCGCGACCAGCGCCCTCCTCCACAGGAGGGGCATCTCCTGATCTCGGAGAAGGATGGCCGCGTGGTAGCCCAGCAGCAGCGCGGGTAGCGGTGCCAGCGAAGCGGTCCACGCCGCCACCGACTTGAAGTACTGATGGAGGATCACCCATTGCCAGGTCAGCGTGTACGCGAACAACACCGCGACGATCCGCATCTCCGGGCAGGCCGGTTGCCCACGGCGTCCCTTGCGGAAGCGATTCGCCAGGCTCATCGTGGCCAGACCGGCACCTGCGGCGCACCAGAAGAGGTAGCGGCGCACGAACCACAGCACCCCCTCCGACCATTGACGGTCCGGCAACAGCGCGCTTCCTCCCAGCTCGAACAGGGAGTGATACCCCAGCGGCTTGACCAGCCGATTGACCAGCGGCACGTAGGCCAGCATCTTGAGATGCTGTGGGTCAGACAGGAAGAACCAGACCGGCGGCGCGGCCGCGACGGCCACCAGAGCCCATCGTTCTCTTCTCTCCCGGCTATTCATCAGCAGCAGGACGAGCACCAGCGGAACCATCACCGCCATGTTCGGGCGTGTCAGCGTGAGGAGGGAGAATGCGGCCATCGCCGCGACCGGCGACCGTGCCACGAACCACATGTAGAGCCCGCCCGCTATCAGCAAGGAGCAGAGCGCGTGGTACATCGCGGTGGCGAAATAGGCAACCACCATGGCCTGGGTGGCGAGGAAAAGCCCGCTCAGCACGCCGCAGAGCAGTCCGCCGACGTGCCGGCCCACCTCGAACACCAGGGCCGCCGCGGCGATCCCGAGGGCGAGCGACCACAATCGCGCCGCGATGAGACTCTTGCCGAAGAGGACCTGGGAGACCCCGAGCACGTAGAACGGCAGCGGAGGGCGCTCGCCCAGCATCTCGTCCTGGAACAGGTCGATCCGACCCTCGGCGGCCAGCGCGCCGAGCACGAGATAGCCCGATTCGTCGTCCCAGGGCACAAGAAAATGGGCGAAGTACGTTCCCTGGGCGAGCACCAACAGGACCAGCACGGTGAGGATCACCCCGCCCCGCCGCACGTCACCGTCCGAGTCGGTCATCGTCTTCCGATACAGATCAGCGAGACGCCGAATGGGACATGGCGAGCCAGGCCCGACCTCATCTCCCAGGTGATCTCGGTCTCGAGCATCCGGTTCACCCAATCGGGCATCGTGAAGAAGTTGTCGCGCTCGGATATCACCCCGGCCCGCTCCAGCTTGGCCAGCACCCACAGAGGAATAAAGAACGCACACTTGAAGAACTGACATACCTCGATATCGAGTCCGGCCGCGCGCACCTTGCCCACGAGCTCTTCTCGTGTGTAGCGCCGGTAGTGGCCGTAGCACCGATCGTGGTACCGCCACAGGGCCATGAACGCGGGCACCGTGAACAGGAAGAGGCCTCCCGGCCGTACCACCCTCGCGATTTCCGCCAGAGCCGCCCGATCGTCCTCGACGTGCTCCAGCACATCCAGGGCAAGGATGCAATCCACGGACTCAGAGGCCAGGGGTAGCGCGATCGAGTCGGCGGATAGCACGTGCTTCACCCCCTTCTCGCGCGCGAATCTCAGCGCATCCAAGGAGAAATCGAACCCATACACCGCCCCCTTCGACGCCAGGCGCCGCAGGGTATTGCCGGGCCCGCAGCCGAGATCGACGATGCGCAGCGGGCGCCTGGCCTGTCGTCGACCCGCCGCTTCCAAACGCGGTGCGAGCTCGCGTTCCACGATGCTGTTCTGACTGGCGAACCAGAAATAGCTCTCCCCGAGCTGGAAGAATCGCGCCTGCTTCTCGAGTTCGTCTCTCATTCCTGCGGCGATCCCTTGCCCCGCGGCAGCCCCCGGACCTCACCGACCACCTCGGCGATGACATACGGAGGCCGGCCGCGCGCCTCGTCGTAGATCCGGCCCACGTACTCGCCGAGGATACCCAGCGAGATCAGCTGGACGCCTCCGAGGAACAGGACCGCCACCATCAGCGAGGTCCAGCCGAGGAGCGGGATCCCGTGCACGATCTTGAGGACGACGAGCAGCACGGCCAGCACGATGGAGAGACCCGACACCATCAGGCCGAGGAAGGAGGCCAGTTGGAGTGGACGATACGAGAAGGCAAAGAACCCATCCAGGGCTAGCCGGAGCAGGCGGCCAAACGTGTACTTGGCGGTCCCGGCCCATCTGGCTTCCCGCGGCACCTCGAGCCCCACCTGTCGAAATCCGGCCCAGCTCCGCAAGCCCCGTACGAACCGGGTGCGCTCCGGCATCGAGTTCACGACGTCGACCACGCGCCGATCCATGAGAGAGAAGTCCCCGCTGTCCAGCGGGATGCTGATCTGGCTGATCGTGCCGAGCAGCCGGTAGAACATCCGGTAGCACGCCGCCTTGAGGCGCGATCCGGCTCGGCGGACGCGGATCGCATACACGACGTCCCAGCCTTCGCGCCACTTGGCCAGCAGCGCTTCGACGAACTCGGGACTGTCCTGCAGATCGCCATCCATCACCACCACCGCGTCACCGGCGGACACCCGCAGGCCCGCGGAGATCGCAGCTTGATGTCCGAAGTTGCGAGCCATGTGAATCGACTTGACGCGCTTGTCCTCGGCATGCAGCTCGCGCAGGAGATCCCCGGTGCGATCCGTGCTTCCATCGTTCACGAACACGATCTCGAACGAGATGCCAAGTGGCTCCAATGCCGCGCAGAGCCGGCAGACGAGTTCTCGCACGTTCAGTTCCTCATTGAGCACGGGAATGACGACCGAAAGGGTCACCGAACGAGTCTCTCCCGGTGGGGTTTCCTGGCCCGAGCCTTTACGGTACGACGCCGAATGCCCAAGGCGAGCGGGGGAATCTTATCACAGCGGTGCCGGGATCCCACCATTACGCCGAGCCGGCCTTGAAGGGCGCTGCCAACTTGACACTCCACGGCACCAGTGGGTAGGCTGCGCCGATGGCTTCCGGACTCCGCGGGCTCGCTCGGAAAGTACTCGGCGTAACGCGGACCCCGACCTACTATCTGCCCTGGCTGACCCGGCCCGGTCTCGACTGCGTCATCCTGGTCAACAATATCGAGGCGCGCTTCAAGCCGGAATACAATCACGGGCCATTTCCGTCCTCGGTGCGGCAGTACGACGCCGATGGGACGCTCGTCCGTCGTTACCAGGTTTCGCTCGCCTCCAGCACCGACACCAGCGAGGTCCGCCTCCAACCGACAGCGGCCGGCTTCGGCTTCGTGACGGTGGACGTGTCGCACATCCACTCGGATCTCTACACCACGCTGTCCGGGGGGCGGTACTACACGGCCACCCACGGCCGCCAGGAGTTCGTTGAGACTTATCCGGCCCGGACCCGCATGCTCCTGAGCGCGCTCGGCCATCTGCTTGCCCTCGCGGGCCGGACGATTCCCGCCTTCCGGCGCGAGCAGTACGTGTTCGTAGGCGTGGATAGTCGCTCGCACCTGCTCCTCATGAACCTGTCCAACGTGGTCAACCGGATCCGGGTGGTGGCGAGTGAGAACGGGCGACGGCTTGGGAGCCGATTGCTGATCCTGCCCCCGATGGGCTCCCGGACGTTCGACGTCACACGGCTCGGCAAGCCCGGGGCGGAGGCGCCGGCGGTCAAGCACCTCCACCTCGAGGCCAACGCCTGGTTCAACCTCTATCTCGTGGGCGCCGGGCCGCAAGATCTCGCGGGGCCGCTCTCGCTGATGCATGTCAAGTAGCCTCTCCGCCCTGCTCTCGGTCACCTTCTACGAGGCCGGGGACGATCACCTCATCGAGCTCGTCCACCAGCGTGATACCGCGGCGCGGCGGCGCCTGGCGTCGCTGGACGTCAGTATGTACGCGCCCGACGGCAAGCTACTCGGGAGCGTGGCAATCGACACGCGCCAGGAGACCCTCGATCTCGGCGATCTGGCCCGGGAGCACCTGGGGATCCACGGGCGCCTGATGGTAGTGTTCGATGCCCGGTACGACGAGCGCATCTTCCCGTACCGCCCGCATCACTATGGATATTTCCACCGCAGGGGCTCGGCGGTTCCTCCCCTGTACTACGCGGTCAACGCCACCCTCGGTGGCGTACCCGACCGGATCGGGACGACCCGAATCAACAACTTCGAGACCTATCTCTTCCGCACGGGCGCCGTCGATGGGCGGCACTCGCTCTTGCTCGGCAACGTCTCGCGCTTCAGCCCCGTCAAGGCCCAGGTCTTCGCGTACTACGGCGAGACCCGCCTGTCCGTCGACGTGGCCCTCGATCCGAAGGCCCAGACGGAGGTCGCCCTGGCCGCCGAGCGGGATGGCCGCCGCCTTCAGCGGGTGGAACTGAAGGCGCTCTTCCGGCTCGCCAGCTACGTTACGGGGCGTCATGCGGACGGTGGCGAGCTCGTCCTGTTCGATCACCTGTTCACCTACTTCAAGTGAGCGCCGCGCCCGCGCCCGGGGAGCTCGACAACGTGCTCCTCTGCTATTGCACCGGGCTCACCATCGGCGAGCTCCGCCTCGCCTGTCGGCGAGGAGGCTGGCCGGCGCCGGGCAAGGAGCAGAGCGGCAAGCTCTGCACCGGATGCCTCGGCGACCTCCTGCACTGTCTTCGTCGCTTCGGGGCTCCGGACAAGATCCCGGGCGAGGACCCCGCGACCGATCGCTGACCCGGCTCTCGCCGGCGATCACGGTCGGAGCACGTCTGCCGTGCAAACCGGTCGCGTGGGATAGAATCAGGCGCGATGCCGCAGGACCTGGGCCGGAAATCGCTGTTGCTGCTGGCCAGCACCTGGAGTGGCAGCGCCCTCGGCATGATCGTGTCGATCTTGATCGGGCGCGTGCTGGGTCCGGCCGCGCTCGGCACCATCGGCTTCAGCACCGGCCTCGTGGGACTGCTCATGGCGGCGCTGCTGCCCGGGTTCGCCCAGGCCCACCTCAAACGGCTCTCGGAGGGCCAGGACGCCGGACGCTGCATCGGCACGATGGCCACGATTCAGCTCGCCCTGCAGGGGGTCTTGCTGGCCGGGTTGGCCACGCCCTGGAGCCGCCGGCTCGCTTCTGCCTCGGACCTCAGCGTGGTCTTCCTGCTCCTGCTCGCCGCCCAGCTCGCTACCAACCTCGCGGACATCTTCCTCAAGGTGTTCGTGGCCCGCGAGTGGATCGTGCCGCACTCGATCATCGTCCTCACCGCCCGCGTCGGACGCCTGTGTGCCACGCTCGCCGTGCTCGTCTGGGCCCCTCACATCGAGTGGGTCGCCGCCACCTTCGTGCTGGACGGGGCGCTGGGCGGCGTCGGCGCGGCGCTCGCCCTCGCCCTGCGGTACGGCGTCGTCCCGCGGCTTCCGACCCGACAGAGCTTCTGGGCCTACTGGAGCTACGCGCGCCCCTTCCTGGTGAGCACACCTCTGGCGCTCTTCCAGGACTCGATCGACCGCGTCGTGGTGGGACGCTGGGCAGGCCTCACCGCGGCCGGCTACTACCAGGTGGCGCGCACGCTGTGGGAAGCCCTGTCCTCGGTGATCGCCGCCCCCGCTACTTTCCTATTCACCCGTCTCTCCCGCCTCTATGCGCAGCGGTCGCCGGCCCGCGACCGCGAGGCGCGCGAGTTCTTTTTCGGCGCCTTCGACAAGCTGCTCTTCATCACGACCCCTCTCGCCTTCGGGTTCTGGGCCGCCGCGGAGATCGGCATCGCGCTGCTCTTCGGTGAAGCCTTCCGCGCGGCGGCGACGCCGCTGCGCATTCTGATCCTGGCCACGCTCGTGGCGCACATCGTGAACCCCTACACGTTGATCCTCTATGCCCTGGACGAGGCCGGGCGCTTCATCCCGGTCAACGTGCTCCGGGTAGTGGTCTACGTGGTGGCACTCGCGGCGCTGGTGCCGGCCGGCGGCGCGGTGGCGGGGATGGCCGGACTCTGGCCGGGAGCCCCCGGCGGCGCGGCCGCCCGGCTCGTTCTGGTGCTGCTTCCGTGCTGGATCTACTTCCGCTGGAGCCGCGACCTCGCGGGGATCCCGCTTTACCCGCGGACCTGGGCGTACCTCGGCGGCTTCGGGCTGATGCTCGCGATCTTCCACGGGCTCGTGATCGGGGCCGCGCTGCTCGGAATCGGCCCATGGTGGGCGACGATCCCGACGGCGGCGGTGGCGCTCGGGCTCTATCTGGCCTACCTGTTCCAGGTCCACCCGGGGACGCGGGAGAACCTGCGCTATACCCTTGCCCTTCTCTCGCCGGGCGAGCTCATCCGCTTTCTTCGGAGCGGGCTGCACGGGCCGGCACGCCCATGACCGTCTGGCCCGGCGGGACGTCGGCGGTCACCACCGCCCCCGCGGCCACCACCGCCCCCGCCCCGATGCGCAGACCAGGCAGCACGACCGCCCCCGCGCCGAGGAAGGCGCCGACCTCCACCGTCACCTGCCCCGAGAGAATCACGCCGGGTGAGAGATAGGCGTGATCCGCGATCGCGCACTCGTGCTCCACGACGACCCCGCTGTAGAGCACCGCGTTCGCCTCGATCCGCACCCCGCTGCCCAGCACGCACCCCGCGAAGACCACTGACCCCGCCCCGACCTCGGACGAGGGCGACACGACCGCCCGCGGGTGCACCAGCGCCGGCTGCGGCACTCCGGCGGCCACCAGCACATCGTAGAGCTGGGCACGGCGGGTCAGGGCGGTGTTGCCGACGCCGACCACGCCGCCGTCGATCCGCTGCGGGCGGATAAGGGCGGCCAGCTGCGCGTCGGTGCCGAGCACCGGGGTGCCCGTGCTGCCCGCGGCGGAGGAGCGGTCGGTGAAGCCGGCCACCGTGAAGCCGCACGCTCGGGCGAGGTCGGCCACCGCGCGACCGTGGCCTCCCGCCCCCAGGATCAGCAGGCGGCCGGCCACCGGCTCGGGCGCACGTCGTCCAGCCCCTTCATCGCCCTGTCCTTTCCTCGCTCCGCGCCACCGGATCGGTCAGGCGGCGCAGTGTGAGACATTTTCCGGCGGGAACGCCCAGCCCTCCCAGCTCGGCCACGCGTTGCTCGGGCCGGTCGAACGTGGCCACGATCACTCCGTCGACCTCTTCCCCGGCCAGGTCCGCCAGCGGCCGCACCGGAAGGCCCAGGAATCGACCGCCCGCGTTGCGATCGAAGACGCCCACCGGCTCGAGGCCGAATTCGCGCAGCGTGAGATAGGCTAGCTCGGCCGCCTCCCCCACTCCGCAGAGCGCGAAGCGCTTCATGCCGGCCGCATGGAGCCGCGCCATGGTCTCCCGGAGATTGCCACGAGTGCGCCGCAAGAGTCGCAGGGAATACGCCATGTACTCGTAGGAGAGTCGTGTCTTTTCCGCCACCCCCTTCGGGGTCAGCACGTACCGCAGCCGCTTGTGCGCCGAGGGCTTGGCCGGGAACTCCATCATCTTGATGAGGCCCTTGCTCGCCAGGCGCTTGAGGCAGAGATTGGCCAGGCCCAGAGCCACGCCGAGCTGCGCGGCGAGCGCCCGCTGGGTGACCGGCGCCCCCTCACCGAGGGCGGTCAGGATCTCGAGGTTCCGCTCGTGCTGGCGCTGCATGGAGAATGTTCACAAGTTGAACACCGTGGTGTAAGATGCGTCAAGTGAATTCCCGCGCGTTCGTCATCGCCGAGGCCGGCGTCAACCACAACGGAGATCCCGCGCTCGCGCGCGCCCTCGTGGACGTGGCGGTGACCGCCGGGGCCGATGCGGTCAAGTTCCAGACCTTCAAGGTGGACCGTCTGCTCACCCGTGGCGCGGCCAAGGCCGAGTACCAGCGGTGGGCGACCGGGAGCGAGCAGAGCCAGTACGAGATGCTGGCGCGCCTCGAGCTCTCCCCCGCCGACCACGAGATGCTGCTCTCCTACTGCTCGCAGGCCGGCATCGAGTTCATGTCCACCCCGTTCGACCCGGAGAGCGCGCGGTTCCTGAAGCGGCTCGGGGTCCGGCGCATCAAGATCTCCTCCGGCGACGTCACCAACCTGCCGATGCTCGAGGTGGTGGGCGGGCTCGGGCTGCCGGTGGTGCTCTCCACCGGCATGGCCGACATGGTCGAGGTGGAGGCGGCGGTGGCCACGCTCCGCACCGCCGGCGCCGCCGAGCTGGCCCTGTTGCAGTGCGTGAGCAACTACCCGGCCGATCCCGCGCTCACCAACCTGCGCGTGATGGACACCCTCGCCCGGGTCTTCGGCACTCCGGTGGGCCTGTCCGATCACTCGACCGGCCTGACCGTGGCAATCGCGGCCGTCGCGCGCGGCGCAGCCTATCTCGAGAAGCACTTCACCCTCGACCGGAGCCTGCCCGGGCCCGACCACCAGGCCTCCCTGCTCCCGGACGAGCTGCGGGCGCTGGTGGCCGCGGTCCGCGAGGTCGAGTCCGCGCTCGGCGATGGCGTCAAGCGGCCGGCCCCGAGCGAGCTGCCGGTGCGCGACGTGGCCCGCAAGAGCCTGGTCGCCGCGCGGGACCTGCCGGCCGGCGCGGTGCTCGGACGCGAGGATCTCGACGTGCTCCGCCCGGGCACCGGGCTGTCGCCCGCGGCGCTGCCCACCGTGCTCGGCCGTCGGATCACCCGGGCAATCGCCCATCACACTCCGATCACCGAGGAGATGCTCTCGTCATGATCAGCGCTCTCGTCGTCGGCGGCGGCTCCATCGGCAAACGCCATCTCCGCAACCTGCTGGCGACCGGGCGCTCGGCCGCCGTGGTCGAGACGCGCGAGGATCGCCGAGCCGAAATCACGGCCAAGCACGAGGACGTCAGAGTTTTCGCGAGCCTCGACGAGGCGCTGGCTGCCGGGCCGTACCAGTCCGGCTTCGTGTGCGTGCCCACCGCCTATCATGTCCCGACCGCGTTGGCCCTCGCCCGCCGGGGCCAGCACATCCTCATGGAGAAGCCGGTCTCCCACACCCCGGCCGGCGTGCCCGAGCTCCTGGACGTGCTCCAGCAGCGCGGGCTCGTCGGCATGAGCGCCTTCTGCATGCGCTTCTTCAAACCGCTCCAGAAGGCCAAGGAGCTGATCGACGCGGGTCGTATCGGGCGTCTCGTGACGGCGCGGAGCTTCACCGGAGCCTACCTGCCCGACTGGCATCCGTGGGAGGACTATCGCTCGTTCTACATGGCCAAGAAGGATCAGGGCGGCGGGGTGCTCCTGGACGAATGTCACGCCTTCGACTGGATGCAGTGGCTCTGCGGGCCGATCACCGGCGTATGCGCGGTGGCGGGGACCTTCAGCGATCTCGAGGTGGAGACCGACGACGTCTGCGAGGTGGTCGCCCGCTTCGGGGATCGGGCGGTGGGGTCGATCCACCTCGACATGGTGGACCGGTCGATCCGGACCCAGGTCGAGCTCATAGGCACCGCCGGCACCGTGATCGTGGACCTGCGCGAGCACACGGTGCGCGCCTGGGAGCCAACCGCCCGGAAGTGGGACACGTTCACGACCGAGCGCAGCTACGACCAGATGTACGTCGAGGAGATCGACCATTTCTTCAACTGCATCGAGCGTGGCGCGAAGCCGGTGGTGGATCTGGGGGAGGGCTACCAGGTTCAGCGCGTCATCGACGCCTGCGCCCGCTCCAGCGCCTCGGGGCGCTGGGTGGCCGTCGCCTGACATGGGGGCCGGCGGAGCGGGCGGCTGATCGCGCTAGGCCTCGTCATCGCCCGGGGCGGCTCGAAGGGGCTGCAGCGGAAGAACGTCCTCCCGTTGGGGGGCCGCCCGGTGATCGCCCACACCATCGAGGCGGCACTCGGCTGCCGCGCCCTCGCCCGCACCATCCTCTCCTCGGAGGACGCCGAGATCCTCGACGTGGGGCGCCGGGCCGGCTGTCCGGCGCCGTTCGTGCGGCCAGCGGAGCTGGCGAATGATCGCAGCTCGACGGTGGCGGTCACCCTCCACGCCCTCGACTGGCTCGAGAGCCGCGAAGGCTTCACACCCGACGTGGTCGCGCTGCTGCCCGCGACCGCCCCCCTCCGGCGCAGCGAGCATATCGAGGGCGCACTGGACGTGCTGCACGCGGATGGGGCCGCCGAGGCGGTGGTGGCGGTGACGGAGCCCGACTACTCGCCGTACTGGATGTTCACGCTCTCCCACGGGCGGCTCGCCTGGCTCTTTCCCGAGGGCCGGACGGTGAGCCGTCGGCAGGACCTGCCGGGAGTCTACCGGCCCAACGGTTCCATCTACGCAGTGCGGGTGCCGGCCCTCCGCGAGCAGGGCACCTTCTATCCGCGCGCTACCGGAGCCTACGTGATGCCGAGGGAGAGCTCCGTGAACATCGACTCGGAGATGGAGCTCAGGCTGGCGGAGGTCCTGCTGGCGCGACGCTCGGCCTGACCGCGGCGTCGGCCTCGATCACGTCCAGGACGCGCCGGCTGCTCTGCCGGTCGTCGAAGCCCAGATAGCGCTCGATGTAGGCTTGGCGCGCGGCCGGATCCGGCTTGAAATCGGCGAGGGAGCGGCCCTGCAGAAGCGCGACCGCGGCGTCGTGAGGCGTGGACCACACGATGCCGGGGAAGTTCTGAAGGCTCCCCGGCGTGACCCCGAAGATCTCGGGGAAGGCGGGGTATTCGTGCAAGTGTGACTGGGGTATCGTGATGCTGATCGATGGGACACCCGCGGCGGCTGCCTCGAGGACCGCGCCGCTCTGGAAATGGATGCAGAGATCGGCCACCGCCATGAGCTGAATGGAGGTATAGGGGAACACGTCGTCGTCGCGCTCGACGAAGACTTCGGCCATCTTCCGGAGAAACCGCGGGTCGTGGTTCTTCTCCCTCGACTTGACGACGAGGACCGCTCCGTTCCGTCGGCAGAAGGTCAGCAAAGCCCGGGCCAGCTCGCGGTACCCGTTGCCTCTCCAGATGTCGCGAACGAGGCCGGCGTGTCCGCGGGCGACCGCCATGACGGCTCGGGCCAGCGCCGGCCCGCCGCCCCAGACATGGCGACGCCAGGGCTCGGGCACCGCCATCTTGAGCGACATGAAGAGCACGATGGGAGCATCGGGGGGGAGCTCGAGGCGCCGCCGCACCGCCGCCCGATCCACCAGATCGAGCTGGTCCAGCATCGTGGATCCGCAGACTGAGCTCCGAGTGGACACGTCAACGTCCTGTCGCACCTGCTCGAAACGCTCCTTGAGAAGCTCCCAGTGCAGGCGCCGCTGATACTCGCTCGTGTAGAAAGTCCGGTCGATCACCCGATACGCCTCGGGTTGACTGTGCAGTGCATCGAGGATGTAGTCCACGGAGTACAGGCGTACCCTCGCCGCGCGCAGGGCTCGGATCTCCGGCTCGAGCCCCATGCTCGCCAGTACGAAATGCAGCGAAGGTCCCACCAGCGCGGTCGCGCCCTCGCGCCCGAGCAACGGCGCCAGCGGTGAGCCTCGATGGTAGAGCAGGACATGGGCTCCCGGCCAAAGACCCAGGTCCTCGGGCGTCGTCGCCTCTCCAGGCTTTCGCTCGCCGGGATCGGCGAGGAGGATCGCCTCGTGCCCCCGGTCGAGACTCGCCTGGATCAGCGAGCCCATCACCTTGAGATAGCCCTTGCGCGAGGCGAGGAACGCGATCTTCACGGCCGGTCCACGAACCGCTTGCGGACGAGGCGTGGGCCGAGCGCCACCGAGGCCAGCACTTCCGCGATGCGGGGGGCGGCCCGCCCGTCGCCGTAGGGATTCACGAGCCCGCGCAGGCTCTCACGGAAGCCCGGCGTGAGCGCCCGCCGGATCCCGGCCGCGATCTCCTCGCGCCCGTAGCCCACGTCGATGACGTTGGCCGCGCGCAGCCGTCCCCGTTGCCGGATGCCCACATTGACCACCGGCAGGCCGAAGGACGGCGCCTCGATCAGGCCGCTCGAGGAGTTGCCAACCATGACGTCCGCCTCCCGCAGCAGCGCGCCGTAGCTCTCCTCGCCCAGCGCCGGCACCATCCGGGTGCCCGGGCGCGCGGCCGCGAGCGCTTCCAGGCGCTCGATCACGGCGGCGTGGGCAGCATCGGCGCCCGGATACGTGATCACCACGTCGCCCTCGGCCGAGGCGAGGGCGGCGGCCAGCTCCTCGGCGTGCGCGCCGGCCTCCTCGGGCTCGAGAGTGGCCGGATGGAAAGTGACCAGCAGCGTCGGGCGCCGCAGGGGCAGGCCGATCCGCCGGGCCAGCTCCGCGCGGGGTAGCGGGGGCAGCCGCGCGAAACGGTCGAGCCCGGGCGCCCCCACGCAGTGTACCCGCCACGGCTCCTCGCCCATCTGGAGGATCCGTTGCGCGTAGGCATCCGCGGCCGGGAAATGCAGGTGGGCGAGCTTGGTCAGCGCGTGGCGCGCCTGCTCGTCGATGGCGCCCTCGGTGATCTCCCCGCCGTGCAGGTGCGCCACCGGGAGCACGAGCGGCAGCGCGGCCACCGCTGCCGCGAGCATCTCGAGCCGGTCGCCCAGCAGCACGATCAGGTCGGGCCGCCCGCCCGCGAAGCCGCGGGCGAACCCGGCGACCCCCGCGCCGGCGCCGGCGGCCACGTCCACCGCGGCGTCGGAGGCACCTGCGGTCTCCACGCGCGCGGCGATCGGCCAGCCGTCGCGCTCGATCGCGTCCACCGTGCGGCCGAACCGAGGCGAGAGGTGCCCGCCCGCCACGTAGAGCTGGAGCGCGAGACCGGGGCGATCGCGGAGCGCTTCGAGGAGCGGGACCAGGTGGCCGTAGTCGGAACGGGCCACGGTGACGACGCCGATCGTCCTCGCCATGCTCTCGGATTCTAGCACGCGCGCGCGGCGACCCGACCGCCGCCACGGGCATCCCTTGACAGCGCCGGAAGGCGCGGGCTGGCCTAGCGCCTATGAATCGCTACGACGATGTCCATCTCTACGTCGCCACGCTCCTGAAGCAGCAGGACGCCTCCCTCGCTCCCGCCGATCCGTCCGCGCGCAGGGGCGACGGGCTAGGCGCGCTCGGCCGGCTCGGCGGCTTCGCGCGCCTCTACGCGCTCGGCGCGCTCGTGAAGCTCGCCTGGCACCGGCGTCTCATCTACGCCAACCTTCGGCTCGACTGGTTCTTTGAGTTCCAGCGCTACTGGGTGCAGAGCTGGGCAACCGCCTCATCCACCCGCACGACTTCCACTTCCTCTCTGGAGTCTACCGGCACAGGCTGTACAGCCAAGCCGCTCAACTATCTCCCTTCTTCAGCGGGGAACAGCCCTTGGATCAATGACTCCCAGCCGACCGCTATAGCTGCCAACGAACCACACCCGCCCTCCGGGCTCCACAGCCAGCGCGCGCACGCCAGAACGAGGCGTCGGCAGTGGGAACCTTGTGAAACGCTCTCGGAGGGGGTCGAACCGGACGATAGCGTTGCCAGTGAACTCGCTCACCCAGACGGCACCCGCGCGGTCAACCACCACGGCATCAGGGCTTGACGACCGCCCCGAGGGCATGGGCCAGGCGCGGAGACCCAGCGTAACGGGGTCCACCCGGAGCAGTTCGTGGCCTCCAAACAGGGTGACCCATATCGTGCCGTCCGGTGCTGCGGCGACATTCTGGGGTTGACTCCCCTTCCGGAGCCGCAGGCGATTCATGTTGCCTTGCTCGTCCAGCCGCGCCAAACTGTCGGCTCCGACCTCGGCAACCCAGACCGTCCCACGAGCATCCACGGCAACCCCATAGGGCCGGGTCTCCGGGCTGCCAAGCTTCAGCTCGCTTACAACAAAGCCCCGGCGAATCGGCTGAGCATCCATGGCCAGCCGGGCGATGAGCCCGTCGGACTGGACAGTGAACCACACCTGTCGCCTCAGTTCATCCATCGCGAGAGCCCACGGCGACGGAATAGCGAAGCGCGCCGTCAACATGGAGGGGATGCCGAACTGACGTATTGTCGTGCCGTCGGGCTCGACCCTGTCAACACGCCCGAGACCGCTAGCCGCGAACCAGATCGCGCCGCGCCGGTCGGCCATGATGCCGACCGGGTGGGCTCGAGGCTCGAGCTGGAGCCGGCGGACTGTTCTTGTCTCTGGATCGAACCTGACCAACTGGTCGGCGTAGGTGGACGCGATCCATACGCCCCCATCAGGGGACACTGCGAGTCCCATCGGGAAGGTCAGGACTGGGTTGTCGAACTCTTGAAGAGCTCCTCCAGGGACGCGCGTGGGCGCGGCCAAGGCCAGGCAAAGGGTCAGGGCAACGGCGAGAATTCCGGTTACCCTACGCCTTCCCATGCCGCGCCTTCGCTCCCGAGACCGACACCGCCACCGCCAACACGAGCAACCCTACTCCTGCCAGCGCGAGCCCGATGGAGAACCCCGGGGATATGAACTGCCAGTGGACCCGATGATGGCCGGGCGGGACAGCGACCGTCTGGAAAGCCTCGTTCACAGCATAGATCGGGACAGGAGCCCCATCGAGCGTCGCCCGCCAGCCTCGAGACCTGGTCTCCCCCAGCACCACCAGAGTGCCGTGGGGAGAGTCAACCTCAACCATGACATCGCCCGGCTTCCAGACAGGTCTGAGCCTCACCTCCGAGACCGAGCTCACCGTGGCTCCCTCGGGGCAGCCGTAACAGAAGGGGCCCAGGGCCGGGAGTGAGAAGATGAGCGCCGCCACCTCTGCGGGCCTCGACGGCGTGCGTACTCGGCGGACCGTGTCCAGCGCGTAGATGTGAGGACGAGCACCCTCGATGCGATATAGCCTGAATCCGTTTTCCTCGCCTACAAGCTTCAGCCGGGGATGTACCGGATCGCCGGCGCCATCCCAGAACACCCATCGAATTCCGAGCTCTGCATACACGTCGACAACCGGGTCCCAGTCCAAGAGTGGCGTAGACACTCGTTGCATGAAGAGAAGGCCGGGCAGGCGGTACGTGGCGCGCGTGTAGTAGTAGTTGGGAACTTCTCCGAGGAAGTGAGCCCCTGGGATGCCCACGAGCAGGTTGTGATTCGAGTTCAAGAGCGGGGCGTGGACATCATCCTTGCGATCCGGACCTACTGGGAAGATGGCCGGAGCGCGTGGCTCTTCCCGGACAATGGCTAGGAGCCGTTCCGGGAGGCCCCGTTCCCAGCGCGGATAAACATAGCTCCGGGCGGGATCGAAGGCCGTCTGCCAGGCGCAGGTTCCAAGGCCGATCACGAGCAGTGTAGCCAGTGCAGTGCGGTGCCTCGGTCGGCCTTCGCGGGCGATGAGTTCCGCCAGCAGGAGGATACCCAGCCATGTGAATGGCTCGAAAACGCGCTGTGGGATGCGGAACGGCAGCATCGCTATGCCAGAGATCCACATAGGGAGGGCCAGCCACGGGACTGCGTGGAAGAGTCCGAAAACAAAGTAGGCACCGAAAACTGGCCAGAGGATGGATCCGCGGACACGGCCAACCAGAGCGGCCAGGACGATCAGAATCCAGAGGCCCCAGGGAACCAGCATCGAGCGCCAGATATCGTCCCAGCCCACCTTGTACTTCCACCATGTGTAGGCGCGGCGCAGGTGCCAGTCGTCGAACTCCATGATATGGTGGCGGCCCGACTCCGCGTAATGCGCGGCGGCAGGCAGGATCCAGGGGGCCAGCAGCAAACCATAGACAGCGTACCGTAGAAGGAGCGCCGACCACCGGCGTCCGAGCGCAGCCCACTCAACGCGCACCGTGAAGAGCAGGATGAGGACCTCGTAGTAGGCGCCCCATTGTGGGTGGAACGACATCGCCCGGAGCGCCGCGGATACGGCCCAGGCTGCGTCCCATCCTGAGAGGCGTCCAACTCGTGCCGCCTGTAGGGTGAGCCACAGCTGCAAAGGCACCCAGGCCGCCGTCGAGATGATCGTGGTGTCGGCGAAGTGTGCGAGCGCGCCGGCAGCAAGCATCGCCCCGGTCGAAGCGAGCACGACGATCCACAGCGGCCAGCCGAACGCGGCGCACAGCAGGACCAGCCCGACCGCCTTGAGCACCACGTGGAAGACGTGGTTCCAGTGCCAGGCCTGCTCGGGGGGAAGCAGTCGTGTGAGGATCAGCTGGACCGGGTACATCGGCCGCGTGCCAAGGTCCTGCGCGCGGGGAAATCCCAGGGCCTTGTCCGGGTTCCAGAACCAGGCACCCCAGGAGAAGTCTCGCAGCACCCGGCCGTCGTAGGCGAGAGGGCCAAGGAAGTCGGCGAAGCTCGTGCCCCGGTACTTGTCGCGGCGGTCCAGGAAGAAGTCGCGGTAGAGCGGCGAGACCACGAAGATTAGCCCCAGGACCAGCAGCCACGCGGCGGTCAGCCGGAGCGCGGGCCGGACAATCACGCCGGTGGTTCCCGCCGCGCGAGACAGCTCCAGCTGTTGCCGTTGCGGTGGTGGAGACCTTCCTCGGTGAGGCCGGCGCCGCGGAGCCAGCGGCGGACATCCTCGCGCGAGAGGTAGAACGCGATCGGCGGGACGAGCTTGTCGTAGACCGTACCCCAGAAGGTACCGAAGCCCAGGCGCGAGAAGTAGAGAAAGTACGCGGAGTAGGGCAACCGCCCGCCCCGGCCCCGCCGCGCGAGGGGCACGTAGAGCGCGAGGATCACCGCCCACAGCGGAGCCGCCAGCAGTGTGGCTGCGATCCGGTTCGCCCACGACGGCAGCCGGCAGAAGAGCCACACCCGCCAGGGATCGAGCCAGCGCAGGAAGGCCTCGTTACCCTCGAACGCGTAAACCCAGACGAAGAGCCGCCCGCCCGGGCGCACCAGCGGGACGATCTGGTGGAAGGCCTTCTCCGGGTCTGGCGTATGGTGGATGACCCCGATCGAATACGCGAAGTCGAAGGCCGCCGGCCGCAGGGGCAGATGGTCGATGCTCGCCTGCACCACATGAGCCCCCGCGTGATCGCGCAGATTGCGCCAGGCCACGTCCACCGCGCTCGACAGGTCCACGGCCACCACCGCGCGAGCTCCCGCCTCCGCCGCGGCCACCGCGAATTTCCCGCTGCCGCAGCCGGCGTCGAGCACGCTGAGACCGGCGAGGGCGGACGCGGGCAGCGGGTCCAGGTAGCTCTGGAACTCGGTCCGGAGCACGGGATCGAGGCCGGAGAGAATGCGCCACTGGGCACCGAAGGCGCGGGCGGTGGCGCGTTCCGGGGTCGACAGCGCGCCGGGCAGCATCCGCGGCACGCCGCCCCGGATCGGAAACTCCGCGTGACACCCCGCGCAGCGGAGGGTGCCCTCAAGCACCTCCGCCCCGTCCACCCGTTGCGGCTTGCAGGCGAGCGCGGATCCGCAGCGCAGGCACACCAGGTAGTCGAGCAGCCCGGGCTTCACCTAAGCGCGAGAAGTGGCGACCACGATGAGCGACTGTCCGAACGGCAGCCCGAGCCAGCGGTTGAGCACCGTGTCGCCCATCCGCGCCACCGGCAGGACGACCCGCCCGAACACCCGGATCTGCCAGTTGACCGCCGGCGCGGAGAGGTCACGCACCGGCAGCAACTTGGCGTTGAGGTACCAGGCCAGGCCCCCGACCACGTTGAAATGCCGCGCGAGGAGCGGGCGGAAGCCACGCGCCTCGACGAGGCGCAGGAGCCCGGCGAGAGAGTAGCGCCGCAGATGGTCGGCCAGCCGGTCCATTGACCCGTAGAGCACCGGGTGGGCGGGCACTACCAGCACCAGCCGGCCTCGACGCGCCCGCAGGATGCGCGCGAAGGTCTCGATCGCCCGGCCGTCGTCGGGAATGTGCTCGAGGACGTTGAGACAGGTGATCGTGTCGACGCCGCGCCCGGCGAGCCGCTCGGCGATCGCCGGATCGCTCGCGTCGGCGCGCAGCGTCTCGACCCACGGAAATCGCCGCCCCACATCATCGAGACACGAGGCGGAGAGATCGACCGCGATCACCCGGCGCCCGGCCAGGAACGGAAGGTGGGTGCCCGGGCCGGTGCCAACGTCGAGGACGGTGTCGCCCAGATACCGCTCGAACTGCGCCGCCATCCAGCGGTAGTACTCGGGAATCTCGAGCATCGCGGACGACATGGTTTCCATCCCCGTCCGCGGCGGCGCCCCGGGGGTCGGCCCGCCCTCGGTCACGCGCGCTTCCGCAAGTTGGCGAGGAGATCGGCGAGCAGGCCGAAGCAGAAGAAGAGCCCGCTGAACAGGATGAAGAGCACGCCGGGCAGCCAGAGCGCCATGCGCCCGCCCGCGAGGAGGGCCGCCGCCACCAGACCCGTCCCGACCAGGAACGACCCACCCGCCAGGAGCACGAACAGCTTGATCGGGTTGTAGAGCAGAATCACCGAGCAGAGGATCTGGCCGGTGCGCAGCGTGTCCCGGATGATCCGCACCTTCGATCGCCCGACGCGCCGGTGGTACGGGATCGGCAGGTAGTCCACCGTGCGCCCCGAGAGCAGGAAGAGCGTGGTCATGCTGGTGGTGAACGAGAAGCCCCCGCTCATGACCGGCAGGAACTCGGCCACCGCGCTGCGCCGGAACGCCCGGAAGCCCGAGTTCGGGTCCGGAACCCGCCGTCCCACCACAAACCAGACCAGCAGCAGATATGCGAGCCGGACCGGGTAGGTCAACAGCGACCGGTAGTAGGTCGTGCCCGTCCG
>CAYYRT010000273.1:0-3271 GCA_964474055.1 uncultured Acidimicrobiaceae bacterium | reverse complement strand
CCGCGTCCGCTGCAGATCACAGGGGTCCATCGGCGCCCGACATCCAGGCGCCGCCTGGGTCTTTGTCCGCCAAGGTCCATAGGAATTCGACCCGGCAGCGTTCGGAACGCTGAGGTCGTGGGTTCGAGTCCCACCGTCCCGACTCAGAAGGTGCTGGTCACAAGCTTGCGAGTGAGCCTCGGGCAAGCACCTCGGTTGTCTTGTCCCGCGTCAGATTCTGTGAGGCCGCCGAAGAAGCGGCCACTCGCTGCCAGTTCGTTGCCATCCGCGGGTGAAAGTCCCTACCGCAGTCATGTCCCGCTGCTTACAACCACGTGGAGTGGCTTATGGAACTTTCCGGGATTGACGGACAGCGCTCAGTCCCGTTTCTGACGAAGACCAGGGACGTTACGCTCCACTAGGTGCAAGCCCTTAAAGCTGAGACCCTCTTTGATTACAGCTATTGGGCGACTCGGCAACTCCTAGCCAAGGCGGCAGAGGCTTCGGGAGACATCTTCCGCGCTTCCGCCGATATCACCTACCGCGGCCTTCGCGCCACTCTTGTGCACGCCCTTGATGTTGAACGGAGTTGGCGGTTGCGCCTTCAGGGTGAGCCAGCAGAAGTGTACGACGCACAGTTAAAGCCTGAGACTTTTGTAGACATCGGTTCACTCGCCGAGGCCTGGGCTGAGGATGAGATGCAGATGCGAGAGTGGCTAGGAACGTTGGAGGAGGACACTCTGAACGAAGTCGTTGAGCTCGGCCCTAATGACCGCTTCCCTTTGTGGACGTTCTTGCTCCACATCATCACGCACAGCACTCAGCAGCGCCGCGATGCTGCACTGATTCTTGAGCGAGCGGGACATTCCCCACCTGAGCTGGACTTCTTGTACTACGCCGACACCCTTGGGTGACAGGCCCTGACCGGTACCAATGAGATCTAGCCCGCGTCTGTCACAGAGCTAGGCCTCCCACCGTTGGCTGATCTCTTCCCAGGTGGGGGCCGGGCCTGGGAGCGGTTGCGACGCGGGGGTGTGGAAGGCATCGAGGGCCAGCGCCAGGTATCGGCGTCGAAGCTGATTGGTGCGATCCTGGTCGCGGAATCTAATCGCCGCCACCTGCTCAAAGATGACGACCATGTCAACGACTTCGATGTCGGGTCGGATGGCGCCGGCGGCTTTGGTGCGATCGAAGAGTCGTTCGTTCAGTTCCTCTGCCGCCTCGCTTGCCTGCCACAGCTCATTGTCGGGGGTGAAGGTCCCCGCCAGACTTAGCGTCAGCGAGTGAGTGTCGACGTCCACGATGCGAGCCATGAACTGAGTGAAGGCCGTCCACGGGTCGCCACGGTCAGCCAGCGCCGCCTCCGCCTCGGCGATATAGCGGCGCAGGCCGTCCCGGCACAGGCGCCGCAGCAGCTCCTCTTTGCTTGCATAGCGGCGGTATAGAGCGCCAATACCCACTCCAGCCTGCTTGGCGACGGCGGCGATAGGAGCTCCCGGGTCAGCAATGAAAACTTGGCGGGCGGCGTCAAGGATCTTCTGATCGTTGCGGGCAGCTTCTGCTCGACGTCCGTTCAGCGGTGCGGGGATTTCATTGTCCATGCGGACCAAGCCTAGCACTTGAACGGAACGTTCCGTTCTGATAGAGTGTCGGAACGGAACAGTCCATTCCAATCGACCCAAGGAGACCCAATGGTTAGCAAGACAGAGATCCGGTCGTTCCGGATCGAGATTCCCCAGGCCGACCTGGACGACCTGCAGGACCGCCTTACCCGCACCCGCTGGCCGGAGGAGCTACCCGATGTCGAGTGGAGCCGCGGCGTACCTCTTGGCTACCTCAAGGAGCTGGCCGAGTATTGGCACACTGTCTACAACTGGCGCGTCGAAGAGGCGAAGCTCAACGAGCTCCCACAGTTCACGACGATCATCGACGGCGCCACCATTCATTTCCTGCACGTGCGCTCGCCCGAGGCGAACGCGGTGCCACTGGTCCTGACCCATGGCTGGCCGGGCTCGGTCGTTGAGTTCCTGGACATCATCGGCCCACTGACCAATCCGATCGCGCACGGCGGCGACGCGGCTGACGCGTTTCACCTCGTCATACCGTCGCTGCCTGGCTTCGGCTTCTCTGGACCGACCAAGGACGCGGGCTGGGACACCACTCGCATCGCCGGGGCATGGGACGAGCTGATGCGTCGGTTGAGCTATGACCGTTACGGCGCCCAGGGTGGCGACATCGGCGCAGGCGTCTCCGCGGAGCTCGGGCGCGTTGCACCGGACCGGGTCATCGGGGTGCATGTCAACGGCGGTCCAGGCCCGATGCCGGAACTGCCGCTGTCCGAGGAGGAGCTGGCGGCACTGACCGACGTGGAACGCGATCGCGTCGCTCGGATCGAGGCGTTCATGCAGGAGGAGTTCGGCTACATCGCCATCCAATCGACCCGGCCCCAGACCCTGGCCTACGGACTCACCGATTCACCGGTCGGGCAGCTGGCTTGGATACTGGACAAGTTCCGCGAGTGGACCCATCCGCGCTCAGCGCCGCCCGATGAGGTCATCGATCGAGACCGCCTGCTGTCCAACGTGATGCTGTACTGGCTGACGGCAACCGCTGGCTCCGCGGCATTTATCGGCTATGCCCAAGCCGCGGGCTGGGGCAAGGTCAACGAGAACTCGGGTGTGCCGACCGCGGCCCTCGTGCTCGCCCACGACGTCGGGATCCGTCGCTACGCCGAACGCGAAAACACCATCACACGTTGGACCGACGTTGACCGCGGCGGCCACTTCGCGGCGATGGAAGAGCCCGACCTGCTCGTCGACGATGTGCGGGAGTTCTTCCGCGGCCTCCGCTGACCTGAAATGCTGCGGCGCCAGCCGAGATGGTCGGCGCCGCAGCTATCGCCATGGTCGACATTGACCTCCCCTGGCAACAGCCCGGCCAGTTCATCCCGCGTTTATGCCGCGTCCACTGCTGAGCGCAGGACCACCGGCGTCCGAAGTGCGCGCCACCTGGGTTTTTGTCCACCGAGGTCCGCAGCAATTCGACCCGGCAGCGCTCAGGAGGCGAAGGTCGCGGGTTCGAGTCCCGCCGTCCCGGCTCAGAAAGTGCTGGTCAGAGCCTCGCAAGTGGGCCTCGGGCCAGCAGCTCGGTCGACTCATCCCGCGCTCATCCCTCGTCCAACCAGTGGAAGGTCGCCGAACAACCGCTCTCTCGACTGGCAGTTCGTTAGTGCCCACGGGCGAAAGACATCGGGACCGCAGCCACATACACCAACGTCTTCGACATCCTCAGG
>CAYYRT010000272.1:0-7490 GCA_964474055.1 uncultured Acidimicrobiaceae bacterium | reverse complement strand
GCGATTGCCGACGATGCGGACCGCGAGGGCCCCCACCGCGTTGCCGATGAAGCCTACCATCTCCGGGTGGTACCCGGCCGCCGCGCAGGGGGCCGTCACCGACAGGTAGGCGTCGCCCGCGCCGATGCGGTCCACGATCTCTCGCGACAGGACGGGGACGTGGAAGAACTCCTCCTCGGGCTGGGCGTAGGCGACGCAGCCCTTGTGCCCTCGGGTGATCGCGACGCGCCGGCAGGACATGTCCTTGGCCACCCGTCCGATGATCTCTTCCAGATTGCTGCGCCGGTCGTGGGCGGCCAGACGCACCTCGGGCTCGTCGATGCACACGTAGTCGGCGCGGGGGTACTTGTTGATGAGGTTGTAGCCGAGGTTCGCGCTGTTGGTCTGCACGTTGACGGCGAGGAATCGCGACTCCGCGGTGAGAACCCGGATCAGCTCGCGGTTCAGGAAGCCGTGGCCGTAGTCGGCGACGATGACCAGGTCGTACGTCGGGAGCACCCGGGCGAGGTGCTGCTCGACCCGGCGGGAGACCGCCGCGGGCAGCTCGCCCTCGTCCAGGAAAGACACCTCGAACATCTTGTTGAGGAAGGCCTGTTCGACGTAGCGGCGCTTGACGATCGTGCCGGTGTCCTCCCGGTGGAAGAACGTCGGCGTGACGTTCGGCTTGAGCCGGCCCCGGATGAACTCTTCGCGCGAGTCCTCGGTTCCGAGCACGGTCACGATGTCGACCTGGTCACAGAAACCGGCGGCGTGATTGGCGCACGCGAGGATGCCCCCCGCGAAGTGCTCTTCCCGGAGGTAGCGGGTGGTAACGAGCAGCTCCTTGGGCGACTTCTGCATCGACTGCACGTAGTGGTACTCGTCGATGATGGTCTCGCCGACCACCAGCACCCTGAGCCGCTTCAGGGCCTTGAGGAGCCCGATTACCTCGTCGGGAGAGTGGCGCTGACGGAAGTCGCGCAGGAACTCCTGAGCTTCCTCCGGATAGACGTCGAAGTGCAGGTTGAGGAGGCTGCTGGAGCTGAAGGTGATCTCTTCGGTGAAGTGGATCCGCCCGCCCACCTCCTCCACCGCCCGTCGCTCGTCCGCGATCTTCCCGGTGAGGTCATCCTTGACGTCGGCGTAGTCACTGCCCTTCACGTACACCGACGGGCGAAGCCGGCGGATCACGTCCTCGGCGGAGGGGGACTCCGTGATCGCGGCGAAGGCCACGCTGCCGAGCGCGGCCACCGACTCGGATCGGAGGCGCTCGTTGAACACCGGACGCCCCGGCCCCTTGTTGACGAACCGGTCCGGCGTGACCGTCACCACCAGGAAGTCACCCTGGGCGCGGGCGGCCTCGAAGTGCCGCACGTGGCCCGGGTGCATGAGGTCGAAGACGCCGTGGCACTGGACGATCCGCTTCCCTTCGGCCCGCAGGGACCGACAGATCTCGGTCAGCTCGGTCAAGGTCTTGATCTTGTCTTCGAAGGTGCGGGGTGACATGGCGATCAGTCCTTTCCCAGATACCGGAACCAGTCGCGGGTCGCCACTTCGATCGACGCCTCCGTCCAGACCGGCGCCTGCCGCCAGTACTCGATGTTGTCCAGCAGGATCCCGATGCCCTCCTCGATGGACACCTTCGAGCGCCAGCCGAGCTGGCGCTGGATCTTGGAGACGTCGGCGTGGGTGCGATCGGGCTCGCCGGGACGCTTCGGCACGTGCACGACGTCGCCCTGCAGGAGCTCCACGAGCCGGTTGACCGACACGGGGGCACCGGTCCCCACGTTGAACACCTCGCCCGCGACGCTGGACTGGGCGGCGGTCACGAAGGCATCCGCCACGTCCGAGACGAAGGTGAAGTCACGCGACTGCGTGCCGTCCCCCACCACCGTGAAGGGCCGGCGGTTGAGCTTCTGGGCGAGGAAGACGCCGAAGACCGCGCCGTAGGTTCCGGACGTCCGGGAGCGCGGTCCGTAGACGTTGAAGAGGCGCAGCGAGACGACGGGCAGCCGGTAGACCTGCCCCCAGTGGAGAACGCACTGCTCGCCGAGAAGCTTGGTCAGCGCGTACGGGTATTGCGGCCGGGCGGCGGCCGTCTCCGGCGTCGGGTACGCGTCGGGAATCCCGTAGCAGGACGACGAGGCGGCGTAGAGGACGCGCCCGGCGCCGGCTGTCCGCGCGGCCTCGAGCACCGCGACCGTCCCATCCACGTTGGCGCGGTGGTAGTCGAGCGGCCGCTCCATGGACGGTACGATGTCGGCCAGCGCGGCCAGGTGAAAGACCCAGTTGACCCCGCGCATCCGCGCGGCCAATCCCGGCTCGCTCGAGATGTCAACCCGTTCCAGCGCGAGGCGCGGCTCCCGGGCCAGGTGGGCGAGGTTCTCGGGCCGGCCGGTGGAGAAGTTGTCCAGGACCAGAACGGAGTGACCGTCGGCCAGGAGCCGATCAACCAGATGGCTCGCGATGAACCCCGCGCCGCCGGTGACCACCGTCTTCACGCGCGCACGTCCCAAGCGGCAACCCGCATGGGGCGATTCTACCGCAGCCGCCTTTTGCGCCCGTGATTGATAAATCGGCCGGGCGGGCCGGGCCGAGCCTCATCGAGCGGCAGGCGCGGGCTCGGCCCGGCTCACGCGGCGGTAGACGTCGTAGGAGTAGAACGGGTACTCGTCCACGGTGCCGATCTTGGCGAAGTGGCGGGCGAGCAGCTCCCAGATCCTCGCCACCTTAGGACGGTTGATCTCCGGATGGTAGTGGAACGCCTCGGCGAATGTTCGGAGGCCCTCGGGAGACACGACGGCATAGTCGGCGTCGGTGCCCAGCCAGTGCTCCACCTGCGGCATGCCGTAGTAGCCGCTGCGCAGCGTCACCGCGTTGTCCTGATCGTTGACGGCCAGGGTGTCGTAGTTGGTGATCTGCTGGAGGTACGTGGGCGGCAGGCCGGAGAAGTAGTACACGTCCGCCTGGCCGAAGAAGAAGACGCGCGCGGTGTCCGGCACGAGCCGCGCCAGATGCTCACCGGCCACCCGGACCGCGCGGACTGGGTCGGCGGCCCGCACGGCCCCGAGCGGCATCAGGGTGCTGCGATTGTAGTAGATCGGCAGCACGAGCATCACGGCCAGGAACGCGGCGAAGGCCGCGCGGCCGCGGCGGCCGAGTGCGCGATCCTCGAGCAGGCGGCTCGCCAGGTATCCCAGGATCACCGCGAGCAGCGGCATCAGCGAAGCGAAGTACATCCCGATCCACTTGAAGTTGATGCGGAAGGCCACGAACAGGCAGGCCAACATGTAGACGAAGAGCGCGGCGAGCAGGTTGAGCCGGCGGTCCGCGAAGTAGGGAGTCCAGTGGCCTCCACGCATCCTCCGCCAAACCACGAGCAGCAGGACGACGAGAGTAACGAGAATCAGGAACTCGTAGCGGCGAGTCAGCTGGAACAGCGTTCGGGCCTGCGACGCCCAATCCTGGTACGGACGCTCGTCGAGCAGCATGAACGGCATGTAGCCGAGGGGACGGACGAGACCGCCCAGGAGCGGCATGGCCACCAGGAGCTTGAGGTGGCGGACGTCCCAGAGGAAGAAGACCAGCGGCGGCACGATCATGACGCCGGCGACGAGCAGGCGCTCGCTCCAGCTCCGGGCGCGCCGCACCCCCAGCACGAGGATCACCGGAAGCAGTGACCAGACATGGACCCGCATGAAGAAGAGCCCGCCG
This sequence comes from uncultured Acidimicrobiaceae bacterium, assembly GCA_964474055.1. GTDB lineage: Bacteria > Actinomycetota > Acidimicrobiia > Spongiisociales > ZC4RG35 > JAICND01. The sequence goes on along the minus strand of CAYYRT010000272.1, from coordinate 3,797 downwards.
AGAATGGCCACCCCGAGCAGGTTGTGGGCGGGGCGCGTTCCGGAGAGCCACACGAGCAAACCCGCCATCATGACCATGGGAACGAGCGCGTGATAGTCGCCGAGGGAGTAGTAGCCGACGATGGCGCCCTGGGCAGTCAGGAACGCGGCGGCCAGGAGCCCGCACCAGACACCACCGACCTCCCTCGCCAGCAGCCCGGTCAGGAGAACCAGGACCACCCCGAAGGCGACGCTGGCCAACCGCGCGGCCATCAGGCTCCGGCCCCACAGCTGGGTGGCACCCATGATGTAGGCCGGCCCCGGCGGTCGGTGCCCCACGACTTCGTCCTGATACAGGGATATGCGGCCGCTCGTCGCGAGATAGCCGACGAAGAGCGCCGACGTCTCGTCGTGAGACGGCACGAGTACGCGCGCCAGGTGGACCGATTGCGCCACGAAGAGCAGCACGATGAGCGCCAGGGCGAACCGGAACATCGTGTTCACCGGCGCGTCGCGCGGGTCGACCGGCATTGGGAGCGTCTAGGTCGACTTGCGCCGGTAGACGAGAAAGGGCGGCGTCCAGACTCCGTCACCCCCATCCGCAACCAGCACGAACTTCTCCGCGAGTAGCGTCTGGATCTGGGAGATCACCGGCCGGTAGTCGGGCTCCGTGGTGCGGTAGACATCGAGCAGGCCCGGCTCCACCACCGCGTATGACACCTCCCGTCCCAGCCACTCATCCACCTGGCGGGGCCCCCATAGACCACTCCGAGACACCACGTAGTCATCTCCGCCCGGCACGAACGTGCGCGTGTGGAGCACCTGCTGGATGTAGAAGCGCGCGCCCGCCAGGTGGGCGGGGATGGGACTGGTACCGAAGAAAAAGACGCGCTGACCCGGCGGCACCACCGCGCGAACGCGCGCCGCCTGATGCTCGAGCACGCCGAGCGTCGTTTCCGCGGGCAGCGTCAGGGGCATCGCGGTGTGCCGGGACAGGATCGGAGAGACCGCGAAGAGCACGATGAGCGCGGCGGCCAGGCCCGCCCGGACCGGCGGCGGGACCTGGCCCGGCCTGAGAAGCACGGCGGCACCATAGCCCAGCGCCACCGCCCAGAGCGGCGCGAACGCCGTCATCCACGCCGCGACCGATTTCAGATACATCTTGAGGATCACTATCTGCCACCCGACGGCGTACACGGCCAGGATCGCGATGAAGGCGACGAGGGGCGGAGGCGAAGGCCAGCGGACGCGCGGGCGCGCGAGACGCGTGGCGAGGGCCCCGGTGAGAAGGATGATGGTCGCGGCGACCCACGGAAGGTGCCGCCGGAGCCACCACCAGAGGTTCTCGGCGAGGGGCTTGCCTTCGGGGAAGTCTTGCAGCGCGAAGAGCGGCCGATAACCGAGCGGCTCGACGAGACGATTGACCACCGGTATGTAGGCGAGGATCTTCAAGTGTTCCTGACTCCAGACCAGGAACGCCACCAGCGGGAGCAGGCCGGCGAGAAAGAGCGCCAGCCGCTCAGCCCAACTCCGCGCGCGAAAGAGAAGGTAGACCAGCACCGCCGGCACCATGACCGCGAGGTTCGCCCGACAGAGCCAGAGCCCCGCGATCAGCGCCATCCCCACGACCGGCCACACCGGCGGTCGCTCGCGCGAGATCGCGAGCAGGCCCCCGACGAGCAGCAGGGAGCTGAGCGCGTGGTAGGACGCGGCCGAGTAGTAGCCGACGACCAGGGCGTGCGTCACCAGGAAAAGCGCGCTGAGGAAGCCCGCGGTCGGCCCCGCCAGCGACCGGCCGAGGGCGAACGTCAAGCCGACCGTCGCGACGCCGAGGACGACGCTCGTGAGGCGGGCCGTGAGCACGTTGGCGCCCGTGATCACCTGGGACAACCCGATGACCCAGTACGGCAACGGGAGCCGTTGCCCGGTCATCTCGTCCTGGAAGAGGCGCAGCTGCCCGGTCAGGGCCATCGGTCCGTAGATGATGTAGCCGAACTCGTCGTCCCAGGGCACCAGATAGTGCGCGAAGAACACCGCGAGTCCGAGGAAGGCGAGCAGGATGGCGGCCAGCCACCTCAGCTCCCGCGCGTTCCCAGGCACCGCGCCGCTCACCGGCCGAGCGCGCCGCACCACGCGCAGAGATCGGCCCCGCTCAGCGCGTAGATCACGAAGAGCGCGGTGATCGCCACCGCGGCCACCGCGACGCCGAGGGCGAGGCGAGGGGCGCTCACGAAGCGGCGGTTACCTCGCAGTCGTACAGGACTTCGGCATAGAAACCGACCCGATAGGTGACGACCTCGCGGATGGGCAGGACGGACCCGATGAGGTGTCGCTGAGCGTCCGGCGTACGCATCCAGTCACCCCGGTCGGCCGCGAGCAGCGCCCTCCGCACAAGCCCGCGCGGCGTTCCGTCCGGGTCGATGATGAGCGCGCGCGTACGCGTGACCCGGCCGATCTCGCGCAGGAGCCGGACCGCGTCCTCGTCGGAGAAGTGGTGGAGCCCGTTGATCCACATGGTGCGGTCGAAGTGGCGGTCGGGTAGATCCATCCGCAGCGCGTCCATCACGCGGAAGGACTTCCGCGCCGCGCCCGACCAGCGGCGGGCCGCCGCTTCGATGAAGCGCGGGTTGAGGTCGATGCCGAGATACTCGCTCGACACCTCCCCCGCGAACTCCCCGATGCCGCAGCAGATGTCGAGAACCCGCTCGTCCGCCTTCGCGTCCAGATGCGCGCGAATCAGCTCACGGGTTCTTCGCTGTCTCCCCACGAGCGGATAGCGAACCGCGGTGAACAGCGCGGGCGCGTCCAGCATGGCTCGCACGCCGGGACGTCGGATGAGGCCTTTCACGCGCGACGAATCCGGAAACGTGGTCTCCGCGGCACGCCCTAGCTTATCATGTGGGCGCCATGGTCGACACCGTGGGCGACGGCTCTCGCGGTCAGCGGCTCGCCACGCTCGCCGTCGTACTCATCGCGTACCTGGTCTTCGCCCTCTTCCTGGCGTGGATGCAGGAGCACTCCGACTACGAAACGGAGTATCTTGGACTCGGGAGCTTGGCCGTCCGCGGGGAGATAGGACTCTACGCGGACGACCTGACGGGCCAGTGGGTCCCCCTGCCCTTCTACTTCCACGGTCTCACCCAGCTTCTCGCGGGTCCCGACCTGCTGGTGGCGCGGCTCGCGTCGGTCGCACTCGGCGCGGTGGTGCTGGTCCTGATCTTCGTGATGGCGACCCGCTGGGCCGGGCCGCTGGCCGGCGCGGTCGCGGGCGCCCTGTTCTCGACGCACGGGCTCGTGCTCGGCTACTTCTCGGTGGTGGATTTCTCGGGGCTCGTGGCCATCCTACATCTCGCGGGCCTGTACGTGCTGTTCTGCACCGGCTGGCGCGGGCGCGATCTGATCGCGATGGCAGTGTGGTCGATCCTTTTCCTCGTGAAACCGAACTACTGGGCGTCGATCCCATTCATGTGGACGTTCCTCGTGTGGCGGACTGGTTCTCTCCGCCACGGGGTGGCCCTGACCGCGGTGGCGCTGGCGGTACCGGCGGCGTTCTTCGCGTCGGACCGGACCCACCTCAAGCTTCTGGCCTATGTGCCGGTGCTTCGGGATTGGGTGAGCGCACTGGGATACTACCCGTGGCACACGCTGATCGAGGACATGCACCGCCTCGGCTCGGACTACGCGACCGTCTCGTGGGGCACCTCGTTCCGTGACCAGATCGTGGGGCTCCCGAGCGCGGTGGGACTCTACGTCAAGCGCTACGCGGTCTGGCTCGCCGCGCTCGCGAGCCTCGGCTGCCTCGCGGTGTGGCCGGCGCGC
>CAYYRT010000271.1:0-24435 GCA_964474055.1 uncultured Acidimicrobiaceae bacterium | reverse complement strand
CTCTCATGGTCGAGATAGCTGGCATTGCCAATCGTCACCACACATGACCTGCCGTAATCGCCCAGCACCATCGGTCCGACGATTAGGAGGGCAAGCAGGATGACGGCAAGGACTGCCAAGGCGAGTTTGAGCGCGCTCTTGACTTTCATTCGTTCCAAACGTACACCCCTGACTCCGTGACTTCAGCTTCGCGGAGTGGTTCTGTGATGGTCCGATGCCACCTCGGGGAGTCAACCCAAACGAGTTTTGCGCGGACGACGGGGGAGCAAGGCATCGGCCCCGTAGCGATCCTCCATGAACTCCTCGTACTGCGACCAGTTCCCCTCAAACCATCGAACTTTCCCTGGCGCGTACTCATGGACCTGGGAGTCACCCTCGAAGGCGAGGATGTGGGTGCAAATCCGGTCGAGGAACCAGCGGTCGTGGGAGATCACCATGGCGCAGCCGGGAAAGGCGGTCAACGCCTCTTCCAGCGCTCGCAGCGTGTCGACGTCGAGGTCGTTGGAGGGCTCGTCCAGAAGGATGAGATTGCCCCCGGTCCGCAGCATCTTGGCGAGATGAACCCGGTTCCGTTCCCCGCCCGAGAGGGTGCCGACCTTCTTCTGTTGATCGGAGCCTTTGAAGTTCAAAGAGGCGACATAAGCGCGGGAGTTCATCTCCCTCGAGCCGATCTTGAGAATCTCCGCCCCCCCAGTTATCTCCTGGTAGATGGTGTTGGTCGGGTTGAGAGCGTCGCGGGTCTGATCCACATAGGCCAGCTCGACTGAGGGGCCCACGTCGATTGTGCCCGAGTCTGGTTTCTCCACCCCGGTGATCATTCGGAACAGAGTGGTCTTGCCCGCACCGTTGGGTCCGATCACTCCAACGATGCCGGCCGGGGGAAGCTTGAAGTTGAGGTCTTCGATGAGCAGGCGGTCGCCGTAACCCTTTCGAACCGCATTTGCCTCTATGACCTTGTCGCCCAACCTCTTGGTGAAAGGGACCTCGATCTCCAGCCGGTTAGCTCTCTTCTCCACGGACTGGGCGTCGGCCACCAACTCCTCGTAACGGGTAAGGCGGGCCTGACCTTTCGCCTGCCGGGCCCTGGGCGACATCCTCACCCAATCCAGTTCCCGGGCGAGGGTCCGCTGGCGGGCCGACTCCTCCCGTTCTTCCTGGGCGAGTCGGGCCCCCTTCTGCTCGAGCCAGCTCGAGTAGTTGCCTTGGAACGGAAGGCCCCGTCCCTGATCCAACTCCAAAATCCATCCGGCAACGTTGTCCAGGAAGTACCGATCGTGGGTGATGGCCATGACGCTTCCCGGATAGTCGGCCAGGAATCGCTCCAGCCACGCCACCGATTCGGCGTCGAGATGGTTGGTGGGCTCGTCCAACAGCAAAAGGTCGGGGTGGGCGAGGAGCAAACGACACAGGGCTACCCGCCGCCGTTCACCTCCCGACAGGTTGGTGATCGGGTTGTCCGCGGCTGGGACCCGGAGGGCATCCATGGCCATCTCCACCTGACGGTCGAGATCCCACGCTCCGGCAGCCTCGATCTTCTTCTCCAAGGCTTCCTGCCGGGCCCCGAGCTTCTCGTAGTCGGCGTCGGGGTCGGCCCAACCGTCCATGACCTTCTGGTAATCCTCGAGCAACGACCTGGTGGCGGCGACGCCATCCATCACGTTGCCGAGAACGTCCTTCTGTTCGTCCAGTCGGGGCTCCTGGTCGAGTAGGCCAACGCTGTAGCCCTCCATGAGTTGGGCCTCGCCTGTATATCCGTCGTCGAGGCCGGCCATGATCCGCAGCAAGGAGGACTTGCCGGCGCCGTTGGGCCCAATGACGCCGATCTTGGCGCCGTAAAAGAATCCCAGGGTGATGTCTTTGAGCACATCCCGATCAGGGGGGTAGTGCCGGCTGACGCGGCGCATGGAATAGATGAAGTCGGGCACGGGGGAGTGGCAGGGTAGCCCGCCAGAAAGATGGCTCTCAAAATCGCCGGCGGACGCCTATTATCGCGCCTGCAACGGGGCGGGAGGGAGGCGGAAAGGGTGCAGCCGTGGACGCCGAACTCGTCGGTACCATCAAAATGGCAGGTGAAGGAGAGCCCGGGGTCCGGGTTGAGATTCATCTGGACGAAGAGGAGTTGCACCTCGTTTCACCCAACGGAACTCTGGGCCGCTGGCCGTTGAGCCAGATTGGTGTGAGCGCCCGGGTTGACGGATTCCACCTTCGCATCGAGGGTGAGGAGTTGGTTCTTTCCACCAATGACGATGCCCGGTTTGCCATGGCGCTCGGAGTCCGATCCACATCCTCGCCCCGTCTCAACCGTCAGCTCGCCGCCGCCCACGACATCAGCCCCGACATCGGCGCCATCGCCATTGCGTATGACCCTGACGACGCGGTCCCGGTCCAACCGACCGAATTGCCCCGCGACTCCTCGCCAGTGGCAACGGGCATCATTGCCGCCGGCACCCTGGTTCTGATCGGTGCGGTCTTTGCCGTTGCCACCAAATCGACGATGGGGTTGTTGGGGGTGCCGATGTGGCCGTTGACGGTGGCGGCGGCTATCGGTTTGGCAGCCGGAGGATTCGCGATAATGGCCGACCTGAGAGGGGGTCGAACCCTGGTGACCGTCGGCATTGTGATCGGAGCGATTGCCCTGATCGGATCCCTGGTCAGTTCGCGGTTGACTGGTTTCTCCTGGATATCGGATGGAGTGCTGCTGGCCGGGGTGGGTACGGTTCTGGCGGCGCTGCTCCTGAGCGTCGACCGGCTCAATAGAAGCAGCTGACGATCTCCCCGCCCGGCGATCAACGGGTCGGGTTCTGTTGTTAACCTTCCCCGGCCTGCAAGCGGCATCCACGGGGTGCCGCTTTTGTCGGACCCCCCGACCCAACGTCTACTGAAGGAGTGACACCTAGATGAGCACCGTCTTGGCCGCGGAGGGCGGCTACCAGGAGTTCACACTCGGCTCGACCGAATGGACCTGGCTGATCGTGTCCGCCGCCACCGCCATCATCGCTCTCGCGGTCGGGCTCCTCCTGGCGCGCAACGTGATCAAGGCCGACCAGGGCACCGCCAAGATGCAAGAGATCGCCGCGGCCATCCAGGAAGGGGCAATGGCGTATCTGCGCAGGCAGTTCCGCACCATCCTCGTCATCTTGATTCCGCTGGTCGTGGTGGTGTTTCTCACCTCCACCGAGGTCACCAAACCCGATGGAACGGTGGCCTTGTCGCTCTTTCAATCCGGTCTGGCCCGGACAGGTGCCTTTCTGGCCGGATGTTTTCTCTCCGGCTTGACGGGATTCATCGGCATGAGCCTGGCTGTGCGCGGGAACGTTCGCACCGCCGCCGCCGCCCGGTCAGGGTCTCTGCCGGCGGCGCTCAAGGTGGCTTTCAGAACGGGTGGTGTGGCAGGGATGTTCACCGTGGGTCTCGGTCTTCTCGGCGCCACCCTGATCATCATGATGTTCCAGAACACGTCATCGGCGATCCTGGTCGGGTTTGGATTCGGAGGGTCTCTGCTCGCCCTTTTCCTACGGGTGGGCGGAGGGATCTTCACCAAGGCCGCCGATGTGGGGGCCGACCTGGTTGGCAAGATCGAACAGGGCATTCCCGAGGACGATCCTCGCAACCCTGCCACGATTGCCGACAACGTCGGTGACAACGTCGGCGACTGTGCCGGCATGGCGTCTGACCTCTTCGAGAGTTATGAGGTCACCCTGGTCGCCTCGATCATTCTCGGTGTCGCCGCTTTCACCTCGATCGGAGCCAACCCTGTCCTCGGCCTTATCTTTCCGGTCATCGCCAGGGCGATCGGGGTCCTCGCTTCGATTGCCGGGGTGTTCATGGTCCGGGCTACTCCCAAGGACCGGTCGGCTCTGGCTCCCATCAACCGAGGGTTCCTGACCGCCGGCATCCTGACGGTCATCGGCACCTTCCTGGTGGCCATGTTCTACGTCGGTAACGAGCATGGCAACGAGGGATGGAAGGTGTTTGCGGCGGTTGTGGTCGGTCTAATCCTGGCGCAGGTCGTGTCGCGTTTAACCGAGTACTTCACCTCGACCGAGGCAAAACCCGTCCAGGAGATTGCTGCCAGCACACGAACCGGTCCCGCCACCACTGTGCTTTCCGGCATCTCGGCCGGGCTCGAGTCGTCCGTGTGGGCCATTGTCGCGATCGCCGGTGCCATCGGGGCTGCCGTGTTGCTGGGTGGAGGCAATCTCCAGTTCTCCCTCTATCTGGTGGCCCTGTGCGGTATGGGCATGCTCGCCACGACCGGTGTCGTCGTATCCGAAGACACATTCGGTCCGGTGGCGGACAACGCTGCCGGCATCGCCGAGATGTCGGGCGAGTTCGACGGTGAGGCTCAAAAGGTGATGGTGAGCCTCGACGCGGTCGGCAACACCACCAAAGCTGTTACCAAGGGGTTCGCGATTGGATCGGCGGTTATCGCCGCGGTCGCGCTGTTCGCGTCCTTCATCGAGACGATCGCGGCAGAACTCGGGCTGGAGTTGACCGGTTCGGAGCTCTTCACCGATCCGGCCACCTCGATCAACGTCGCCGACCCGCTGACCTTCATCGGCCTGCTGATAGGCGGATCGGTCGCGTTCATGTTCTCGGCCCTGGCGATCCGAGCCGTGGGCAAGACCGCCGGAGTGGTGGTCGAAGAGGTTCGTCGGCAATTCGCGGATGGAAAGATCATGCGAGGCGAGAAGCGGCCCGACTACGGACCGGTGATCGACATTTGCACCGCCGCCTCATTGCGGGAGTTGACCACGCCGGCCCTGTTGGCGGTTCTGACCCCTCTCATCGTCGGCTTCGGTCTCGGATACCTCGCCCTGGGTGGTTTCCTGGCGGCAGTGATTCTGACCGGCCAGTTGATGGCCAACTTCCTCTCCAACTCCGGCGGAGCTTGGGACAACGCCAAGAAGTACATCGAGGAGGGCCACTACGGCGGCAAGGGCTCGGATGCTCACAAAGCGGCAGTGATCGGCGACACCGTGGGCGATCCTTTCAAGGACACTGCCGGGCCAGCCCTCAACCCGCTCATCAAGGTGATGAACCTCGTGTCACTTCTGGTGTTGCCGGCCGTGATCGGGTTGCGCAACAACACGGGGGTGCGACTCTCGATCGCACTGGTTGCACTGATCATCCTCGGGGGCGCCATCCTGTACGCCAAGAGGGGTACGTCCATCAAGACCAGTACTGAACCGGCGAGCTCCCAGGCAGCCTGAGTCGACGTGACGACCCGAATCCACGCCGGGCTATTGCTTCCCGGAAAAGGGGATCCGATCGAAGACGGCATGGTGGTTCTCGACGGAGGCGCCATCACGTATGCGGGTCCGAGCCGGTCAGCCCCTTCCGGCAAGGACGACGTCACCGAAGAGGTAACAGTGCTGATGCCCGGTCTGTGGGACTGTCACGCCCATCTCTTCGGATCGTCAGCCTGGAACATCGAAGCCGCGGCATGGCTCGCCCCTGCCACCGCCGGCGCCAGGGCCACAGCCGACCTGCGTCGATACCTCGACGGGGGAGTCACCTCGGTGCGCGAGGTGGGGGGATATGGAGTCGAACTGGCAGGGGTGGTCTCTGAGGGGAGTATCGCCGGCCCTTCGATCTACGGGGCCGGAGAGGTGCTGTCCACGACCGGTGGTCACGGCGACATTCACTCGATTCCCCTCGATGTCTACGAAGGGGTCAATGCCCGGGGCCGGATCGTTGGCCGCCTTGCCGATGGCCCGGCCGAGTGTGTCAAGGCAGTGCGCGAGCAATTGCGGCGCAACGCCCGCGTCATCAAGATCTGTGCCTCTGGTGGTGTGATGTCGGAGGTGGATCACCCGATCCACCAGCAATTCTCTGACGACGAGTTGAAGGCGATCGTCGAGGAGGCTGCCCGAGCCGACCGGGTCGTGGCCGCCCACTGCCACGGCAAACCGGGGATCATGGCCGCCCTCCGAGCAGGGGTTCGCACCATCGAGCACGGCAGTTATCTCGACGAGGAAGCCGCCGATTTGATGAAAGCTTCGAACGCCATCCTGGTGTCCACCCGCTTCATCGTGGAAGAGCTGCTCGGTCTGGAAGCGCAGGTGCCGGCCTATGCGTTTCGCAAGATCCTCGCCCTGGCGGACACCCACGCGCAGTCGATGAAGATCGCCGCGGCGGCCGGGGTTACGATGGCGATGGGCACGGACATCTTCGCCAGCGGCCATCGTTATGGCCAGGCCTCACGAGAAATCCGCCACCTGGTGGATGCCGGTTTGAGCCCGCTTGAGGCGATTGAAGCTGCCACCGCCACCGGACCCATGACCCTCGGTCCCCAGGCGCCGCAGTCGGGCCGGCTCGCCGAGGGCTATGACGCCGACTTGATCGCGCTCGACGCCAATCCGTTAGAAGACGTAGGGATGTGGGGCATACCTGACCGTGTCACCCATGTCTGGAAGGGCGGGAAACGGGTCAAATAGGCGCGGGTACAACCTTCCCCGAGCAGGACCCCAGCGATTTGCTGCTCAAGACGACGGTGTCCCCATCCCGCAAATAGCTGCCCGAGCGCCCGTTCTCGGTGATCTCCAGCAAACACCCGAGACTGTCGCGGGTGGGTCCGGAGATGGTGCCGGAGGCAAACAGATCACCGGCCCGGATTGACCCGCCGTTGCTGGTGGCGTGGGCCAACTGCTGGCTCATGGTCCAGTAGAGGTGCCGGGTGCTGGATCTGCTCACCACGCTGCCATTGATGGTCACCTCGAGGTCGACGTCCAATCCTTTTCCGGCCGGAAGTAGATATGGGAGCGGCTTGGGTTCCTGGAGCGGCGGGTCGATGCGGGCTTGCTCCAACGCCATCAGTGGCACCACCCAGGGTGAGATGGTTGTGGCGAAGGACTTGCCGAGGAACGGCCCCAGTGGCTGGTACTCCCAGGCCTGAATGTCACGTGCGGACCAGTCATTGACCAACACGAGGCCGAAGATGTACTGCTCGGCCTCCGAGACCGAAACCGGATTTCCCAGGCGGGGACCGGCGCCGGTGACGAATCCGACCTCAAGTTCAAAGTCGAGTCTCGCGGATGGGCCGAAGTCACCGGGGCCCCTTTGACCGGAAGGTCTTGGCACCGGGGTGCCATCCACGACCACGGTTCCGGCTCGACCGTGATAGCCGATGGGCATGTGTCGCCAATTGGGGGTCAGGGGCTCGGCGTCGGGACGAAACAGGTTGCCGACATTGGTGGCGTGATGAATCGACGAGTAGAAGTCGACGTAATCCCCCACTGGAAACGGTAGATGCATCGTGGCTTCGGAGACCGGGGTCAACAAGCCGGGATGGGGACCGCCCTCGACCAGCGCCCTGATCGTTTCATCGACCTCGTGCCAGATGTCGCTACCGGCCGCCAGCAAGGGCAGCAAGCTCCCATTGGCGAAAAGGTCGTGGCGAAGGGCGGTCACGTCGACGATGTCCTCATGAAGAAGGACCCCCACCCGGGCTCGGCCGGCATCGACGGAGAAGACCCCGTAGGGAAGCAGGTCGATTCCCAGATTCGTCACGGACGAACTTCGTAGAACGCCGAAAACGGGTTGTCGATATCCAGCCTCCGGAATTGTGTGAAACCGGCCCGCCGGCAGAGTGCTTCCGCTTTCACCGGACCCCAGGCGGCTCCCAGACCGGTTCCGTTGCCGACCTGGCTCACGGGCAGGCAGTAGAGCACGCTTACCCCGTAGAGGAGCGTGCCCCGGGGGTTGATGTTTCCCGAAAGTGTGCTGGCCGCGTTCGGCTCCATCATGAAATAGGTTCCGCCCGGATTGAGGGCCTCTTTGATGCGGACCAGAACGGCGTAGGGGTCGGACAGATCGTGGATGACGTCGAAAGTAGTTATCAGATCGAAGCCGGAGGGAATCAGTTCGCCGGTCAGGACTTCAAAGCTGATGTTGGTAAGACCGCTGGCTTGGGCTTGCCGATTGGCGCGCTCGATGGCCCGGGCATCAACGTCGTAGCCGAGGACGGTCGAAGAGGGATACGCCCGGGCCATGGTGAGGGCCGCAGTCCCCGATCCGCAACCGATATCCGCTACCCGGATCCCGCTCTCGAGGCGCGTAATGAGTTCGGGAATCGAAGGGAGCCACCGGCGGGCAAGAAGGACGCGAATTGCCGGTGAGTTGGACCGGTCGAGCCCCGCCACCACTCGATCGTCAAAAGACTCGAGTGGCACACCCCCTCCGCTGACAACCGCGGCCGCCAGCGTATCGACGGAGCTCAGGACCGAAGGGAGCAGGTCAAGCCAGCCTGCCATCAGGTAGGGACTGGTCGGGTCCGACAGACAGGCGGCATGCTCGGGCGGCAATCTGAACCTGCCAGTGTCCTCGTCGTGTTCTACAACACCCGAGGTTGCGAGGGCTGACAGGATCTCCTCGACATAACGGTGATCGAAATGATCACCTGCGAGTTGAGCAGGCGTAGTCCATTCGGAGTCGGCCAGGGCCGTGAGCAGGCCGGACCGATCAGCTACGGCCAGAACCCCTAGCGTCGCAGCTCCGGCCGCCAGGTCGGTGAAGTGGTCGATGAACTTCCAGACTTTGTCGCGATCCAGACCGTTCACGCCGTTCATCGTACAAGGGCGGTTATCGTCGCCGTGGTGACCGCTGCAACCGTCGACACGGCCGGCCTGGAGGCGATCAGGGTCGAGCGAATCGGCGACGTTCTCCGCCTGACCATCGCCCATCCGACCAGCCCCCTCAACGCGGTGGATGATCTCCTGCATCACGAGTTGACCACTGTCTTCAGACTGCTCCGGCGTGAACAATCGGCGCGCGCCGTCATCCTCACCGGTGTCGGCAAGGCCTTCTCGGCCGGAGGGGACTTTGGCTGGTTTCCGTCCTTGCAGAACGTGGAACGCCTCCACCATTTGCGACGCGACGCCAAACAGCTCATCTGGGACCTTGTCGATGTCGAGATTCCGCTGGTGGCGGCACTCAACGGGCCAGCCGTAGGTCTCGGTGCCACGATCGCCTTGTTGTGCGACGTAATCGTTGCGGCCGATTCGGCGACCATTGCGGACCCCCACGTCCGGGTGGGGATCGTCGCCGGTGACGGAGGAACCGCCATATGGCCGCTGCTGGTTGGCCCCGCTCGCGCCAAGGAGTACCTCCTCACGGGTGATGCTCTCAGTGCACAGGAGGCTGAGCGGATCGGTCTCATCAACCGGGTGGTGGCCCTTGCCGACCTGCCCGGCGCAGCTCTCGAAATCGCCACACGCCTGGCAGCGCTGCCCCCGTTGGCGGTCCAGTACACCAAGGCCGCGATCAACAAACTGGTCAAAGAGGCCCTCAACGTCTCCTTCGATTTCGCCGCCGGACAGGAACTGGTCACCTTCCTGTCCGAAGACCATCGCGAAGCCCTGGCGGCGATGTCCGAGAAGCGGACGCCCCGTTTCCAGGGTCGATAAACGCCGCCCGTAGACTCCCGGCCCGGTGGTCCGCCAAACCCTTTTCACCCGATGGTTCGCGATCGTGTTCGCCGCGGGTCTGGCGGCGGAACTGAGCAACAGCCTGCTGGTCCACTTCCCCGGATTTCTGCTTGACCTCGGGGCCGACGAGGCCCGGATCGGGACCATCGTCGCCCTGGCCGGGGTCGCCTCGATCGGAGCGAGGCCCTGGATGGGGAGGGTGATGGACCGCCACAGCCGTCGTCTGATAATCCGCTGGGGGACCCTGCTGACCGCCGGTGCCACCTTCGCTTATGCCTTTGTCGACGAGATCGGCGCCCTCGTCATCGTGGCCCGGTTGGTTCAGGGTCTGGGGCAAGCGATGACGGTGACCGCTTTGTGGACCTACATTTCCGATCGATTCCCGACCGAGAAACGAACTCAGGGCATTGCCCTGTTCGGAATCTCTGGACTCCTTCCCCTGGCGATAGGGCCGGGCCTCGGTGACCTCCTGCTTGACGCCGCCGGGTATCAGGAGTTGTTCTTTGCCGCCAGCGCCCTTGCCATGATGTCGTTTCTCCTTACGCTGCCGCTGGAACGAACCGGAGTCCACACCGGTGCTGCCCCCACCGGGTTCTGGGCGGTGTTGCGGCTAGGTCACATGGCGCCCATCTGGCTGGGGACGTTTGCCTTGTCGCTTGGCTTCACAGCCGCATTCGTCTTCGTCAAGACCTATGTCACAACTTCCGGATTGGGTTCGGTCGGGCCCTACTTTCTCGCCTACGGGACCACGGCCATCGTGTGGCGGCTCGGGTTCTCATGGGTGCCGGACCGGGTCGGACCGGCCCGCATGATCACCCCGGCCCTACTGCTGTATGCGCTCGGTATGACCATCCTCGGCGTGGGAGGCTCCCAAGGAGTTCTAGCCCTCGCCGGTCTAGCTACCGGATTGGGCCATGGGATCGGCTATCCGGTCATGTTGACCCTCTCGACGATCCGCACCAACCCCGGCGACCGGGGGGCAGCCACCGCCATCTTCACGGCGATTTTCGACCTGGGGTTGATCGGGATGGCTCCGGTCTTGGGTCTCACCATCTCCCAGTTCGGCTACCGATCGATGTTCTGGGGCACGGCCGTGGCGATCCTTGCCGGGTTGGCCTTCGTGCGGGTCCTCGAACTCAGAGCCGGATCAAGGACCTCCCCAGCGCCGAGCTAGCGAACAGGGAGCAAAAGAGCTCCGGGGCATGTTCGAACCCGTCCACCACGTGCTCGTGGTAATTGAGGCGGCCATCGCGGATCCAACCGGCGATTTCGGCCATTGCTCCTCGAAAGCCGGGTAGGAAGTCCCAGACCACGAAGCCCTCGATGCGAACCCGCCGCTCCACTATTTCGCGCACATGCCGCGCGCCACCCGGCTCCGCACGGTTGTATTCGGAGACCTGGCCGGCCACGGCGATGCGGCCCCCCTTTTTCATCGAGAGGAGGGCGGCATCGAGTACCTCCCCGCCGACATTGTCGAAGTACACATCGATACCGTCGAGGCAGGCATCAGCGACGGCCGCGGCCAGGTTCTCGTGGACATGACGGTCGAGACAGAGGTCGAATCCAAGTTGTTCGACGACGTACCGGCAACGGAGCGGCCCGCCGGCGATGCCGACCACCCGACAGCCCATGATGCGAGCGATCTGGCCGGCAGTGGCCCCCACGGTGCCCGCCGCTGACGAGACCAGAACCGTTTCCCCGGGTTGGAGGATCGCAACGTCGCGAAGACCGAAGTAGGCGGTCAGACCGGACACACCGAGCACTCCGATCGCCGCCGACTCGCTGACTGGTGGGGAGAAGATGGCTGGATCGAGCTTCAACAACCCGCGGCCGTTGGAGAGGTAGTGGCGGCGCCAGCCGTTGGCCGAGCTGACCAGTTCGCCAACGACGAAGCGCTCGTGGCGGGAGGCCACCACTCTTCCGACGGCAAAGCCGTCAATCACCTCACCCGGTTCGGCGCGGCTGGAGTAGCTGTCGCGGGAGAGCCGATCCCTCACGCCGGCGTCCACCGAGATGAAACGGTTGGCCACCAGTATCTGGCCCTCGGCAGGGTCGGGGAGCTCAACCGCCTCCACCGCGAAATCGGACGGCCGGGGTGTCCCGGTCGGTATCCGGCTCAGTACCCAATGTTCGGTGGGAATCGGCATGTGATGTTGAAGGTAACCGGCGCGGGCTACCTTGGGCCGCGATGCCCGAGTTGCCTGACATCGTGATCTACCTCGAAGCCCTGGCCGCGCGGGTGCAAGGGCAGTTGCTTCGCAAGATCCGGATCGCGTCTCCGTCGGTGTTGCGCACGTACGACCCTCCCTATCAATCGCTCGAAGGCAATCCCGTGGTTGGACTCGAACGACTTGGCAAGAGGCTCGTCTTCGAATTCCCCGAGGAACAGTTCATGGTGATCCACCTGATGGTGGCCGGCAGGATGCAGTGGCAAAAGACCGGCAGCGCTGTGCCGAAGAAAGTCGGGCTGGCCGGTTTCGACTTCGACAACGGAACCCTCCTGCTCACAGAACAGGGAACCAAGAAGCGGGCGGGCATCTGGGTGCTGGCCGGGCGGGAAGCTCTAGGGGCGGAGAATCGGGGCGGTATCGAGCCGCTGACTGCCTCGGCGGAAGACTTCAGGGCTGCCCTCACCCGGGAGAATCGCACGCTGAAACGGGCGCTCACCGATCCCACCATTCTGTCTGGCATCGGCAACTCCTATTCGGATGAGATTCTGTGGGCGGCCCGTCTCTCGCCAGTGGCCCGCACTCGACAACTCAAAGGGGAAGAGATCGAGCGACTACAGCAGGCGACTGTCACGCAACTGGAACACTGGACCGATCTCTTGCGAAAAGCGGTAGGGGAGGGCTGGCCGATGAAGGTCACGGCCTTTCGCCCGGAGATGGCTGTGCATGGGAAATACGGCGAGCCGTGTCCGCGTTGCGGGTCGCCGGTGCAGAGGATCGTCTACGCCTCCAACGAGACCAACTACTGCCCGACCTGCCAGACAGGTGGCAAGGTCCTGGCCGACCGCGCTTTGTCGCGATTGTTGGGCGAGGACTGGCCCCGCACTCTGGAAGAGCTCGAGGAACTGCATCGCCGCGCTTAGCGCAGGAACAACACCGTGATCGTCCATATGCCGGCGATCCAAAGACCTGCGATCAGCTCGATGGCAATCGACAACCCGGCCGCTCGCATGGCCTTGATCGTGCTTGGCCATGCCTGGTCGTGCGATCCGAGTCGGACTCGCTCGGACAGATAGACCCCGGCTACGAATCCGATCACGAAGCCGACTATCGGGATCACGAAGAACCCGATCAGTGACAGGAGCCCGCCCAGCAGGAGAGAACGGGTAGGAATGCCCGCCTCCTTGAGACGTTTGCCCGGGATCAGGTACTTGGCCACCTGACCGCCGATGGCCAGGGCGGTGGCGATGGCGAAGATGAGCCAGCCCAGGAACGACTGTTCGTAGTAGGCCCAGACCCCGACGGCTGCCCAGATGAGGATCAGGCCGGGAATTGCGGCGACCACGATTCCCACCAGGCCGGCTGCAATCGCCAGACCGACCAGGACGAGCCCGATGTTGTCCATGGTTTTATGTTGGCAGTCCTGCCCCGGCGCTCTTGACATCGAACAAGTGTTCGATACTATGGCTGCCCGAACGAGCGGAGTCAGCGATGGGGCCCCCGGGGGCGGTGCATCAGCCAGTAAGGCCGGATCTGGTGAACAGGTCAGGGCCGGTATTGCCCGCTCTGACACCAGGGCAGGTGATGGGGTTGGAGGGACCAACCGGGCTGGGTCTTACCCGGCTTGGT
This sequence comes from uncultured Acidimicrobiaceae bacterium, assembly GCA_964474055.1. Lineage (GTDB taxonomy): Bacteria > Actinomycetota > Acidimicrobiia > Spongiisociales > ZC4RG35 > JAICND01. The sequence goes on along the minus strand of CAYYRT010000271.1, from coordinate 11,210 downwards.
TTGTCCCTCCTCGCCGCCCCCTCCCGGGTGGGGATGGTGGTGGTTCTCGATGCCAGGGGATGGTTGTCGCCCCTATCTGCCTGGGAAGTGGGAGTGATACCCGATCGTCTGGTGCTGATCCGTTGTGAGGACCGGAGGTTGTGGCCCCAGGTAGCTGCGGCGGTGTTGGAAGGGGTGGCTGCGGTTTATGCCGAAGTTCCCGTCGGGGTGGGTGAACAACAACTGCGGCGTCTGGCTGCCCTCAATCGGGCCCGAAGATCGGCCCTGATGTTGCGACCCCTACGAGGCGACCTTCCTGCCGGTCTGGCCCATCTGCGTCTAAGAGGCACGGGGGTGTCATGGGAGGGAGTTGATCGTGGACATGGCCGCCTCACCCGGCGCCGGATTTCCCTCGAAATCTCGGGGAAGTCGATGCCCATGCGGGAAATCGAGTTCGAAGACGCCTATCTCACGCCTCCTTACTCACGTCTCACGTCTCACGTCTCACGCCTCACGTCCTGATGCGGACTCTCTGCGTTTGGTATCCCTCCTGGCCGTTGTTGGTCCTCGAAGTCGAAGCGGACCGGCCCTGTCTGGTGGTCGAACCACGTTCGGACCGGTCGAGGGGGAGTGAAACCCAGGTGGTGCGGGCCGCCGATCTTTCCGCCCAGGAGGCGGGAATCCATATCGGTATGGGACGTCGTGAGGCCGAGGCGCTTTGTCCCACCGCCCGGGTCGTGCAACGTGACCTCGGGGCCGAGTCACGCCGGTTCGAGTTGGTGATCGAGGCGCTGGAGAATCTGATCCCTCACGTCGAGATCGTCGAGCCAGGTCTGGCATTTCTTCCCGTGCAAGGAGCGGTGCGTTATCACGGCGGGGAGGAGGATCTGGTGGAGAAGGTGGCCAAAGAGTTGGCCAACCTGGCCCCCGGTGCCAGGATCGGTCTGGCCGACGGGCCTTTTGCGGCTCGTTGGGCGGCAATCAACGCCGTCGATGAGCCCTGGATCGTGGTTGACACCGCCCGGTTCCTGGCCAGCCTTGATGTAGGGGTTCTCGAGCACCAGGAACTCATCGATACCTTTCGCTGGTTAGGGGTCACCACCCTTGGCTCTCTGGCCGGATTGCCCCGGGAGGCTATCGCTTCACGTTTTGGGGTCGAGGGTTTGGCGGCCCATCGGTTGGCCAGCGGTGAAGACCGTCCACCCCAACCGCGGCCCATCCCGGCCAACCTGGCGGTAGAAGCTCATTACGACGATCCATTGGAGACTCTGGATCAAGTGGCTTTTGCCGCCCGGGCTCTGTCCACCCGCCTGATGAACGGTCTGCGGCGGGAAGGGATCGCTCCCCATCGAGTCGAGATTGAGGCCGAAGCCGCCGACACCACCGTCCGCAACCGGGTGTGGCGGTCCTCCGATCCTTTTGTGGAATCGAGCTTGACCGAACGGGTGTGGTGGCAGTTGCGAGTCTGGGTGGAACAGGGGGGAGTGGGGGGTGGTCTGGTCCGGCTCCGGCTCGACCCGGCCGATCTTTCAGGGGACGGGCGTCAACTGGCTCTGCTCGAGGTCGTGGGAGGAACCTGGGAGGGATACGACCCGGCCCGCCCCGAGGCCGAGCGGGCCCTGGCCCGGGCCCAGGCACTGCTGGGACCAGATGCGGTTCAACAAGCAGCCCGCCAGGGTGGACGTCTCCCCGGCGAGCAGGTGCTCTGGCGACGCTGGGGCGAAGAAGCTGGCATCCCGGAGCGTGACCCGGCCAGCCCCTGGCCGGGAGCCACCCCCGGTCCGACTCCGGCCCTGGTTCCTCCCGAGTCCAATCGTCTGGAAGTGGAATGGGAGGACGGTATGCCGACCCGGGTTCGATTGGGGAGCCGCTGGGAGCCGGTGCTCAACTGGTCTGGCCCCTGGAGGTTGAGCGGGCGCTGGTGGAAAGGCGAGGATTCGGCCGACCGTTATCAACTGGTCACCTCGGCCGGGGCGTTCCTGGTGGTTGTGCGCGCGACCAGGGCATACCTGATCGGGATCTACGACTGAGCGGTGCCTATTCGGAGGGTTCGGCTGTCTGGCGATCCTGTTTGGTCGCACTCACGATGGCAGCGCCCACCGCCAACATCCCGGCCCCGAGCAGAGCAGCCTCACCGGCTTCGATGCCGGTAAATGGCAATTGCCCGCCGGACACCTGCGCGGCCCCGCTGGTCACCTGCGGGGTCCCGGGCTGGGTGACGACAATTCCCTCGACGTCGGCGGCCTCGGTGGTCGTTACCTCGACTTGGTTATCGTCCACTACCGGGCTTGTGGCCGCAGCAAAGTTGGAAGACATCGTCATAGTCCGAACCGCCGGAGCGGCCCAAACCACTCCAGCTCCTAAGAGTGTCCCGCGACGCAATGCGTCACGTCTGGTCAGATTGGTGCCCATTTCTCCCGCCATCTCCCGGCCATCATACCAAAAAACAGCGCACCGTCTAGCACCGTTTTTCAGGATGCTGCCGGTCCCCCGGAGTCGAGTTCCTCGAGGCGTTTGGCAATGATCGACCGGGCTTGGTCCGCCAACCGATTGACATCGTCACGGGCCAGTCCCTCGGTCGGGATCGGCGGGTCGACGATCACCGTGATCTTGGCTCCCTTGACCAGCGAGGGTCCGGGGGGCCAGGCCGCGCGGGTGCCATGAATCGTCACCGGCAGCACCGGGATCTGACCGGCGATGGCCATGGTGAACGCTCCCTTCTTGAATCCCTTGAGCTTGCCGTCGCGGCTGCGGGTCCCCTCGGGGTAGATGATCAGGGACCGGCCATTTTCGACGAGGGTCCTGGCTTGCTGGTTGACCTTTTCGTGAACCGCCGAACGGGCCGCTCGGTCAACTTCGACAATGCCGATGGCCCTCATCGCCGGCGCGAGAATCGGCACCGAGAAGAGTTCCTTCTTGGCCAGGAAGCGGATCGGCAGCGGCACTGCCAGAAACGACGCCATGACGTCGAGATTGGAGAGGTGGTTGGCCACGACCACGTACGAGCGGGTCATGTCGATGTTCTCGCCACCACGTATTTCGATCGGGCTGCCGGCGGCCAGGAGCCAGGCCCGGCTCCAGAAGTGGGCGATCCTTTCAATCAGAGGGCTGGTCGGATTGATCTTGGCGATGACGATCACGACCGGCGCCGCGATCAGAGTCAATGTCACACCCACGACCAACGTGAGAACGGTGCGAAACGGAGACAACACGTTGCGGATCACGGCGCGCATCCACCATCGACGTTAGCTGTGGCCCACCCGGCTACCTTGGGGCGATGCTTGACAACAAGGTCGATCTGCGGCGCTGGGCCGCCGGCCTGCCACCCGCCATCCCCGAGGAGTCGGCCAAGATCGCCGCCACCGCTGCCGAGGTCAGGGCGCGCAACGAGTGGACCACCGTGTTGACCTTTCTCGCCATGGCCGGTGAAGTCGATCTCGACGACCTCCACCAACGCCCCGGTTGCCGATTCGTGGTTACCCGGACCCCTAAAGAAGGCGACCTGACCATCCACGACCTGGTCGGGCCGACCGAAATCCACCCCTTGGGATACCTCCAACCACGGGAAGGTGCTGCCACCGTCTCACCATCACTGGTTGAGGCGGCGTTGGTTCCCGGGGTGTTGTTTGATCGGAGGGGAGGTCGTGTGGGCCGAGGCAAAGGCTATTACGACCGCCTGCTCGGCGGGATGCGGCCTCGTCCATATTTGATCGGTGTGACTCTGGAACGGCGGTTGATACCGGAAGTGCCCATGACCGACGACGACGTCCGCATGGATGCCGTCATCACCGAACACGGGTTCTTCGAGGTGGCCTCGTTCTAGGCGCCAGCCCATCCGACGACACGTATCGGGTCGATGAGTATCACCGGCCCCGGGAGGGACACCTTTTGGTATTGCGGGTAGCGACCGGCCAGGGCTGCGATGGCCTGGTCGAACTCCGGACCCCGGTCGACCACATCGGCCAGCCCGTCCACTCGCACCCACCAGAGCCGCGACCAGTCGTCGTCATAGTGGTCGGCGAGAAAACTCACTCGAGGATCGGCCCTGATGTTCTCAATCCGTATCTGGCGGCCGGGCCGTTTGGGTTTACCGTCGATGGCCGTGACTAGTCGGGAACCAAGGACCGCGAACACGATCGGAACCACGTGGGGTGAGCCGTCGGGCCGAAGGGTGGCCAGACGGGCGACGGCTGTGGTCTCGATCAGGCGGTATGCGTCAGCTGCTTGCATGGTCGGGTGGTGAAGTTTGCATCTTGATCTCAACCTCGGATATTGGGGGTCGGGCGCAGCCCGCGATCCCGGGTTGATCCTCGAGGCCGAGCGATTGGGTTACCGGGCGGTGTGGGTGGCCGAAGCATACGGGTCCGACGCGGTCAGCGTCCTGGCCTGGATCGGAGCGATCACCGAACGGATTCTGCTCGGCAGCGGCATCTTGCAGATACCGGCCCGCACACCCGCCATGACCGCGATGACTGCCGCCACCTTGGACGAGATGTCGGGAAACAGGTTGCTGCTCGGCCTGGGAGTAAGCGGGCCACAGGTAGTAGAGGGTTGGCACGGAGTTCCGTACGGACAACCTCTGGGCCGGACCCGCGAGTACGTCGAGATCGTGCGCATGATCCTGGCTCGCGAGGCGCCGCTGGAATTCGAAGGGACGCATTATCAAATCCCGTACATGGGCTCCGACGCCACGGGTCTCGGCAAGCCTCTCAAACTGATCGGCCAGCCGCGAGCTGACATTCCAATCTACCTTGCCGCCATCGGTCCCCGGAACGTGGCTCTGGCTGCCGAGATAGCAGATGGCTGGCTCCCGGTTTTCTACTCACCCGAAAGGTCGGAGGACGTATTCGGGGCAGCTTTGACTGCCGGACGCGACCGGCGCACTCGGGGCGCCGGATTCGACATAGTGCCAACGGTCCAAGCCTTCGTTACCGACGATGTCGCCACGGGCCGTGACCTGCTCAGGCCGATGTTGGCCTTGTACATCGGCGGGATGGGTGCCCGCGGGCGCAACTTCTACAACGACCTGGCCATCAGGTATGGCTACGAAGAGGCGGCGCTGAGGATTCAGGACCTCTATCTGGCCGGCGACAAGCTCGGTGCGATCGTTGCGGTTCCCGATGACATGGTGGACGAATTGTCGCTGGTGGGGCCGGTCGAACGGGTCAGGGATCGACTCGAGGCTTGGAAGGACTCGGGCGTGAGCGGGCTGGCAATCGGCACGCTCGACCTGGCGACTTTGAGAAGCCTGGCCGAACTGGTGTTGTAGAGGGGCGCTCAGTCTGCGGTTGCCTGGCGGATGCGATCTGCCAGACCAAACCGCCCCGTTTTTGTCCTGAGGTCGACCACCGCGCCCGCCTCGTCCGAAAAACCTTGAGGATCGTCGGGGGTGAAGAAGAATTCGATATCACCAACGGAAACGTGGAATCTGGCTACTCCAGTCCGTTCGGACTGGACATCGCCGACATCCCAGGAACCGATCCGCCTGCGTTCGTTCCAGACCCGGCAACGACCGTCATCGAACTGGATGCTGGCCCGCTCTGGGGGGGCGGTTCCCTTCTGCAATTGACCGTGAAAGACACTCATCCGAGATCTCCTGACTCCTCGGGGATAACAATAGGTCCGCAGGCCCATGGGAGCAACACTTTGCGGCGGTGACTGCGCCGCCGGGCCAACCGTGATAAAAGGGAGGCCATGCCTACTCCCCACATATCTGCCCAGGTTGGTGACTTCGCGGAGGCCGTGCTGCTTCCCGGTGATCCGCTCCGGGCCAAGTTCATCGCTGAGACGTTTTTCGACGGGGCCCGCCAGGTCACCGGGGTACGCAACATGCTCGGATTTACCGGGACTTATCGGGGGATGCCGGTGTCAGCCATGGGCACGGGCATGGGAATTCCGTCGGCATCGATCTACTTCACGGAGTTGATCACCGAGTATGGCTGCCAGCGCTTGATCAGGGTGGGGTCGTGTGGGGGTGTGTCGACGTCGATCAGGTTGCGCGATGTAATCGTTGCCACCGGTGCTTGCACTGACTCCAACGTGAACCGACTCCGCTATCACGGCTGGGACTTCGCGGCCACGGCCGACTTTGGCCTCGCGCGGGCTGCGGTCGACGCCGCCGCCACCCTGGGAATGCCAGTGGTGGTTGGCAACATCCACTCCGCCGACCTCTTCTACAACCCGAACCCAGGGGTTTGGGATGTGCTCGATTCCATGAACGTGGGGGCTGTGGAGATGGAAGCGGCGGGTCTTTACGGGGTGGCGGCGGAGAAAGGGGCGCGAGCCCTGGCCATAGTCACCGTCAGCGACCACATTCGCACGGGCGAAGCCACGAGTTCTGAGGAGCGGGAGGGCAGTTTTGGTGACATGGTGAAGATTGCCCTCGAAGCTCTCCTCTTGGATCGCCCGGTCTGATTCGACGATGAGGGCTAATTCGACAAGGGACGACGTCCGGGTGCGATAGCGTTCGGCGGTTCCGATGACCGCTCCTTCCTACCGCGCCACGCTCACCAATTACCTCGGCCCGTTGCGGGCCAGGGTGGTGGTGCTGTCCCTGCTGCTCCTGGGATCCATCGGTCTGCAACTGATCGTCCCGCTGATCCTGCGGACGTTCATCGACGCCGCCGTCGTTCAATCAGCGGTAAGCGGGATGGTTGCAGCCGGAATCGCCTACCTGGTAGCGGGGGTCATCAACCAACTGCTCGACGCCGGCGCCTCCTATCTCGGCGCCGATATCGGGTGGAGTGCCACCAACCGCCTTCGGGAAGAACTAGGAGCGCATCTCCTCACCCTCGACATGGGATTTCACAACGACACCACACCCGGGGAGATGATCGAACGGGTAGACGGCGACGTCACCGCAATCTCGGACTTCATCTCTCGGTTCCTCGTGCGTTTGCTCGGGGCAGCGGTGTTGCTCGCTGGCGTCGTGGTCGTTTCCTGGGTCGAAGACTTCCGCATGGGGGTTGCCATTTCGATCTACGTCATCCTGGTACTCACCTTCCTCTTCCGCCTTCGCAAGCTGGCGGTGAGCGCGGCCGAGGAGGAGAGGGAGACGTCGGCCCAGCTTTACGGGTTCATCGAGGAGCGTCTCGCCGGAATCGACGACATTCGGGCCCTGGGTGCCGGCCGTTTCACCATGAGTCGCTTTGTGCCGGTGATGCGCGACTTCTTTTTCCGAACGACCGCTGCCTGGCGAAAACGAATCATCGTTTGGGTATCGGCCAATACCGCCTTCTGGGCCGGCGACGCTCTCGCCATCCTTGTCGGGGTCTGGCTGGTGGTCCGGGGCTCGGTCACCGTGGGCACCGCCTACCTTCTCCTCCAATACGTTCAGCTGGTACGACGGCCGATCGAGCAGGTGACTCAAGAACTCCAGGAGCTCCAGAAGGCGGCAGGCGGCATCATCCGGATCGACCACCTTCGGAAGTTGCAAACCAACATCGTTGAGGGCGAACTCGACCTTCCTGTCGGTCCCCTTCAAGTCGACTTCGACCACGTGTCGTTCTCCTACGAGGAACGCGGGGTTTTGAACGACGTCACTTTCAGCTTGGCTCGGGGCAGCGTCCTGGGTCTCCTGGGCCGCACGGGCGGTGGGAAAACCACCATCACGAGGTTGATCTCGCGGCTCTATGACCCGGATCAAGGAGTGGTCTCCCTGGGCGGGGTAGACCTCCGTCAGGTGCGGGCCGAGTCCTTGCGCCGCGCCGTCGGCGTGGTGACCCAGGACGTGCAGCTGTTCCGGGCGACTGTGAAGGACAACCTCACCTTCTTCGCCGACCGCACCGATCATGACATTCTCGCCGTGCTCGACGCGACGGGGCTTGGTGAATGGGTCCGGAGCATCGGCCTGGCCACTGAATTGGGGGCGGGCGGTCAGGGCCTTTCCGCCGGCGAGCAGCAACTGTTGGCTTTTGCCCGGGTGTTCCTTCAAGACCCGGGTGTTGTCATCCTCGACGAACCCTCGTCGCGCCTCGACCCTGCCACCGAGTTGTTGCTGGCCGAGGCAACAGAGCGCCTGTTTTCGGGCCGCACCGTCGTCATCGTCGCACACCGGCTCGAAACCGTTCGGACGGCCGACGAAATCATGGTGGTGGATACCGGACGTGTGGTTGAGCATGGTCGGCGGGAGGTGTTGGCTGCCGATCCCAGGAGCCGGTATGCCAGCCTGCTTTCAGCCGGCAAGGGTTCCCTGCTCGAGGACACCCGGCCATGAGCACCTTGAGGCTCGTATGGGAACTCATCAAGTATCGGCGGGGGCGGTTCGCCTTCTGCCTTCTGATGTGGACTCTCGTCCACGGGTCACCTCTGGCCTTCGGCATTCTGATCGGGGCGGTGTTCGACCGCCTGGCTGCCGGCAACCCGGTGGCGGCCACGGCTTGGGCGCCGGCGATCGTTTTCTCGGTGTTGGCGATCGGGCGCAACGGGATCATCTGGCTGGGTGACCTCCAGTGGATCAAACACTGGAACGAACAGGCCATGCAACTGCGCCGGAACCTGCTCAAGTGGTTGTTGGAAGCACCGGGATCGAGAGTCATGCCCCTGGCCCCCGGCGAAGCGATCAGCACGTTCCGCGATGACGTCGACGACCTTCTCGAATACATGGAGAACTGGGTGGACATGGGAGGCCTGGTGACCTTCGGAGTGGGGGCCATTGTCGTGATGGCGATCATTGACATTCGCCTCACCGGCATCCTCGTCGTCCCGTTGCTGATCACCACTCTGTTGACCCAGTTCTTGAGCCCGCAGATTCGCAAGCGGCGGCGGGCGATGCGCGAGGCAACCGACGATGTGACTGGCTTCATTGGCGAGACCTTTGGAGCCGTGCAAGCCATCAAGCTGGCCCGGGCCGAACAGCCAGTCCTGGCGAAGTTTGCAGCCCTCAACTCGATCCGCCATAAGGCCGCGCTCCGCGACACCTTCCTCACCGAGGTGCTGCGGGGCATCAACCGGAACATGTCGATCATCTCCATAGCCCTAACGCTGCTGGTGGCGGCGGGGGCGATCCAGACCGGTGAGTTCTCGATTGGCGACCTGACCATTTTTCTCACGTACTTGCCGCGGCTCACGGACTACATGGCATTTGTCGGCGACATCGTCGCCCAGCACCGACGCACCGGAGTGGCCTACGAACGTATCAGGGCCCTGGCTGTCGATGCCACCGACGAGATGCTCCTGGATCGCGAACGCGTGTCGCTGGAGGGGGATATAGCAATCGAGTTGCCGACTATCGGAGTAGAACCGTTGGAGCGACTCGAGGTGCGGGGCCTCAACCACTGGTTCCCCGACGGGAGTGGAGGCCTCGAGGGTGTCGACCTGGAGATCGAACGAGGTTCCTTTACTGTCGTCAGCGGAAGGATCGGATCGGGCAAGAGCACCCTGGTACGGGCGTTGCTCGGATTGGTACCCGCCCAAGGCGAAATCCGCTGGAACGGAGAACTGGTAGAAGACCCGGCCTCGTTCTTCGTTCCGCCCCGGTCGGCATACACGGCCCAGGTGCCGCGGCTCTTCTCCGAATCATTGGCCGACAACATCGCCATGGGACACCGGGCGGCCCGGGAACGGTTGCGAGAGGCGGTGCAATTGGCGGTGCTCGACCCCGACCTGGAGCGCATGGAGCAGGGCCTCGACACCATGGTCGGTGCGCGGGGTGTGAAGCTGTCGGGTGGGCAGGTGCAACGCTCGGCCGCGGCGCGAATGCTGGCGACCGAGGCCGAGTTGCTCGTGTTCGACGATCTGTCATCTGCTCTCGACCTGCATACCGAGGCCGAGTTGTGGCGCCGGCTGCTCGCGCAACGGGAGGTCACATGTCTCGTGGTGTCCCATCGGCGGGCTGCTCTGGAGCGCGCCGACCAGATTCTCCTGATGGACCGCGGTCATGTAGTTGATCGAGGCCGGCTCAAAGAGTTGCTGGCTCGTTCCGAACTGATGCGTTCCTTGTGGGCAGAGGCAGGGGAGCAGTCACCGGAAACTGCGGACAGCGGCGGTCCGCAATAGCACCTAGGTTGCCGAACACGGAGGTGTGATGACGATCAAGTGGTTCTCCCTGACGGTTGACGCGGTGGATCCGCCCAAGCTGGCACGGTTCTGGGCAGAGGTGCTCGACTACCAGGTTGTGTTCGAGGAGGACGGCTACTCGGCCATCGCCAAAGACGAATGGACGTTTCCCGGAGTTGCCTTCAACCGCGTCAGTGAAGACAAGGTCGGCAAGAACCGTCTGCATTGGGACCTCAATCCAACCGACCAGGACGCCGAGGTGGAACGACTCCTCGCCCTAGGAGCAGTCAGGGCCGACATCGGTCAAGGTCAGGTGCCCTGGGTCGTTTTAGCTGACCCGGAAGGCAACGAATTCTGCGTGTTGGTGCCGTGGAAGCATCCCCAGGACGCAACCTGACTGTTAATTCTGGCGAGGTCCAGGGCGGCACTTTGTAGGTTCTAGGACATGGAAAACCAAACCGTCCCCAGCCCACGCCCCAAAGCGTTTGAGCACGCCCTGGTGGACATCGAGCAAGGTCAGCTCTGGAAGGCGCGTGATCGCCTTGGAAGCTATCTCAAGTCGAATCCGCTCCATCAAGCTGTGCGCGAGCTCTATGGCGATGTCCTCTTTCGAATGGGGGACTTGCCGATGGCCGGGAGAGCTTGGTATGTGACGGATCGTGACGACGAGGCGGCCAGAGCTTCGATCGCCGCGTTCGAAAGCAAGTTCCGAAACCCGGTCGTGCGCGTCTTGGCGGTGGGGAGAGGACTAGATGGTCCGGAACTGCCACCGGCTGCCGCGGCGCGGGCCGCCCAATTGAAGGATCAGCTACCCCCTGGCTTCGCGTGGCCGGGAAATCGGACGGAAGAGTCTCGTCGAACTGGCATTGCGGGAGACACGATCCTCCTGCTGATCGCCACACTGTTCTTTCTATCTGTCTTGGCCGTGGGACTGCTCGAGATTGGCAGCGCTGCCATCGAGTGGATTGGTGGCCTTTTCGGCGGCTAGCTCAGGGTCGGTGATACGAAACCGCGCCGCCTGACTCGGTGGATCGCAGCCGGTTTCTCAACCTCAGGTGTTCCAGGTGGGCGATCGTTTCGCGCAAGGCGAGGCGTTGATCCATGGGGGAGAGGTTGGGCCGGAACACCTTCTCCATCACCATCCAGGCGGTTGAGCCGAATGGCTCGATGGCGTCGACCATCCCCTCCAAACGGCGTTGGTGATGGAGCAAGATCTGTTCGGCTCGGGCGGAGCC
>CAYYRT010000270.1:0-7112 GCA_964474055.1 uncultured Acidimicrobiaceae bacterium | reverse complement strand
ACGTCGCCCTCGCGCACGAGGACCATGAGCAGCTGGCGGCCGCCCTCGCCGATCTGTCGCGGCGCGACGCGGGGATCATCGCGCGCCGCTTTGGCCTCTGTGGCCATTCGTCTCACACCTACGCGGAGCTCGGCGAGGTCTGCGGGCTCACGCGCGAGGGGATCCGCCAGGTCGAGCTGAGGGCGCTGGCCAAGCTGAGGACCCACTTCGACCCGCCGCCGCTGTGGCTGGCGTGCGCGCAGTCGTAGGTGGGCGCGGGGTCAGTCGTGCGCCGCGGGGTTGTGGCGGCAATACCAGTTGACTCCACTGCAGCGCGAGTAAGGGCAGAGGGGGTGGGGCACGGTCACCTTGCGCAGCGGCAGCTCCTCGTTGGCGAAGATGAGGTCGTGCTTGGAGGCGAACTTGGGACCGGTGTAACGGCAGTCGTGCAGGAGCTTGCACTTCGCGCCGTGCAGTGACAGGTCGGTGATGTAGGCGCGCTTGCGCAGCTCGTAGAGCTCATCCTCGTTGCCGTCCTCGGCGTAGACCTGATGTCCCACATAGACGGTGGGGTCGAAGGCGCGCCACCCGGTGCGAAACGTCTCGCGCAGGAGGTAGCCGGCGCCGACGGCGATCGCGACCGCCACGGAGAGCCAGGCGGCGCCGGCGGCGAGGCTCGAGGCCGTGGCGCCCATGTAGGCCGGCACGCCGACCGCGGCGGCGTAGGCGATGGCGATCGCCGCCGCCCGGTGGAAGTACCAGATACCCGTCACATAGCGCCACAGCTCCGGCCCCGCCGTCTCACACGGCGCCGGCCCGGCGATTCCGGACACGCGCGGGAGGATCACGTACCAGTCCACCAGCCCGGAGATGAAGAGGCCGGCCGACGCGGCGAACGCCGCGACCGCGAGCGCCTCGGCCAGGCGGCCGGCCGAGGCGAGCGCAGCGATGTCGGTGGCCGACCCGAGCTGCGCGAGGACGACGCCGAAGAGGCCCGCGCCGATCCACTGGCTCCTCACCCACCTGTCCAGCTGCCGGCGGTGGTCGGGGCAGGGCCGCCCGCCCCGTTTGCCGAGGTGGCGGGCGCGGCGGTAGGCGGTGTCGAGCACCACGCCGGTGACGAGCAGCCCGAGCGCCATCCAGCCGGCCGTCTCCGCCATGCCCAGCGCCGCGAGCAGGCCGAGCGCGGCCGCGACCGCCACTGCCTTGCCGGTCATCGAACGCCGTGGCTCCAACGGATCCCCTGCCGATCCTCTCCTCACAGCACGCCCACCAGACGCGCCCGACACGGTACGAGCCCATACCTACCACACCCCCAGCCCCCCGGGTAAGGATCTGTGCCAATCCGCGTCTTGACAGCGATGAGGACACTCCATTATCCTCCCCTCGTCGGACGGAGGTTCGGCTCGACCGGAATCCCTTGGAGGGAGGAGCGACAAGATGGCCAGGCACCAGGCAGCGGTTTCCATAGGTGCTTCCTCGGCATGGCTCGCCGTGGGGCCGGAGGCGTGGAGGGCGTCTTCGGTCGTGTCCACTCTTGCCGTGTCGGCGACGGGTAGTTGCCCCTCGTCCCCGGCTTCGGTCGAAACTTCCGCGGACTGGGGAAGCGCAGTTCGCGGATAACAGGCCCGTCGCGGTCGTCGCTGCCCAAGGAGGGAGGGCAAGGCACCGCGGCGGGTTCTGTTGCTGCGCGGGGCGGGTCGACGACGGCGACGCCCCCAGCGACCAACCGACGCGGTCAGCGTCGCCTCATGCTGGGAAGCGGTCGCATGCTTCGTTGAGCAACTCTTCCCGTATAGACATCTGATGTCTATACTCCGGCTGTTGTCACGGTCCGCAAGTCAGGATGTTTATGCAAGCCATCGAGCTCGAGCGCGAAGTCAGCCATCGCCTGCCCCGCATCATCGCCGAGCTCCTCGACGATCCCAGCCCGCCTCAGATCGTGGCTCAAGAGGCACCGGATCGTGGTGTGGACCTCATAATCGACGCAGCGGGCCGACGCTGGTTGATCAAGGCGAAAACGTCGAGTAGCCCTGGGATTGTTGCCCGTGCGGCCGAGCAGCTGGCGGCGTTGCCCTTTGAGGACGCCATCCCAGTCCTCGTCGTTCCGTTCATGACGCCGGCCGGTGCCAAGGCGGCAGCTGCCCGGGAGCTCAGTTGGATCGACCTATCCGGCAACGCGCACCTTCGCGACGACGACCTCTACGTGTGGGTCCAAGGTAGGCCCAACCAGTTCGCCTCCCCCGGGCGACCCTCGTCGCCCTTTGCCCCCAAGAGCTCGCGGGTGGCTCGGGCGATGCTGCTCGACCCTTCGCGCTGGTGGCTGCAGAAGGAGCTTGCTGAGCACACTGATCTCGACCCCGGTCACGTGTCCCGCATCGCTCGCCGCCTCATCGACGACGCGCTGCTCGAACGCGACGGGTCGCGTCTGCGCCCCCGTGAGCCCAACCTACTGCTCGACGCGTGGGCGCAGGATTACCGTTTCGATCGTCACCACACCGTCGCCGGCCACCTATCCGGGAACGGGGTCGAGCTGGCTCGAGAGCTCCAACGGCGGTTGCGGGCCGAGGCGGTCGACCACGCCTTCACGGGCTTGCCGGCCGCGTGGGCGATCGACAGCTTCGCCCGCTTCCGGCTGGTCAGCGTCTATGTGACCGGTGACCCGGGCACTGCCGCGGACGCCGTGGGAATGCGGCGCAATGAGCGGGGAGCGAACGTTCAGTTGATCGGACCCGACGACCGGGGCGTCTTGGATGGCCGCGAAACGTTCAACGGGCTGCTCTGTGTATCGGCGGTGCAAGTGTTCCTAGACCTCGGGCACCTGCCCGAGCGCGCCGCGGAGGCCGCCGAACAGCTGCGCTCACACGGAGGTCTGTGGCATGGCCGAACCTGAGAAGCCACGCCACCGCTCCGGCTACAGCGCTGAGGAGTACGAGCAGGTCAGGGCCGCCTGCCTCACCGTCGCCGTCACGCTCGGGGCCTATCTGGAGGATGTCTGCATAGTTGGGGGCCTCGTACCGGCGCTGCTCATCGATGCCGCGCGCGGCGAGGAGGGCGACGACGAGCGCCACCCCGGCACCAACGACCTCGACATCGGCCTCGCGCTCGCTCTGCTCGACGACGAGCGCTATGCAGAGATCAGCGCTCGCCTACGCGCCGAGGGATTCGAGCCCGACAAGAACGAGGCGGGCAACCCGGTCGTGCAGCGTTGGCGGCTCGGCAACCTCAAGTTCACAGTCGACTTCCTGATGACCCCGGCGCCCGGCCAAGACGGGCGGGTACGAGTACAGAACCTCGAGGCCGACTTCGGTGCGCTAGTCACTCCCGGACTTCAGCTCGCCTTCGATGAGCGCGTAGAGGTGGAGCTCGACGGCTTGACACTCAAGGGCGAGCCCGTCACCCGGACCATTCCCGTCTGCGGACCGGCAGCTTTCGTCGTGCTCAAGGCCCTGGCGTTCGGGGATCGCGCCGAGCCGAAGGACGCCTACGACCTCGTTTACGTCATCCGACACACTCAGGACGGTGCCCTGACGATCGCCAAGCGCCTCGCCAGCCACGCCGGCGGCGATGGTCCGATCGTCGCCCGCGCGCTCGGCCTGCTCGCCCGCGACTTCGACGGTTCTGATGGCATCGGACCGGGACGCGCAGCTCGATTCACGATCGCCGAGCCCGCCGATCGAGACGAGCTCGACAGCGCCGCCGCCGACGCCCACGGCTACGTCGACGACCTGCTCACCGCCTGTCGCGAGATCGGTATCCCAAGAGGACCAGCGCGTTGATATCCGGTTGACGGTGTGCAGCTCACCGATGTCGCCCCTTGAACTCGGCACGCAGCCCAGCGATGTCGTCTCTGACCTCGGCGCGCACATCTCTGATTCCTCGGTACAGCTCGGTGCGCAGGGCGTTGATTTCGGTGCGCAGCTCGGCGATCTTGAGGTCGGTTCGGGCTAAGTCGGCGTCGACTCGCCTTGCGAGGTCGTCTACGCGCTTGTCTGTTGATTCGGCCATCTGCTGCACCTCTCCGACGCTACCGGATCCAGCCCCCTTTGGAATAGCATATACGCTTGATCCGTGTAACGATTCGGCCCCAAACGCACAGGCAGGTACCGGTTGCGCGACAACTTGAATCGAGGGGGGGCGAATCTCGCCGCGGAGCGCTACTGGAAGGCCGGCGATCCGCGGTGGATGGCGGGCAGACCTTCGAGCCGGCGAAAGCTGGGGAGCGGGGACGGCCCGGAGTACACCGGCCCAGTGACCGTCATTGGCACCGACGTCTACGGGCTCGACAGCGACGGCGACGGACTCGCGTGCGAGTAGCCTCAAGGGCCTGTTGCAGGCAGGCGTTCAGGCCTGTGCCAAATCGCGTCTTGACAAGACTAAGAACACTCGATTATCCTCTCCCCGTCGGACGGCAGATGAATGGTCGCCCGATGTGGCCGAACTTGGGAGGGCAGGGCGATATGACGATCAGGCACCAGGGTTCCGTTGACGGTGCTTGCGCGACGCTCGAGCGTCGCGGCGTCGGGTGCGGGGAGGGCGTGCTCGGTCGTGTCGCGTCATGTCGTGTCGGCGGCGGGGCCTGGTGCTCGCCGTCGACTTCGGTCGCAGTACCTTCCGGAGGCCAGCGGGGAGCGTAGGCGCCGGAAGCGGGCCCGTCGCGGTCGTCGCTGCCCAAGAGGGAAGGGCAAGGCACCGCGGCGGGCCCTGTTTGCGCGGCGGGGCCGGGGATGTGCCTCAGGCCTGATCCCGGGTGGCGGCGAGTAAGCCGTCGGCGAGTGTCGTGGTCGCGGCGGTGACGACGGCTGGGTCGCCGACGAGCTCCTCGGCTCGGCCGGCCATGGCCGCGCCGAGCTTGTCGCCGGACGATGCGAAGAGGTCTTGGAGGTGGGCGATGGCCGTGCGCTGTGGCGGGATTCGCGCACCACGACGGCCGCCGGTGCCGGCGAGCGAGGCGGGGACCATCAGGTCGACGGGGATGCCATCGGGCGAGACCCAACTGCCGGGTTGGGGGTGGGCGCGGTCGCGGTGGAAGCCGGCCTCCTGCATGGCGTCGTCGAGCAGCGGCGCGTCTTGGAGTTCACGTGGGTCGACGGCCAGGTCACTGTCCTTGGTCGTCTCGGCAAGAGCGACGGCCGCGGCGTCGGTGTGCAGGTAGATGGCCTGGGCGCCGATCAGCACCAGCGCTTCGCGGTGTGCGGCCAACGCGGTGAGCGCGTCCAGTAGCGCCGAGCGTGCGGCGACGAGCAGGTCAGCGTCGCCAGCGGGACTCATCGGTCTCCATCCAGTCGAGCAGGGCGGTGGCCTCGCTGGGGTTGCGGCCGGGGCCGGTGAGCAGGTCGACGGCGACCTGGCTGAGCGCGGCGACGCGCAGGCCGTCGATGGTGTCGGCGCGTTCGAAGACCACGTCGTAGTCGCCTGTGGCCAGGGCGACGTTTGCGCCGCTGTCCACGGGACGGAGGTCCAGAGCGTCGGCCGCGGCCGCAGCGTCACGCACGTAGAGGGTCGCCAGGCGCGCTGGTGCGTAGGCGGCAACGCGCTCGGCCGCCAGGGAGCCGGTCGCGACGTAGTCAAGGTCCGGAAGGGATGCGAGGCGGTCGGTCAACGCGGCGAGCCCGCGCGGCTCGAGGTAGGTCGCGACGGTGTTGGAGCTGGCGAAGCCGTAGTCCTCGCTCCAGCGCTCGAGCAGCTTGCGCCAGCGCACGTCGCCGATCGGGCCGTAGCGCTGGCGCTCGACCAGGCCCTCCCGCTCGAGGAACTCGACCACGCGGTAGGTCGCGCCGGTCGATGCGCCCGCGCGCTCGGAGAGCTCGGGGACGGTGTAGGGCGGCGCGAAGTCGACGAGCGCCCGCACGACGCGAGCAGCGGGCGGACCCTTCAGCGACCCGCGCGGACGGCCCGGCCCACGCCAGGGATCGCGGTCGGCGCCACGGTCAGCGATGAACAGCGCCGGCCGGTCGGCGGTCACGAGCATGTTGCCCGTCGCGTCCACATAGCTCGCTCCCGCTTCGGCTATTCCCGCGCGCGTGGAGGGCGCCAGATAGCGCGACGCGAGGACCGGCACGGCTACGACGCCTGCCTCCTCCCATCGCGAAGCGGCGGTTTGGAGCTGTCGAAGCGCTGCCCGCACGTCACGCGTGTCGAGCAGCCGCTTGGCCTCCACGAGCAGAACCGCCTCCTGCCCACCGGGCGCGCCCAGCCGCACGACGCCGTCGACCCCGTAGTCGCGCAGATCGGCGGGAGCCTCGACGTCCACCGTCCACCCAGACGGTAAGCGGTCCCGGACAAGCCCGAGGGCCAAGCGAACGAGCTCGCCGTCGGACGCAGGCGCTCCAGCATTCGTCTGCGGGAGAACTCCGCTGCTGTCGATCGGAGACGACGCCATCGGC
Source organism: uncultured Acidimicrobiaceae bacterium (assembly GCA_964474055.1). Classification (GTDB taxonomy): domain Bacteria; phylum Actinomycetota; class Acidimicrobiia; order Spongiisociales; family ZC4RG35; genus JAICND01. The sequence continues at coordinate 747 of CAYYRT010000270.1, read as the reverse complement.
CTATTCTAGCTTAGATTCTAGAATATGTGTAGTTTCCGCTGTCAGCGGAAAACAGGGATACCTGAATCATGCCTGGTTCAGACGGGGGATCCCCGCTTTGCTCACGCGCTCAGCGCGCCCGTCCCGATCGCGCCGGCAAGTGCCGCGACCAGGCCGACCAGGCCGACGACCAGGGCGATTCCGAACCGGAAGACCAGCGTTCGCAGCTCTCCGATGTTGCCTTCGAGCCTCCCGATGTCGCCTCTGAACTCGGCCCGCACGTCCCTGAACCCCTCGCGCATCTCGGTGCGCAGTGCTTCGATCTGGTGGTCGTTGCGGGCGAAGCCAGCATCGACTCGCTGTGCGAGGTCATCCATACGTTCGTCTGTCCATTCGGCCATCCGCTGCACCTCTCCGACGCTACCGGATCCAGCCCTCTTTGGAATAGCATATACGCTTGATCCGCGTAACGATTCGGCCCCAAACGCACACGCAGGTACCTGTTGCGCGACAACTCGAACCGAGGGGGGCGAACCTTGCCGTGGAGCGCTACTGGACGGCCGGCGAGCGCCCGCCCCAAAATCCGTCCTTGACACGTGAAGAACATTCCATTACAGTCGCTACGTCGGACGGATGAGTCGGCCCGTCCGGCTCGACCGAACTCGAGGAGGGGAGGCGATATGACGATCAGGCACCAGGGTTCCGTTGACGGTGCTTGCGTGGCGCTCGAGCGTCGCGGCGGCGGGTGCGGGGAGGGCGTGCTCGGTC
>CAYYRT010000269.1:0-4940 GCA_964474055.1 uncultured Acidimicrobiaceae bacterium | reverse complement strand
GTGCTCGATCCCGATGTGGTGGTGCGCCCGCTTCGGCACGAGCTGGTCCTCGATCTCGATGGCCGCGAAGCCGGCCGCCTCGCTCATCCCGATCGTGCGGTGCATGTGCATCGGATCGCCGTAGCCGCAGGCCCCGTCCAGGATGAGCGGCAGCCGCGAGACCGCCCCGATGTCGAGCGCGGCCTGGCACATCTCGGTGAGGTTGAGGTTGGCCTCGAGCGCCACTTTCTGGTACCCGGTGGCGCCGCCGCCCAGGTAGCCGGCCGGGAAGCCGGCCGCCTCCACCATGCGGGCCATCAGCGGATTCAGCACCAGCGGTGCGGTGACCGGCAGCGGGCCTTGCATCAGCGAGCGGAGCGATCCTGGCATGTGTCCTCCTAGGTCGGACCATCTGTGAACGGACAGCGCGCGAGGCGGACGGGTCCTGTCGCCGCGGACGCCTCCCGGGCGACCGGCTCCGTCGATTCACCAGATTCGCGATTGTTAGAGCGGCGCACCGGACTCGGGGGGCCCACGCAGCACCGCTCGCCCGGGAGGCGCCCGCGGCGCCACCCGTCCGGTCTCGGTCGAGCCCGTTCGTGAATAATCCGGGCTAGTGGGAATCGAGGGGGAGACGCGTTTACGATGCCGTCATCAGCAACGCTCCCCCTCGCCGCTGATCCTCCGTCCAGCCGGGTACGCACGACAGAAACAGCATCTCGACTGAGGTAAGCGGCAGGGCCGGGAGGCCACGGGCCGCACGCCAGTGATTTGAGATCCGGCGTGCCTCTTGAGCGAACACGCCGCGGCAGCCTCGGCCGCGGACGGATGGTGTCAGGAGGAAGTGAACCAACTCCCGCACCATCGTCGACTGGTGCTCAACATCACGGGGGTCAAATCCCTCGACGATGTAGATCGCGCGGCTCTCGAGATCGAAGAAGGCCGGGATCTGGGCGTGCGACGTCGGGGAACTGCACTGCTCCAGCTGCTCGCAGAGATAGAGATCGAAGTCTGGCTTGGGCATTGCGACCACGTCCGGCAGCGTGTCCGGTATGGAGTAGTCGGTGGTAGCTGCGATCCAGGTCACCAGGGCAACCATCAGCGATTTCACGAGTCCCCCCCGGGGCTGAATTCCCAGGAGACCAGCGGTTCCAGCAGCGTGCCGAGCTCCCGGCGGTGCATGCGGATCCGGGCGCACTAGCTCTTGATTGGCGCTGACGACACTGCGGCTCCGAGTATTACCGACGCCGTCACCTGTGCCGCTGGATGCGTTGACCGGCTCCGAAGAAGTCGCCGGACCTGCCTCCGCGGTCAGGAGCAGCCCGGCCCGTTGAGTGGACGGAGGTGCCGCAAGGACGGTGAGAACCATCACTATCGCGATCTGGGCTGGGCAACGGTATTTCACCTGAACCCTCCGAAGACTGGTGGTGGCGTTTCGATCCTGAGACTCTGGTACCGGAGCGGCGTCAGGCGGTCGTTACTTCAGAGCAAAAAAGATCGTTACCGTTTGCCTTCGAGGTGAAATGCTATAGTTGCCGTCAGCAACGATGACCCGGCTCAGCCTGTCCCTGCTCGGCGGCTTCGACGCCACCATCGGCACCCGCGCCTTCACGTTCACCCGCAAGGCGCAGGCGCTCCTCGCCTTCCTGGCCCTGTCGCCCGGGCACGCCAGCCCGCGGGCGCATCTGGCTGCTCTGCTCTGGGCCGAGCGAGGCGAGGAGCAGGCGCGGAACAGCCTGCGGCAGGCGATCTTCGATATCCGGGCAGCGTTGGGAACCGACGGGGAGCGGTTGCTGCGCGCCGACCACGAGCGCGTGGAACTGTTGGCAGCGCGGCTGGAGGTGGATGCGCTCGCGTTCCAGGAGCTTGCGAAGACGGGGAGCGCATCCGCGCTCGACCAGGCGGCGGCGCTGTACCGAGGGGAACTCCTCGCGGGATTGGCGGTGAAGGAAGCCCCGTTCGAGAGCTGGCTCACGGGGGAGCGCGAGCGCCTGCACCAGCTTGCTGTCCGCGTCCTGTCGGCGCGCTTCGAGCAACAGCGCACCGCGGGTACGCTCGATGTCGCGATCGAGACTGCGCTCCGACTCCTGGCGCTCGACCCTCTTCAGGAGCCCGTGCACCGGGCGCTTATGCACGCCTATGCCGGGCAGGGGAACCGCGCGCTGGCGCTGCGTCAGTATCGGCTTTGCGTGGACACGCTCCGTCGTGAGCTCCGCGTGGAGCCTGAGGCCGAGACGAGGCAGGTCTATCGCGAGATTCTCGCGGAGCGGGCGGCCTCCACCGGGCCTGGCGACGACCGCTGCATCTCCGAGGGCAGAGAGGCATCGCCGGCGGCGATCGACGCGAGGGAGCCGGTCCCGGTTGTTGGAAGATCCGCCGAGATGGCCCGGCTCCGCCATGTGCTGACCGAGGCGCGTGCTGGCCGGGGTGGCGTGGTCGCCGTGCTGGGCGAGGCGGGAGTCGGGAAGACACGCCTCGTCGATGAGGTGGCGAACGAGGCGTCGCAGCTGGGGTTCAGCGTCATCGCCGGCCGGGCCCATGGGAGCGAGCGGATCCTGCCCTTCGGGTTGTGGATCGGCGCGCTGCGGGCGAGCGGCGCCATCGTCGATCGCGACACGCTCGAGGCCATCGGGGTCCCGTGGCGGCGGGAGCTCGCGCGCCTCTTCCCCGAGCTCGGCACGCGGGGCGCGGTGCGGAGCGGGCTCGACGATCACCTCCGCATCTTCGAGGCCGTAGCGGAGCTCCTCAAGGTGCTGGCCCGGCGGCGGCCGGTCCTCATCGTCCTGGAGGACCTCCACTGGGCGGACGACACGAGCCTCCGCTTGGCGGCTTTCCTCGCCCGGCGGCTGACTCAGCTCTGCGTCTGCTTCGCGCTCACTGCCCGCAGCGAGGAGCTCGAGGAGTCCTCGCTCGCCCGGGCGATCCTCCGCGAGATCGCGCGGGAGCCGGGCCTTGTCGAGATCGGGCTGTCGCCACTCGACCGGACGGCGACGCTGGAGCTCGTACGCGCCCTGGCGACTCGGCTCGCCGTCGAGGCCGGTGGACCGGTCGAGGAGCGCGTGTGGAGGATGAGCGAGGGCAACCCACTGGCCATCGTGGAGGCGATGCGAACCCTGCACGAGCGCGGTGGAGCGGCGACCGAGGCGCTACCCATCCCCGAGGGCATGCGGCGCGTCGTGGAGGAGCGGCTCGACGGCGTGGGACCCAGCGCCCGGCACGTGCTGGGCGTGGCCGCCGTGATCGGCCGGGACTTCGACGTCGAGCTGCTGAGCAGCGCGGTCAACCTGCAGACCGGAGACGCGGCCGACGCCGTAGAGGAGCTCCTCGGCCGGCGAATCTTGCGTCAGCGCGGCGCGCATCTCGACTTCTCGCACGACAGCCTCCGCGAGATAGCATACGAGGCCCTCATGGAGCCCCGCCGGCGGCTGATCCACGCAGCGGTGGCAGACGCCATCGAGCGGCATCATGCCCGAGACCTCGATCCCTACCACGCGGCGCTCGCCGAGCACTGTCGGCGGGCGCACCTCTGGGATCGGGCCGTGCACCACCTGCGCGCGACGGCAAGCCAGACCGCGGACCGGGGCGCTTACCGGGATGCGGTTGCACTTTTCGAAGACGCCTTGAACATGCTGGAGCGGCTGGATCCGAACCGGACGGCGCTCGAGCAGGCCATCGACGTGCGCCTCGAGACGCGCGACCTTCTGCACATCCTCGGCGACTTTTTCCGAGGCCGGGACCATCTGGACGCTGCCGAACGCTGCGCCACTGAACTCGCCGACGAGCCCCGGCTCGCAGCGATCCGGAATGCGATCTCGAGCTCCTGCTGGATTACGGGAGACTATCGTCGCGCAGTCGGGCTCGGGGAGTGGCTCGTCGCCACGGGTGAACGGCGTAGCGATGCCCGGCTGACCGGTGCCGCCTGCGCTCGTCTGGGGCAGTGCTACCACGCGCTCGGTGACTACCGCCGGTCCATTGAGTTCAACCGCAGGAGCCTGGGGCTCCTCGGTGGGGCACCCGGCTGGGGCCGATGGCTGGTGCCACAAGTGGTTCCGCGCACATGGCTCGCCCTGTCGCTGGCCGAAGTTGGGCAGTTCCCGGAAGCGGTGAGCGAAGCCGAACGGGCCGTGACCGATGCCGAGACGGCTGAGGCGGCCCACGCACTCTCCTTTGCGTCCCTGCAGCTCGGTCGGGTGTTTCTCCTGCACGGACAGCCGGAGCGGGCGATTCCCCCGCTGGAGCGCAGCCATGCGCTTGCCCGGACGTGGCACATCGGAATGCTACGACCGGCCGCGCCGCTCTCCTATGCCTACCTGCTGTCCGGGCGTCACGGGGCGTTGGGCGAGATCTGGCCGCCACCACCGCCCAGGCCGATCGCGAACGCGGCGGGCGTCATGGTGGAGCGCGGCGAGTGCCTCCTCGCGTTGGGTCGAGCGGCGGAAGCGAACGCGCTCGCTCACGACGCGCTGGACCAGGCCCGACGGTTCGGCGAGCGCGGGCACGAGGCCAGGGCGCTCGCCTTCCTCGCGACCGTCGAGGCTCGACGCGCCGTAGCCGAGAGCAGTCGCGCCGGCGAGCTCTACGATCAGGCGATGGCGATGGCGGAGGAGCTGGGGATGCGTCCACTCGTCGCTCGGTGCCAGCTCGATGCCGGCCGCCTATGGCTGGCGGCAGGGCGCCGGGCTCGCGCCCGCGAGCATCTGGAGCGGGCCGCAGCAACGTTCCGCGAGCTCGACATGCCCTGCTGGCTGGCCCATGCGGAGGAAGCGCTCCGGGGCGAACCCCGGCGCATCCCGCGCCGTGAGACGCGGAGACACTAACCAGTTGAGCGCCGCGCCGGATCCGGCCGGCGTGCTGGGCCCGCGCCTGGGCCACGCCTTCCGCGATCCCGCGCCCCTGCGCCAGGCCCTCACCCACCGCTCGTTCGCGAACGAGAATCCCGGCGCGCCCGACAACGAGCGGCT
>CAYYRT010000268.1:0-22570 GCA_964474055.1 uncultured Acidimicrobiaceae bacterium | reverse complement strand
CGGCGAATACGAGGATCGGATTCCCCACCGCCACGGCTGGGCTGCCGCCCATTGGTCACCCATGCAGGGGGTGGAGCATCTCTCCACCAGGGAGCAGGCGGGACTGTTTGACCTCACCGGCCTATCGATCATCGAAGTGACCGGGGCCGACGCCCTCGCCCTGGTCAACCATCTCTGCTCCAACCAGACCGATGTGAGCCCGGGCCGCGTGATCTACACGACCTGGTTGACCCCCGCCGGCGGCGTCCGCCGCGATCTCGCCGTGGCGAGGTTGGCCGCCGATCGCTTTTGGATGTTCGTCGGGGAAGGAACCCGTCCCCGCGACATCGACTGGATGAAACAGGCCGCCGTCGGATTTCCCGGGGCCGTCGTCACCGACTTGTCCGATGGTTTCACCGCGGTTGGACTATGGGGACCAGCCGCCCGGGAGATCCTCGGACAGGTCACCTCGGCTGATATCTCCAACGAAGCCTTCCCGTACTTCACCGCACAATGGATCGACGTGGGATACACGAAGGCCCTGGCGGTTCGCATCTCCTATGCCGGTGAACTCGGGTGGGAACTGCACTTTCCGTCTGAATTCGCCCTGGGCGTCTGGGATCTCATCTGGGAGGCCGGTCGCCCCTACGGCATGGTGGCAGGCGGGTTTGGCGCCTTTGATTCGCTCCGTCTGGAGAAGGGCTACCGGGGCTGGGGCACCGACGTCTACACCGAGTACGACCCCTACCAAGCCGGCCTGGGATGGACCGTCAAACTCGACAAGGATGACTTCATCGGGGCCGAAGCAGCTCGTGAGCTCGCGGTGATCCCGCCCACGAGGAGACTTACGTGTCTGACCCTCGATGACCGGGAGGCGGTCGCCTTCGGGTACGAGCCAATCATGGATGGTGATGTTTGTGTGGGCCACGTCACCAGCGCCAACTTTGGTTATTCGGTGGGCAAACCCATCGTGTACGGATATTTGCCTGCACCTCTGGCGGTCGAGGGGACCAGCCTCGAGATCGTGTACTTTGGCGAGCGTTTCCAGGCCAGGGTGGCAGCCGATCCGCAGTTCGACCCCAAAATGCTCCGGATGAGAGGCTGACGTGCCACGGCGAGGATCCGAGGAGGGTTCCACCCGGTCCGACCGGAGGGCAAGCCGGGGCGGAGTCGGCATCCACCAGTTGGACTGGCGGTTGCCCAAGAATCCCTACACGCCGATCAAGGTGATTACCGATGATCAGGTCGAGTCCATCCATATGGCTTCATTGCGAATCCTCGCCGACATCGGAATGGACTTCCTCCACCCGGAGGCGCTCGACATCCTGGCGAAGGGCGGCGCCGCCGTCACCGCGGGGACCCAGCGGGTCCGTTTCGACCCTGGACTCATCGATCAGGCGGTAGCCGAAGCCCCGCGGGGTTTCCCTCTGCTGGCCCGCAACTCGTCTCACCACCTGGAGATGGGTGGAACCAGCGTTGGATTCGCAACGGTCGCCTCGGCGCCCAATGTTTCCGACCTGGATCGAGGAAGGCGAACCGGGACGTTCGAGGACTACTGCAATTTCCTGCGTCTGGGCCAGTATTTCAACGTGATCCACATGTACGGGGGTTACCCGGTCGAACCGGTCGATCTTCCCCCCGCCACCAGGCACCTCGACTGTCTGGCGGCGCTGGTCACTCTCACCGACAAGGCATTCCATGCCTATTCACTGGGACGAGGGCGGATCAAGGACGCCCTCGAGATCGTCCGGATCGCCCGGGGCCTGAGTTACGAGGAGCTCGCGATCCAACCTTCGTTGTTCACGGTGGTCAACACTTCTTCCCCGCTCCGGTTGGACGGTCCGATGATCGAGGGCCTGGTGGAGATGGCCCGGCATGGCCAGGTGGTGGTCATCACTCCATTCACCCTCTCCGGGGCGATGGCACCCGCGACCCTGGCCGGTGCCCTTGCCCAACAGAACGCTGAGTTCCTTGCTTCGCTCGTTCTCAACCAGTTGGCCGCGCCCGGCGCCCCTGTGATGTATGGAGGGTTCACCTCCAACGTCGACATGAAGTCGGGAGCACCCGCGTTCGGGACTCCCGAGTACACCAAGGCTGCGTTGGCAGGCGGACAACTGGCTCGTCGGTATGGGTTTCCCTACCGGTCGTCCAACGCCAACGCCTCCAACGCAGTTGATGCCCAGGCTGCCTACGAGTCGCAGATGTCGCTGTGGGGTGCGGTCATGGGTGGCGCTCATATGGTCATGCACGGCGCCGGCTGGATGGAAGGAGGCCTGGTCGCTTCATATGAGAAGTTCATCGTCGACATCGAGATGCTCCAAATGATGAGCGAGTTCCTACAGCCGTTGCGAGTGGACGAAGACGAGCTGGCCTTCTCGGCGATTGAGGAAGTGGGGCCGGGCGGCCACTTTTTTGGCGCGGCCCACACCCTGGAGAGGTACGAGCGGGCGTTCTACGCGCCGATCCTGTCGGACTGGCGCAACTTCGAGAACTGGCAATTGGCCGGGGCAGAGAACGCTGAGCTACGGGCCAACCGGCTCTGGAAACAGGCTCTGACCGAATATCAGCCGCCGCCCCTTGAGGAGGATCGCGCCGAGGAACTGGCAGACTTCGTCGGCCGGCGCAAAGCCGAGGGCGGGGTCGGCACCCAAACCCTGCCTTCTTGCGTAGAAGCGCAGTCGTTTTTGACGGCAGAAATACGCAAGAAGGGTTGGGGTTCGAAGTGGTCGATACTCTGGTTGCAGTGAATTGGTGGTGTGAGTCGGCTTGGATCGACGGACAGGTCGTGGCCGGAGTCCGCATAACGGTCGGCGACGACGGTCATATCACGAGTGTCGAAGCGGACCCTTCCCCGGGAGATTCTCAACGACTGACCGGAATAGTGTTCCCCGGGTTCGCCAACGCCCACTCGCATGCTTTTCATCGGGCGCTGCGGGGCCGCACCCAGCAGGCCGGAGACTTCTGGACTTGGCGCGAAGCGATGTATCAGATCGCAGATCTCCTCGATCCGGACAGCTACCTGCGTCTGGCCACAGCCGCCTATGCCGAGATGGCGCTGGCCGGTTTCACCGCGGTAGGAGAGTTCCACTATCTCCATCACCAACCGGGCGGAACGCCCTACGACGATCCCAACGCCATGGGCATGGCGCTGATCGAAGCCGCCCGCCGTGCAGGTGTAAGGCTCACGCTGCTCGATACGTGTTATCTGACAGGAGGAATCGGTCAGCCACTCAACGGTTTTCAGACCAGGTTTGGTGACCGCGACGCCTGGGCTTGGGCGGCCCGAGCGGAAGGGCTGTTGGCGGATGCAAATACCCGGATCGGTGCCGCCATCCACTCGGTCCGCTCGGTCCCTGCTGACCAGATCCCGACCGTAGTGGATGCCGCCACCGGCAAGCCCCTCCATGTCCATCTCTCAGAGCAGCCCGCCGAAAACGACGAGTGCCGATCGGTCTACCAGCTGACTCCAACCTCTCTGCTCGCCGACAAGGGTGCTCTCGGCAGTCGAACAACTGCCATCCACGCAGTCCACGTCAACGGCGACGACATCGACACCCTCGGGCTCTCGGGAACCACGATCTGTGTTTGCCCCACAACGGAGAGGGACCTGGGCGACGGCATCGGACCGGCGTGGGCATTGTCCGCGGCCGGTGCCCGCCTGGCCCTCGGTTCAGATCAGCACGCCGTGATCGACCCCTTCGAGGAGGCACGCGGTCTCGAGATGCACGAACGGCTTGCCACCGGGACGCGCGGCAACTTTCCGGCCGAGGCCCTCCTCGCCGCCTTGACCTTCAACGGTCATCGAGCAATCGGGTGGCCCGAAGCAGGCCGGATCGCCGTCGGGGCCCCCTGTGATCTGGTGGCGGTCTCACGAAAGTCGGTAAGAACCACGGCCGTCGCTCCCGCTCAACTGATCTTCGCCGCCACCGCCGCTGATGTGACTGATGTCGTCATTTCGGGCCAAGCGGTGGTGACAGATGGCGTGCACCGCCTCGGGGACATCGCCCACTTGTTGGAGCAGGCGATCACCCCGCTCTGGGCGTAGCCCGGTTTTCCAACCCGCTTCTGAGGGTATCGGCAATGTTGGCGGACAGCGTTTCCAGGGGGCCGCGACCAACCCAATAGCGCCAGATGATTCCAATCACCAGGGCGCTGGATGCATGCCAGAAGAAGAGGGCCGTTCGATTGGAGGGTCCAACTTCAGACGCGAGGGCCAGAACATGACCCGTGTACAAACTGAGGGTCATTCCACCGGCACCGGCCAGCCACGCGATCCACGCTCTCCCAGCCCTGGCGATCAACAGGCACAGCCCAATCACCGCCATCCCGGTTCCCGCCGTATGGACCAGGTCGATGGGAGATCCCGAATGGGCCGTCGGAATCGCCAGGAACCACAACGAGGCGGTCGGAGTGGTACCGGTGAGCTGGCCTGGCACCGATCCGATCATCGCCTCGCCCCCGAGCGGCCCCAGGAGCAGCGCGGAAACGAGACGGGACCCCACTGCCAGCGCTGAGCCCACTCCCAGCAGTCTCCAGGCATTGGCCATCGAAGTCAGATTCGATCGACCGATTGCGAGCCCGATCAACATATAGGTGATCCAGGTGAAGACCGGGTAGTAACCGGTGAGAAAGAGGTCGCCCAGCATGGCCACGGGGTCGAGCAGAGAGTCGAAACCGGGCACCTCCGCGCCGGGCTGGTTTCCCCTTCGCAAAACATGACTGAGGACGGGCGCTCCGACCGCCCACAGGGCGCCGAGACCGATCAGCCATTTGCGAGACAAACCCATCAACCCTGCTCCGATGGCGAACAGCAGTGCGTAATGAGCGAGGATGACGGCCACACCGGAGTCGAGTTCCCCCAGGAACAACCCGATCACGCCGAGCAGCGAGGCGCGACCAACGACGCCCACTCCACCGGCCAGCCAGGTGCGACCCCGCGGCACGATCTGACGACCGTTGGCAAGCGCCAATCCGACACCAGCCAGCACGGCGAACAGCGCCGATGATCTGCCTCCGGCGATCTGGTAGTGCCAGCTGAGGCTGCCGTCGGCGTCCTGGGAGGGGAGGATGTGAACGGTCATCATTCCCAGCAGCGCAATGGCTCGGGCACCGTCGATGCCGATCAAGCGGCCCTTGCCTGCCTTGCGAGCCGCTGCGGTGGAATCGGTCAGCTGCACCGCTGAGAGCATATTGAGGCAGTCGCGGAGCTGTTTCGTAGAGTTGTCCGGTGAAAGGAACCGCCACCAGAACGATCATGACGGCCTGGCCCCTGTTGGCGGCGATGGCGCTGCTGATGATCGGCAGCGGACTCCTCGGGACCGTACTCGGTATCCGTGCCTCGCTGGAAGGCTTCTCGACGACGGTCATCGGACTGGTGATGTCGAGCTACTACCTGGGTTTCTTGGCCGGGTGTGTGCTTGCACCAAGGGTTCTGAACCGCCTCGGCCACGTCCAGTTGTTCGTTCCGTTGGCGTTACTTACCGCGGTCGCGGCAGTCGCCTATCCGTTGTTGGCCGTGCCAGCGGCCTGGAGCGTCATCCGGGGGGTCACCGGCCTGGCCACCGCCGGGTTGTTTGTCGTAGCCGAAAGCTGGCTGGCTGCCACGGGAGAGCCAGCTGTGCGAGGCCGCCTTCTCGCCGTATACCTGCTGGCAGTCAACGCGGGTTACGGGGTCGGTCAGGTATTGCTTGGGGTCGGCTCCCCCACCGGAGGGGTGCTCTTTCTGATCGCCGCGGCCCTGCTCGCCTCGGCCTCCCTGCCCCTGGTGACGATCAACCTGGACACGCCGGCCCGGATCCGTCACGGCCACCTGGCAGTCCGGGAGGTGTTCAAGAGAGCACCGCTGGGTCTGGCCACCTCCTTCGTGACCGGGATCGGGGTGGGAGCGATTCTCGGGATCGGTGCCGTCTACGCCACTCAAGTAGGAATGTCGGTCCCGCGGGTAGGTCTCTTCGTCGGTGCTGCGATGGCTGGAGGCATCGTCTTGCAGTGGCCGATCGGTTATGCCTCGGATCGCTTCAACCGACGCCACGTGATCATCGGCGCCGCCATCATCGCCGGGCTCTGCTCCCTGGCAGCCATGGCTACCGACCCGCTCTCGACCTGGCCGCTGGTCGCCATGTTTGCCTTCACCGCATTCAGCTTTCCGCTCTATTCGCTGGCCATTAGCCACGTCAACGACGCCCTCACCCCCGAGAAGGTTGTCCCGGCCAGCGCGGTGCTGCTCGGGATCTACGGGGTAGGGACCCTCCTCGGCCCGATCGGCACGTCGCTGGCAATGGAGCGAATGGGACCGGAGGGCTTTTGGTTTCTGGCCGGGGTCAGCCACCTCGCTCTTGGTGGGTATGGTCTCTACCGGCTGGTTAAGCGGCGCCTGTTGCCCGAGGCCCACCATCTGCCACCCCTGCCCATCGCCACCTCACCGCAAGCCGGACTGTTGATCGAGGACACCGTCGAATTGCCGAAGATTCAGAACTAAACACATCTGATCTTGCGCGGGCCACCATCGTTCGACCAGAATGACCCCCGCATGACTCGCCTGATTCACGCCGTCACGTGTATGCATCATCCCTGTACATGGCAGGGCAGGTGGTAGCGCGCATGAGAGTCACTTTCGACTGAATCCTCAACAACCACATCGCCACCCCTGCCGAAGCCGCAGGGGTTTTTCTTTTTCTGCACCTGATCCACCCCCGAGAGGAACTTCAATGACAGCCACCATCAACCAGTCAACCTCAGTCACCACCGGCGACCTCCGCCGCCGCCTCGGCGACACCGACCTTGCGTTGATCGATGTCCGTCCGCTGGCGGCCTACAACGGTTGGAGACTTCGCGGGGAGGCAAGGGGCGGACACATTCCGGGCGCCGCTGCTTTCCCTATCGACTGGTTGACCCTCTCTGACGACGATCGAGTCGCCCGGGTGCTGACCACCAAAGGCATCGTCGCCGGCAAAACGGTCGTCATCTACGGCGATACACCCGGTCAGGGCACTGATCTGCGGTCAAGGCTCCGTGAGTTGGGGATCTATGACGTGCTCGACTACGCATCTGGTTTCGAGGAGTGGGCATCCGACCCCGCCCTCCCCCTCGAAAGCCTGCCCAACTACGACAAACTGGTGTATCCGGAGTGGGTGAAGCAGGCACTCAACGGAGTTGACCCAGAGGGGTTTGAGGGAAGCCGGGTGGCCGTCTTTCATGTCAACTTCGGCGTTCCGGAGGAGTATGCGGATGGCCACATCCCCGGATCGTTCTACCTCGATACCAACTGGCTCGAGTCCCCGATCGATTGGAACCGGCGTTCACCTGAGGAGATCGAGGCCGCCCTTTTGTCGCTCGGCATCACTGCCGATACGACCGTCGTCGTCTACGGCCGAGACACCGTCGGCAATCCCAACGAAAAGTGGCCGGGACGGCGGGCCGGTCAAATCGCCGCCACCCGGGCGGCCGCCATCCTTCGATACGCGGGCGTCGACGATGTCCGCCTTCTCGACGGGGGATATGACTGGTGGGTCAATGCTGGCTACGCCCTGGAAACCGAGATCCGAACCCCGGTTCCGGCGACGAAGTTTGGAGGGACGATTCCCCAACGTCCTGAGATCATCATCGACATCGACGACGCCAAGGCGATCCTGGCCGATCAGTCTGGTGCCGCGCTGGTCAGCGTCCGCACCTGGAGGGAGCACACCGGGCAAACCAGCGGTTACAACTACATCGAGGCGAAGGGACGAATCGCCGGCGATGTCTGGGGCAACTGCGGAAGCGATGCCTATCACATGCAGCACTACCGCAACGTGGACAACACCATGCGGGCCTATCCGGAGATCGCTTCCAATTGGGCCGAGGCAGGCATCACCCGCGATAAGTGGGTGGCCTTCTACTGCGGGACGGGGTGGAGGGCGAGCGAGACCTGGTTCTACGCATACTTGATGGGCTGGCCCCGGATTGCGGTATATGACGGTGGGTGGTTCGAGTGGAGCAAGGACCCGGTCAATAACCCTATCGAGACCAATACGCGGTAGAAGTCAACCAGCGTGGATCTGGAAGTCGGTGCCGAAGCGGTCGGCGATGTCGAGGCACGATTGGAGGTCGGGATGGCGAACAACCACCATCCCATCCCCGATCAACTGCTGGCGCCAATCCCGACGGGACGCGCCGATCGGGTTCAGCTCAACCGCGGCAACATTGGTGCCGAATTTGGCAAGAAGCCGGTCGAGACCGGCATAACCCAGGATCCTTCCCTGCCCGATGGCCCGTTTGAACACCGTCGCGCAGTTGTACCGCCTCTCCAGGCGTTCAGAGATGCGGCCGTGTACGAGCGCCTCAGCCCACCACCGAAAGAGGTCTACCTCGGAGGCGAAGTTCATGGCGTCTACGGTTCGACCGCCCGGTGGTCTGGCCCCGATCTCCCCGAACACTGCCTCACCATCAGGTTTGAGGTACCACTCCATGTGGGTGAAGCCGTCCTGAAAACCCATCGCTTCGATAACCCGCTGACCCATCTGGATCCCCGGCGCCAGATGGTCCACATCGGGGTGGCGAAGAACCACGGTCTGCTGGCTGATCCACTCGTTCTGTTTGCCGATCAGAGGCTGGGGCCGGTACCAGCAGACGTTGTAGAACAGGATCCGTCCGCGTGAGCAAATCGTGTCGAAAGTGAACTCATCCGCCGCGACGAACTCCTCCACACTCAATTCGTTGACATGGCGCAACGCCCGGATAGCGGCATCGGCTTCTTCAGGCCTGTTCAGGCGATGCGTATCAGCCGAACCGGCCCCGGCTATCGGCTTGACGATCGCCGGGTAGCCAACCCTGTCCAGAGCTTGTCTCACTTCGTCGGCTGTCCGAGCCCGGTAGTGGTGTGGTGTCCGGACTCCAGCCTCGTCGAGGACCTGCTTCATTGCCTCCTTGTCGCGGAAAGGCACCGTCTCGATGAGGCTCATGCCCGGTAACCCCAGTTCCTCGCGGATGCGGGCGGCCAGAATCATCAACGGTTCCCAAAGTGATTCGACCCGATCGATCGACACACGCCGGGAGACGGCCATTGCGGTTTCAATCACCGAGCCGGGATCGCTGAAGTTCACCTGGTAATAGGCGGAGAGCGCCTTCCGTGCTTTGTCAGGGACGTTCACCTCCGGCTGATCGCCGATGCCGATGACATTGGCACCCACCTCCGCCAGCCCCCGAACGAAGTCCGTCATTTCCGTTGGAAACCCGGGTGAAAGGAAGATGAGGTTCATCCCAGTTCGACCCTGACATTGTTGATGATGGCGGTGATGGCCCGTTCCACGACTGCGGTATCGGGATGACGGACGATCACGTAACCCTCGCCTTCGTAATGGCCGCTGGCAGGATGCCCCTCCTGGGGAAGCTTCACCTCCATGACCAACCCGGCCACCTCAGCCTGCGCTTGTTCAAGTCCATGAATCACTTTGACCCGGCCCGAACCCTGCCCTCGCAAGTACGCCGCCCCCACAGCAAACAACCTCGGCGGTGGTGAGAACTCTCCGAACACCATCAATCTCGCCCACGCCTTATACAGGTCGAAATCGTGGGCGTAGGAGATCAAGGTCGAGAACTGCGCTCCCGGGGGTCTCACCGCTGCCTCCGAGATGGCGACACTTCCATCGGCCCTCCGGAACCACTCCAGATGAACCAGTCCGGTCTGCAGACCCAGAATCGAGATCGCCGCCGGACCCGCGGCCCGTATTCCGGCGAACTCGGGACCGCTGATGTCGCGCGGCAGGATCACCGCCCACTGAATCCAGGGATTCTCCATTACCTCGAGAGGGGTGGGGTGATAGCGGGTGATGCTCCACCAAACCGCCTCGCCACCAACGAACACGCAATCAAATGCATGTTCCTCACCGACCACGAACTCCTCAAGCAACGTAGGGCGATCAGGGCTGGGCGGTGACCAGTGGAGCCACTCCTCGACCTGTTGGGGTGTGTTGAGCCGGAAGGTGTTACGGGCGCCCGAACCAGCAGGTGGCTTGGCGACCACGGGCAGCCCGCTCTCCTCAACGAACTGGCGGACTGCGTGGGCGTCACCCACGAGGAGATGACGGGCGCAGGGGAGACCGTTCTCGCCGAGAACCCGCTTCATCCGATTCTTATCACGAAAGTTGGTGGCTGTATCCACGTCGATTCCGTCGATGCCCAGCTTCGCCCGCACCTCCGCCATTGGCACTTGCAGCTCCTCCAGCGGACCGAGGATGCGGTCCACTCCGCCCAGACGTGGTGCGACGGCTCGCACGGCCAGAGCCAACTGACCCGGCTTCAAGGAATCGTCTACCCGGTAGTGGGCGGCCAGCCGGGAGCGAATCTCGGCAGGGAGCCTCTCAGCCGGCTCGTTGCTCACCAAGCCGAGAGCAACGTTTGGCAGACCCGCCACCGCAGCGATGAACCGGTTCGTTGTGGGTAGGAAATAGGGGGCGACGAAGACAACTCCGGCCACCCGCGGCACGGTAGCGGGTGACAGCCCACGGGGGTCGACGGTATGCGAGAATCGACGGCCGGTGAGAGTCCTGTTCGTCTCGGCCGAGGTCGCTCCGTATTCGAAAACCGGAGGTCTAGCCGACGTGGCCTCCGCACTCCCGGCGGCACTGGCCGACCTCGGCCAGGACATGATGGTTGTCACACCTCTCTATGACACCATCGATCCCCGCAAGCACTCCCTTCGTCTTGCGTACGAGAACATCGAGGTACGGTTCGGCGACCGAGAGGCTGCCTTCTCGGCCTGGCTGGCTCCCGACGGCCGCACCTGGTTCGTGGATCTGCCCGACCTCTACCACCGCGGGTCGATCTACACACGGGACCGGGACGAACATGTCCGGTTTCTATTTCTGACCAGAGCGGCACTCGAGTTGTGCCGGCACCGGCGTTGGGCGCCCGCAGTCGCCCACGGCAACGACTGGCATACCGGATTCCTCCCGCTCCTGCTGCGCAGTTCTCATTCGGGCGACGACCTCTTCAGGGACACCCAGAGCGTCTTCACGATCCACAATCTCGAGTACCAGGGTGTTTTCGACGCGGCCGTCCTTCCTGAGCTTGGCCTGGGAGCCCAGCAATACCTCCTTCATCAAGACCATCTGCACGAGGGCTACATCAACTTCATTGAGCATGCCCTTCTCTATGCGGACCTGTTGACCACTGTCTCCCCGACGTATGCGTGGGAGATCCAGACTCCGGAGCTGGGCGCCGGTTTGGACGCGATCCTGCGCAAACGCTCCCACGACTTGATCGGCATCCTCAACGGCATCGATGACACAGTTTGGAACCCGGAAACGGATCGCTACCTGTTTGCTCGCTACACGGCCCGGGACCTTGCCGGGAAGCAACACAACAAGAGGGCGCTGTTGCTCGAGACCGGACTCCAGGGCGAGTCGACTCCTCTCATCGGAACCGTCTCCCGACTGACCGCCCAAAAAGGTATCGAGTTGTTCATCAGACCTCTCGCCCGCCTTCTCGAGGTGAACGCCGTCCGCTTCGTCGGGATCGGAACCGGTGAGAAGAAGTACGAAGACGCGCTCGTCTGGCTGAGCAACCGCTTCCCCGGTCGAGCCCAATTCCTCCCGGTGTACGACGAGCGCCTGGCCCACATGATCGAGGCGGGGGCAGACCTGTTCGCCATGCCCTCCCGCTACGAACCGTCGGGACTCAACCAGATGTACAGCCTGGCGTACGGGACCCCGCCGATCGTGCGGCGCACCGGTGGCCTGGCGGACACCGTCCGACACTACGATCCCGCTAGCGGTGACGGCAACGGTTTCGTCTTTGAGCACTACTCGGAGGAAGGATTCCTTTGGGCTCTGGGAGAGGCGATCCGTGTCTTCCCTGATCGTGAACTCTGGCATCGTTTGCAGCAAAACGGAATGGCCGAGGACAATTCCTGGGAAAAACGGGCTGGCGAGTACCTAGTGGCATACCAACGGGTGATGGGAGGCGGGGATCAATGAACGTCATCTTCATCGAACCCAGCTTTCCGAGCTACCAAAAGAAGTTTGTCCGGGGCCTGGCGGAAGCAGGCGCCAACGTCATTGGCATTGGAGAGCGCCCGAAAGACTGGCTTGACGAGGATGTCCGCGGTTGGTTGAGCCACTATGAGCAGATCGGCTCGGTCGTAGATGACGAGGCGTTGGAACGGGCGGTGCGTTTTGTACAGTCCCGGGCCTGGGTCGATCGATTGGAAGCGACCATCGAGGCCCACATCGTGCCGGCGGCCGTCGTTCGGGAGCGATGCGGGATACCCGGCACCTCGGTGCGGACCGCATGGTTGTGTCGCGACAAACCGTCCATGAAGGAGGTGCTCCGGCAGGCCGGGATCCCTTGCGCCCGGTCGACCGGAGCGGACGACGCCGTCGAAGTTCGAACCTTCGCCCGCCAGGTTGGTTATCCGCTCATCATCAAACCTCGCGACGCGGCGGGCGCTTCCGGGACAAGCAAAGTCGACAACGATCAGGAGCTAGAGGCGGCGTTGACCTCGTTTCGTTTCGATCGCGGCGCCTCGGTCGCGGTCGAGGAGTTCATCGAAGGGCACGAGGGCTTCTACGACACGGTGACGATCGATGGCCAGGTGGCTCTGGAGTTCATATCTCACTACTACCCCAACGTCCTTGAAGCCATGAGGACACGTTGGATCTCACCTATGTTCATCACCACCAACCGCATCGACTCGGCCGAGGGCTACAGCGACGTGAAGGCCATGGGTCGCCGGGTGCTGCCGGAGCTGGGAATCGGAACCTCGGCCACCCACATGGAGTGGTTCGCCGGGCCGAAAGGGCTCAAGTTCTCCGAGATTGGTTGCCGGCCACCGGGAGTTGGTGCATGGGACCTCTATTGCGCCGCCAACGAGATCGACCTGTACTACCAGTGGGCGATGGCCATCTGCCACGGGCGGGTCACCGTGCAGCCCTCAAGGGGCTTCTCGGCGGGAATCATCGCCCTTCGGCCGGATCGGGATGGGACCATCGCGGGTTACGACGGGTTGGACGAGGTGCAAAGTCGGTTCGGGGAATGGTTGATCGATCTCCACCTCCCCAACCCCGGAACACCGACCCAGCCGGTGGAGGCGGGCTACATGGCCAACGCCTGGATCAGGATGCGCCATCCCGACTTCGACACACTGCGGGAGATGCTCGACCAGATCGGCGAGATCGTTCAGGTCCGGGCCGTTTGACAATGGCGCTGCCCGCAGTCCTCTCGCCGATGGAACACGCCTCTACGGCCGAAATCGACCTTCTATTGGCCGATCGTCAGTTTCCCGTCGTCGAGCCGGGTCGGGCGATCTTCCTGTTCCGGGGCGACGCCCAGGCCGTGAGCTTGCGACCGATGATCGCCGGATTCCCAGGTCCCCACAGCTTCGCCCGCCTCAACGGCAACGACCTGTGGTGGCTCGATCTCCCCCTGCCCGACGGCGCCCGGCTCGAATACAAGTTTGAGGTACTGCGGGAACACCACGCCGAGTGGGTCAACGATCCGCTCAACCCGGTCACCACCACCAACCCGTTCGGAACAAACTCGGTCTGCCGGGCCTACGGGTATCAGGTGCCGGACTTCGCCCGAATCCACGAGAACACGCCAACGGGCGGATTCGAGGATGTCTGGGTCGCCTCGGCGATGGGACGGGAGCGAAAACTGACCGTCTACCGGCCAGCCGGTTTTGAGTCGAAACAGGAATACCCCCTCCTATTCATTCATGACGGTGGCGACTATCTCACCTACGGCGCCATGGCCCTGGTTCTCGACAATCTCATCCACTGGGGCCGGATCCCTCCCGTTTTGGCTGCGTTCTCCTGGCCCGTGGAGAGGCTGGTCGAGTATGCCGCCTATCGACCCCATGCCGACTTCGTGGTTGATGAGGCAGTCCCCCGACTCGCTCGAGACTTCGTAATCGGACGCAAGATCATCATGGGAGCAAGCCTCGGCGCGGTCGCAGCCCTCCATGCCGCCTGGCGGCATCCGGGCGTTTTTGACGGCCTCCTACTCCAATCGGGCACGTTTGCCCAGACTCCCGGATGGGGCGCCGCCCAGGGGATTCTCGGTCCGATCGCCGGTCTGCTTCACCGACTGGAGCCCTCAGCTCTGCCAAAGAGGGTGTTCCTGTCATGCGGAACCTACGAGCGCATGATCGCCGAGAACCGCTCCATGGCCGATCGACTGCAAAGGGCGGGTTTGGCAGTGGAGTACGCCGAGAGTCGGGATGGGCATACCTGGGAGGCATGGCGTGATCGTCTCCAGGAGGGTCTCGCCTGGGTTATCGGCTCAGATAATTCGATCTCGACGGTCAGCCCGAGTCATTAGCTTCTCGGTATGGCAGTTGACCTGATCACCATTTCCGGCGCGCCCGGCGTGGAGGGACTCACTTTCCGCCACTTCCGCGGTGACTCCGATTTTCCTGCGATGGCACGGATCATCAATGCCGCCAAACTCGCCGACAACGTGGAACGGTCGGACAATGCCGACACGATCGCCGCTGGCTATCGGCATTTGCACAATTGTGACCCCTACCTCGACATGTGCTTTTCCGAGATCAACGGTGAGCCCATCGGTTACTCGCGGGTCTGGTGGGAGAAACAGGAAGATGGCCAGCACTCGTATATGCCCATCGGATTCATCGACCCGGCCTGGCGTCGGCGCGGAATTGGGCAGGCAATGCTGGGCTGGAACGAGCAACGGCTTCGCAACATCGCCGCCGGCCACGACGCTGAACTCAAGGTATTCCGCTCGTTCGCCGACGGCGGCGAGGAGGGATGCCGGATCCTCCTGGAAGCCAATGAATATCGGCCGGTTACATTCGGTGCAGAGATGGCCCGCAGCATCCTGGGCGACCTGCCGACGGCTCCCCTCCCTGAAGGGCTCGAGATCAGGCCAGTCGAGTCGGATCATCTCCGGCGGATCTGGGAAGCAGATGGCGAATCGTTTCGGGATCATTGGGGCGCAAGACCGCCTTCGGAGACAGATTGGGAACGTTTTCTCGATCGCCCCTTCACCGACACCTCCCTATGGAAGATCGCCTGGGAAGGCGATCGAGTAATCGGCCAGGTCCGTTCATACATAGACACCGACGAGAACGCCGAGTACGGCCGGTTGCGGGGATACACGGAGGACATCTCAACAATCAAGGAGTGGCGAGCGAGGGGTGTAGCCCGTGCACTGATCTGCGAGAGCATGCGGGTGTTACGCGAGCGTGGAATGGAAGAGGCCGGCTTGGGAGTCCACACCGAAAACCCGACCGGGGCATTCCACCTCTACTCGAGCCTCGGTTTCGTGGCCCACGCGACGTCGACCGTCTACGAAAAGCCTCTCGTCTAGTCGAGGTTGGTGCGAGCAAGGAACTGCTCGACGACTTTCGGGTCGCCAATGACCTCTCCGCGCTCCGTTCCGATCCTTCGGTAGAGCATCAATAGGAGGTCGGACGCGGTGGCTCGGAGGGCCGCATCGCCCTTGCTGTGACCCCGCTCTACGTGCAGTTGGCGCGTATCGCCTTCGCTAATGAACCACTCACCCTCGATATCGGTGGCATGCAAGTGAAGGGACCCGTCCAAGGGTTGAGCGTCGTCGTAGCGTGAAGGTGTGGAGTGTTCGAGGAACTCGTCGACAGAATCGGTGGCGAGGTCTGACTCGATATGGAACGTCCGACCGACCGCAGTCTCGGCGTCCCAACGATGGACGGCGGCCTCCTGCACCTGGTGACGGGTTACGAAGGCCACGTCCTTCTGGTGCGACCACGTCCACAACGCGGCGGTCTGGTCGGCATTCGAGAGGACAGAAGCGAGCCGATCAACGCCCTGGCGATAGTCGGCCAACAGCTCGTGCTCTAACCCTGGCCGCGCTATCTCAGGGACAGTGTTCGGATCGGTGACGAGGCCTTCAACGATCGAGGCCCAGAAGTAGTGCACCTCGCGCACGTGCCAAACCAGGTCGGACACGCTCCAACCGGGACAGCCAACGACGGCGGCTGCGAAGTTTCCCTCGGCGGCGTTGGCCAATCCGTGACCGTGAGTGTTGATTGCCTCGACGGCTCGCTCGGTTGAGAGCATTACCGCACGGTACATAGGGGAGGCGGCGCAACAGTGCGTGTACCCTCACCGACCATCCCGATGCCTGACTTGCCAGAACATGTGTTGGTCAACCAGGCGCACTGGAACCAGGATGCCCACAATTGGGTGGCATTCGGTGAGCGATCGTGGGCCGGTGAACCGACCTGGGGCATTTGGAACATCCCCCAGAGCGAGCTGCCGTTGCTGCCGGAAGAAATGACGGGCCTCGATGCCATCGAGTTGGGCTGTGGGACCGCTTATGTTTCGGCATGGATGGCCCGGCGGGGCGCCCGGGTCGTAGGCATCGACATCTCGGAAGGACAACTATCCACCGCCCGCCGGCTTGCGTCCGAACACAGGGTTGGTCTGACTTTGGTTCATGGCAGCGCCGAGGACGTGCCCTACCCCGCAGAGTCCTTCGACTTCGCCATCAGCGAGTATGGGGCGGCGCTGTGGTGCGACCCCTATGTTTGGATCCCGGAGGCCCACCGTCTGCTCAAACCGGGGGGGGAACTTGTCTTTCTCTCCAATTCGATTCTGGTCCCCTTGTGCAGTCCAGTCGACGGGACGTTGCCGCTCACCGAACATCTGGAACGGGACTACTTCTCGATCTATCGGCTCGACTGGCGGGAGGCCGTCGATGAGCCAGGGGGGATTGAGTTCCATCTTCCGATTTCGGCCTGGTTTCGATTGTTCCGGCAAACGGGCTTCGAGATTGTCGATTTCTTGGAGATTCAGGCACCGGAGGACAGCAAGGACGACAGCCTTGGAATGAGGGCGGATTGGGCGCGCCGTTTCCCTTCAGAACAGGTATGGAGAGTGCGGAAGGCGCTTAGGCGCGACTGAGACCGGCGTCGTCATAGGACCATAGATCGAGGTCGGGGGGCTGGTGTCCGAGCTGGGTGAGGATGGTGGCGATGTGACTTCGGTGATCGGTGGCGTGATTGACCGCCTGAAGCAAGATGACAAATCCCGGTATCTGCAGGGTTTCCTCGTCGGTCACGATCTCGATGATCCGGCTCCGGTCGAGGTCGGCAGCCACCTCTTCGAGAGCGGCGCCAGTCTTTTCGAGAACCTCGATTGCCCGATCGACGCCCGGAAAGGGTTCTCCTCTACCGAAGGCTCGCTCGCCTCCGATCAGGCGGAACGCATAACCGGATTCGGCCCCAACCAGATGGGTGATGGTGTCCCGGATGCTTCCGTAGGTGCCCGCTACGGTGGCGTCAAGGTCGGCCTCGGACAGACCGCGGCAAGCCTCCATCATGAGACGGTTGGCCCAGCGGTTATGGCGAAACAGATGAACAAGTGTTGTAGACATGATCGAAGGGTACCGGTGTGTCTCACGTGACACGGCACGTTTCTTTTCCTTCGAAGCTGCGGGTGGTGGTCCTCACCGGGCGTCACGTGACCTTGCGACCGCCCCAACCAGAGGTGGATGCCGATGACCTCTTTGAACCGACCCATGGTGACCCAACGGCCGAGGCCGTCTGGACCTACATGGGATACGGCCCGTTCTCTGATCGCGACCAGTTCCGCGATTGGATCGCGGGTAATACCGCTTCCACCGACCCTCTCTTCCTCACAGTTGTATCGAACCCGGATCAGAAGGCCGTCGGTACGGTCAGCATCCTCAATGCCGATCTCCCCAACCGGAGGTTGGAACTCGGACACATCTGGTACGTGCCGTCAGTCCAACGCACAGCGGCCAACACCGAAGCTACGTTGCTGCTCCTGGCTGAAGCCTTCGAGCACTACCGGTGCCGGCGAGTCGAGTGGAAGTGCGACTCGCTGAACGAGGCATCCCGCCGCGCTGCCGAACGCCTCGGCTTCACGTTCGAAGGGATCTTCCGTAACCACATGATCGTGAAAGGTCGCAATCGGGATACTGCGTGGTTCGCCATGACGGACGATGAGTGGCCCAATCGAAAAAAGGCCCTCCTGGCCAAGCTTGACCGATAACGGCCAGACGCGAAAGAGGGGCCCCCGGAGGGGCCCCTCTTCTCAGTCTGTTGGTGCTTGCGCTTAGAAGTCCATGTCTCCGCCGCCACCGCCATGGCCGCCATGGCCGCCGGCCGCGGGCTTGTCTTCTTTGCGTTCGGCAATCAGGGCCTCGGTCGTCAGCAGCAAGGCCGCGATCGAAGCGGCGTTCTGCAGAGTCGACCGGGTGACTTTGGCCGGGTCAATGACTCCTGCCGCCATCAGGTCCTCGTAGACACTGGTCTGGGCGTTGAAACCCATGTTCCCGGACTCGGACCGCACTCGCTCGACGACCACGCCGCCTTCGGCGCCGGCGTTGACCGCAATCTGGCGAAGGGGCTCCTCGAGCGCACGACGGACGATCTGACGTCCGGTCTTCTCGTCGTCGGAACCACCGCGGAGCTTGTCGATGGAGGTCTGGGCCCGCAGCAGCGCCACGCCGCCACCGGGAACGATTCCCTCTTCGACCGCTGCCCGGGTGGCAGAGACTGCGTCCTCGATGCGGTGCTTCTTCTCCTTCAGCTCCACTTCGGTGGCAGCGCCTACCTTGACGACCACCACACCGCCGGAGAGCTTGGCAAGACGCTCCTGGAGCTTCTCGCGGTCCCAGTCGCTGTCGGTGTTCTCGATCTCGCGCTCGATCTGCTTGATCCGGGCCTTGACATCCTGTTCGCGCCCGGCGCCATCGATGACGGTCGTGTTGTCCTTGGAGGCGATCACCTTCCGGGCCTTGCCCAGCATGTCGACGGTGACGTTCTCGAGCTTCAACCCGACTTCCTCGGAGATGACGGTCGCACCAGTGAGGATGGCGATGTCCTGCAGCATGGCCTTGCGACGCTCACCGAAACCGGGAGCCTTCACTGCCACCGAAGAGAACGTGCCGCGAATCTTGTTGACGACGAGCGTGGCCAAAGCCTCGCCCTCGACGTCCTCAGAGATCACCAGCACACCCTTACCGGCCTGCATGACCCGCTCCAACACCGGCAGCAGATCGTTGACCGAGCTGATCTTCTGGTTGGCCACCAGGATCAGCGGATCCTCGAGAACGGCCTCCTGGCGATCGGCGTCGGTTATGAAGTAAGGGGAAATGTATCCCTTGTCGAACTGCATGCCCTCGGTGAACTCGAGTTCGAGCCCAAAGGTCTGACCTTCTTCGACAGTGATGACACCATCCTTGCCGACCTTGGCAAACGCCTCGGCGATGGTCTTGCCGATGGTTGTGTCGTTATTAGCCGAAATCGATGCGACTGCGGCCACGGACTTTGCCTCGATGGGAGTAGCCATGTCGCCCAGTGCCTTCACTACGGCGTCAACAGCCTGCTCGATGCCTCGCTTGAGGTCCATCGGGTTGGCTCCGGCGGCAACGTTGCGCAGGCCCTCTTTGACCATGGCCTGAGCCAGCACGGTGGCCGTGGTGGTTCCGTCTCCGGCAACGTCATTGGTCTTGGTGGCGACCTCTTTGGCGAGCTGGGCGCCCATGTTCTCCCACGGGTCGTCGAGCTCGATCTCCTTGGCGATGGTCACGCCATCGTTGGTGATGGTCGGGGCGCCCCACTTCTTTTCCAGCACGACGTTGCGGCCCTTGGGGCCCAGGGTGACCTTGACTACGTCGGCCAGCTTGTTGACACCCGCCTCGAGGCCGCGGCGAGCGTCCTCATCAAATCGCAGGTCTTTGGCAGCCATTACTTACGTCCTCCCGTTTTTGCGGCCGTTTTTGCGGCCGTATTTGCGACGATCGCAAGCAGGTCACGGGCGGAGAGCACCAAGTACTCGTGCCCACCAAACTTGACCTCAGTGCCGGCGTATTTTGAGTAGAGCACCTTGTCCCCAACGCTTACGTCCATGGGGAGACGATCGCCATCGTCATTAAGGGACCCCGGGCCGACGGCCATGATCTCACCGATTTGCGGCTTTTCTTTGGCCGTATCGGGGATAACGAGCCCGGAGGGGGTCCGCTGCTCCAGCTCATCTTCGGGCTTGACGACCACACGATCGCCTAGCGGGCGAAGATCCATGTGATTCCTCCTGTCCAAACGAATTAGCACTCACGGACTGTGAGTGCTAATTCACCTTAGCAGTCGCCTGGTGAGACTGCTAAGTGGCCGGAAGCCGTCCCAAGGCCTTTGCCTCAGGCCAAACGACGACCGGGGTCCACGCCGCTAGCCCAGTTGGAAAACCGTCCATTGCGCAGCCAATGGGAACCAGCCATGCCGATCATGGCGGCGTTGTCGGTGCAGAGGGTCGGGGAGGGAATCCGCAGCTTGATACCGCGAGCCTCTGCTTCCTCGGCGAAGCGTTGACGCAAACGCCGATTGGCCAGGACGCCGCCTCCCCCACCCACTACTCCTGCACCGGTGTCATCTACCGCCCGAAAAGTCTTGTCGACCAGAACATCGACGATGGCCTCCTGGACCGAAGCCGCCACATCGGCCAGGGAAGGCAGGCTGTCCGATTCGGTGGCCTTCTGGAGGTATCGCACGACCGACGTCTTCAGTCCTGAGAACGACAATTGGTGGGGACGATCGAGCATGGCCCGCGGGAACGACACCGTCTTGGGGTCGCCGCCCTCGGATGCTGCGTCGAGAGCCGGCCCGCCGGGGAACCCGAGTCCCATCACCCTCGCAAGCTTGTCGAAAGCTTCACCGGCAGCATCGTCGATCGTCTCACCGAGTATGCGGTACACACCCCAGTCCTCGACGAAGACGATTTGGGAGTGTCCACCGGAGGCCAGGAGCACGACCGCGGGCGGCACGAAGTCCTCGAACTCCAATCTGGGAGCCATCAGGTGCCCCTCCATGTGGTCGATGCCGATGAAGGCCAATTGGCGCGCCCAGGCGGTGGCCTTGGCGAACGAGTGCCCGACAAGCAATGCTCCCACCAGCCCGGGTCCCGCTGTGGCCGCCACTCCGTCGAGGTCGGCCGGGTGAACTCCCGACTCCATCAGGGCGCGGTGCGTCATGGCGCGAATCGCCTCGACATGGGCCCGGGCCGCCACCTCGGGCACAACTCCACCAAAGCGGGCATGGAGCTCCACTTGTGAGGACAAGACGCTGGAGAGAGCCTCGGAACCCCGCACAACTGCGACGGCGGTCTCATCACAGGAGGTCTCGAAGGCGAGCACCACCGGGTTCATGCCGGTGTCCTCGTGATCTCGTCCAGCCGCGCCCGATACTCGTCGCTGTCAATGTCATGCACCCACATCACCAGGGCATCTTCGTCCCGGTAGTAACGCTTGCGAACGCCCACCGGCGCCATTCCGAAGCGCTGGTACAAGGCCTGTGCCTGGCGGTTGGATACCCGGACCTCGAGGGTCAGACTGGTCGCCCCCGCGTCCAGGGCCGCGTTGGTCAGATGTAGCATCAATTGAGTACCGACCCGGCCGCCGCGGTGGTCTGGGGACACAGTCACGGTCGTCACGTGGGCCTCAGGGATAACGAGAAGGAGGCCTCCATAGCCGACGATGCCGGCGGCAGACTCGGCCACGAGATAGACCCGGCCCTGACCGGACAATTCGTCATGGAAGATGCCTTCCGTCCACGGAGTGGGGTACGTGGCTTGTTCGATCCGGAGACATGCCTCGATGTCTTCGGGAACCATGGGTCTGATCACGATGGTGCCGACCATGGTCCCTCCGGTTGCAGCTTCGCCCAGTTGAGGGTGATGTCCGGCTCTCGCAAATAGATTGGGAGCAGAGTCTCTGGAGGAAAGGGCTCCCTTTCAAGCTGGGACAGGCCCACTTCCAGCAGCGCACGAGCGGTCGGATACCGGGGTTTGCCAACCTTGACGCGGTGAAGGCCGGAGAGAGTCTCCTCGGGCAACGCCGGTGAGTCACCCACGAGCAGCGGATTCCCTCGATCCGACATCAGAAAGGCCCGGAGCACCTCTGGTGTCATCAGGACACGGGGGCCGTCCCTGACGACACCTCCCGGCACGGGTTGGTAGGTCGCCACCGCCAGCTCACCACGGCGGACATCGACCACGGAATAGATGTGGCGGTGACCCGTGGCTGCGGCCAGGGCCAGGGTGTCGAGGGAGGAACCTCCCACAACCGGTATCCCGAGTGCCGCGGAGAGGCCCTGAGCAGTCGCCACGCCGACCCGGATTCCGGTGTACAAGCCGGGGCCCAGATCCACCACGATCGCATCGATGTCATGTGGAAACCAGCCGGCCTGCTCGAAGCAAAAGTCGATGGCCGGGATCAAAAAACTGGCATGGCCACGGCGGTCGAGCCGGGAGGCTTCGGCGATAACGGTTCGTCCCTCCGACAGAACGACCCCCGACTGGGCCGTGGCAGTCTCGATCGCCAGGACCTTCATGGGCCGAATTCTCCGAACATCTGGGTCCATCGCTCTGGTGGACCGTCCAGGGTCACCAGCCGGGTGTCGTCCGGATCCACCTCGAACCCCACCCTCAGATGGAGAGGTGGCAGGACCCCCTCAACGGCATCGCCCCACTCAATCACCAGAACGCCCTCGGCTGCCTCATCGATCAGATCGAGGTCGTCAAACTCGTTTTGGGTGGACAGGCGATAGATGTCGGCGTGGATGAGAGGAAGGAAGCCACTCAGATACTGGCGG
>CAYYRT010000267.1:0-9570 GCA_964474055.1 uncultured Acidimicrobiaceae bacterium | reverse complement strand
GGCGACCGATGGCATCTTTGACATGGATGTCGATCTTTGGACCGTAGAACGCACCCTCGCCCGCGGCGATCTGGAACGGGACGCCTGCCGAGCGCAGAGAGAGTTCGAGGGAAGCCTCGGCGACCTCCCAACGCTCGGGGTCCCCCACCGACTTCTCGGGCCTTGTGGAGAGATCGGCTTCGAATTCGGTGAAACCGAAGTCCTTGAGCCAGGTGAGGACAAAGTCGAGGTGGAGGGCAAGTTCCGCGTCGAGTTGATCGGGACTACAGAAAGTATGGGAGTCGTCCTGAGTGAAACCACGGGCCCGGAGTATGCCGTGCACAACTCCTGAGCGTTCTCTCCGATATACACCGCCCAACTCCGAGAAGCGCAGCGGCAAGTCGCGGTACGAGCGGCCGCGGCTCTTATAGATGAGGATGTGGAAGGGACAGTTCATCGGCTTCACGCGGTAGCTCTCCCCTTCGTCCACCTCCATGCCCGGATACATGTTCTCCGAGTAGTAGTCGAGATGGCCCGATGTTTCCCACAACATCTCGCGAGCCAGGTGGGGAGAGGAAACAAAGTCGAATCCATACCGAATGTGCAGTCGGCGCGAATGGTCCTCGATGAGCTTGCGCATCAGACCGCCCTTGGGGTGCCACACCGCCAGACCGATACCCAGTTCTTTCGGAAAAGAGAACAGGTCGAGCTCCGGGCCCAGCCGGCGATGGTCGCGGCGCTCAGCCTCGGCCACGCGATCAAGGTAGTCGTCCAGGGCGGTCTGGCTCTCCCAGGCGGTTCCGTAGATACGCTGCAACTGAGGCAGCTTCTCGTCTCCCCGCCAATAAGCGCCCGCAATTCGTAGAAGCTTCACGGCCCGCAGGCGTCCGGTCGATGGCAGGTGAGGCCCACGGCACAAATCAACGAAATCGCGGTTGCGATAAACAGTCACTTCGGTACCGGACTCCACCTCGCCGTCCTCGACCGCATTGATGATCTCGGTCTTGCAGGGTTGGTCAGCGAACAATGCCAGCGCGTCGCTACGGCTCATCTCCACGCGTTCGAAGGGCTGATCGGCGGCAACAATCCCGGCCATACGTTCCTCGATCGACACCAGATCTTCCGGTGTGAAGGCGCGGCCGATGTCAAAGTCGTAATAGAAGCCGTCCTGGATCGGAG
This sequence comes from uncultured Acidimicrobiaceae bacterium, assembly GCA_964474055.1. GTDB lineage: Bacteria > Actinomycetota > Acidimicrobiia > Spongiisociales > ZC4RG35 > JAICND01. The sequence continues at coordinate 8,412 of CAYYRT010000267.1, read as the reverse complement.
GTCCGATGGCGAAGCGCGATCCCGGGAAGAGCCCGAGGACGGCCTGGGCGAGCACATGGGCGGCGGAGTGGCGCATGATCTGGCGGCCCTCGTCGGTCGTCTCCGTGATAACCGCGAACTTGCCGTCGCCTGGCAGGGGGCGATCAAGATCGTACGGGACGCCGTCGAGGGAAACCGCCACTGCGGCCTTGGCGAGGCGGGATCCGATGGACTCCGCCACGGCCCGGCCCGACACCCCCGCGGGATGTTCGGCGACGGTTCCATCCGGATAGATAAGCCTTAAGTTGGCGCTCATTCCTCGGCTAGCCTCTAAGTCCTCGTCAGGCTAACTAGCCCTGGTTTGGCTCCCGACTGAATTACACCGAATCACGACGCCCCCAAATTGAAAGCGAAGGCCGAACACTCGCATGGAATTCGAAGAACTAGTGCGCACAATCGCCCCGGAGGCCACCTTCAAGGACATCTCCTCGGGAAGCAACAAGGTCTTCAGGCTGCTGCAGGAGACCGGCGATACTTCAGTTCTGAAGGTCTACACGGGGGCATCACGTGAGCGGCGTGAGCGGCATGCGCTCGATGCGTTAAGCGGGGTCGTCGGGGTGCCTTCGATTCTCGACCGCGGCACGACCGACGGCAAACACTGGATCCGAATGACCGACGGTGGAACCTGGGATCTCGCCAGTCTTCCCCGTAACCTCGACATTGTCCGTAGCGCCGGACGGGTGTTGCGTGGCGTGCATGAGTCCACGGGCAAGCTGACCAACCTTGCCAACTCCATCGACGATGACAACATCGAAGCCCATTACATGTCCACGCTCAACCGGCTAGAGCGTTATCGCCGTCGCCTGAGTTTCTCGCCCGACATGCTCGAGGCAGCACGCATGGCCGGCGCCCCGCATGCCAGCAGTCCCCGCCCGGCTCACACCCGCCCCACCCCCGAACAGTTCGTCGTCACCGAGGGTGGCCAGGTCACCTTGATCGACTGGGAGTGGGCGACGATGGCCCCTCCGGAGTGGGACGTGAGCCTGGCCTCATGGCAGCTCGCCAACCTGCTCGGTGATCAGGCTGCGGCAGCCTTCGTGGAGGGCTACGGCGCCGCGGTGTCGGCCGCACGACTCCGACCATGGATCGCTTATCACGCAGCAATGATCATGCTCGATGCCGCTGAAAAACGCGATGGGCGACTCCATGACCTCGCCCCGATGGTTCGGGCGATGGCCGACGCCGTCGGCTTCTCCTGAAATCCACCAATATTTGCCTGGTCGGTCTTAGCCTCGTCCTCGTTCGACGAGGAGGATCAGTTGTTGGAGGCATTGTTGGCGGCCACGGCCACATCGGGCCTTTTGGTCCTGGCTCGTGGCCAGCGCCAGGCCTTTGAAGAAGGCTTCGAACCCACCAGGGTGTTGATCGACGATGGCGCCGACGACCTTCCCTGCCCGTGGTGTTTCTGCCCGACTGCCATTGCCGACGAGCGCTGTCCTAGCTGTGGGGGTCGTTTCGGTTAGACCAGATCGGTTACGAAAGACCGGTCGACGTGATCGAGCCGGAAGCCAACTGAGTCGTAAAGCCGCAGAGCCCGCGAGTTGTTGGAGTCGACGTACAACTTCGCGGACGTGGCACCCTTGGCGCTCAGGTGAGCAAGCCCCTCCATGAGCAGGGCCTCACCCAGACCTCTGCCCTGAAACCGCGGCGTCACCGCGATCACATAGATCTCGCCGACTTCATCTTGTTCCCTTTTCGTCCAACAGAACCCAACCATTCGCCCCTCGCTGTGGGCGATGACCATATCGTCGGCGTCAAACCACGCCTGTTGCATGCGATCGGCCAGCATCTCCCGGGTCCAATTGCCGTTCTCGGGATGACCCGCAAAGGCGGAATTGTTGACCTCGAGCCACTCTTCCTCGTCACCTTTTCGGAAGCGACCAAAGCCGCCATCCCCGGCCGCCTCAGATACCGGGAGCGCCACCCGCAAGGAGCGCAACTCGCGCTCCGGGCGGAATCCTCGCAGGAGGGCGACGTCGATCAGATGAGGGAGAAGAGCCCACAGCCGCAGCGAGACACCTCCCAGGTTCTTGGCCTCAGAAGTCGCTGCACCAAGCAGCGTGTCGAACACGCCGGGAGTCCGCCATGCCGGGTGCACCGCGAGCTCCAAGCTCCACCAGGCTGGCTCGAAGCCTTTGGTCAGCCCCGCGTAACCAACCGGAGCACCATCGGCTTCCATCAGGAGCCCTACGACGCCGTTCGAGGCGGCCGTCAGCCCCAGGTACTGGTGTTCACCGATCGGATGGTGGCCGTCGGCCACCTTCACGATGTCGATCAGCCTGGTCACGCCTTCTAGATCCTTGGAAAATACTGCCCGGCGCGTTTCCGTCATGAGCCGGAGAGTATGCCTGGAATCGCCGACCAGGCCCTATGCTCATCGGTTGGATGAGTGCGGTCGGAATTGTCCTGGGTGGTGGAGGGATCACCGGGGCGGGCTTCGAAATGGCCACGTTGATGGCGATCGAGCTCGCCACCGGATGGCGCGCCAATGACGCCGATGTGGTTATCGGAACCTCCTCGGGCGCTTTCGTAACCGCCCTGGTTCGCAGCAATCGGCTCGACCTCGACTCGATGGTCCTCCCTACCGACGATCGCAAGGCCGTCGCCAGCCGGATCAGGGAGAGGATCTATTCACGACGCCCGGGGGTGAAAGTGGGCACCTGGGTCCGCCACGGGATCCTTCCCGGAGTGCGCAGTCCCGGTCTCACCCTTCTGCTCGGTTCACCGGCACCCTACGACACCTCTGGTCTGGCGGAATGGGTCGACGAGGAACTCGGTGAAAGAGCCCGCCAGTGGCCCGCCGCGCCCACTGTCATCGTCGCTTACGACGTGGCTGCCCGCAGGCGGGTTGCCTTCGGGACCTTGGAGGCTCCCGAAACGTGTTTGGCGGATGCGGTTGCAGCTTCCACCGCGATCCCGGTGCTCTTCCGACCGTGGACCATCGGTGGCAGGCACTACGTGGATGGCGGCGTCGTCTCGGGGACTCATGCCGACCTGGTGCTTGGAAACCCCCGCCCACTCGACCTCGTTCTTGTCATAGCTCCGATGGCCGCCGAGGAGGATCGGCAAGGGGCCTGGATGCACGAACGCCTTTTCGATCGGGTGGGCCGGCGCAGCCTCGATGAAGAAGTCCGGCTCATCAATGCGACCTGGCCTGACTGCGACATCCTCGTGCTGCGACCAACTCCCCAGGTCCTTGTCGCCATGCGTCCCAACCCGATGGACCCCGATCTGGCAGTGCCCGCATTTGTTCGGACCCTCATCGCCATGAAGAAGACCCTCGCCGAACCGCAGGCCTGGTCGGTGTTGCGCCGCCACTTGTCGCCGGCCCGGACTGCCCGAGCTTCCAACAGGTCCTAACGATCAAGAGCGCGGGCCACCAACGGGCCCGCAGTCGCCATCAAGAGCACGTAGCCCGTGGCGAGAGCGATCATGTTGGCGGGGGCACCCGCCGTTAGTGCCAAACCGGCGATCACGATTGAGAACTCACCCCGTGCGAGGAGGGCGGCGCCTGCCCGCCAGCGGCCCTTGGGCCCGATTCCTCGCAGCCGTCCCATCCACTGCGCCGTGGCGATCTTGGTGGCCCCGGTAACCACTGCGAGACCGACAGCGCCGAGCGCCACCTGTGGCAGGCTGGCAGGGTCGGTTCTCAAACCGAAGAAGATGAAGAAGACGGCCGCGAACAGGTCACGGAGTGGACTGAGCAGGATCCGGGTCCGGTGAGCCGCCTCCCCCGACACCCCTATCCCCACGAGGAAGGCTCCCACCGCCGCCGACACGTGCAGCCGTTCAGTAACGCCGGCTACCACCAGGGTGATCCCCAGCACAGTGAGCAGGTTCACCTCGTCTGAAGACGAGAACGCCAATCGACTGAGCTTGTCACCGTGCCGTGAGGCCACCGCCACGATCACCGCTACAACGGTCAGGGCTCCAACCGCAGAAACGATCGCCCCGCCCACGGTGGCGCCGACCGCAATGGCGCCGAGGATCGGGAGGATGACCGCCATGGCCAGGTCTTCGAAGACAAGCACCGAGAGCACGAAGGGCGTCTCACGGTTGCCCACCCATCCCAGATCCTCGATCAGCTTGGCGGCAACTCCAGAGGAGGAAATGTAGGTGATGCCACCCAGGAATAGGGACGGCACCCAACCGAATCCGAAGAGGAGTCCTGCCAAAAGTCCCGGTAGGTAATTGAGAAGAAGATCGACCAGCCCGAAGCTGCTAGTGGTGCGGAGGCTCGAGACCAGTTCCCCGGCCGTGTACTCGAGACCGAGCATCAGCAGGAGAAGGATGAGACCGAGATCGGCGCCGATCGAGATGAACGACTCAGAGGTGACTATGGGAATCAGGCCCCCCTCCCCCAACGCCAGCCCGGCCAACAGGTACAAAGGAATGGGAGACAGCTTCCAACGCACCGCGACGCGGGCCATCACCCCTAGGAGCACGATGATCCCGCCTAGCTCCAGGAAGAGCATGGCGGTATCGGACATTTCAGCCGCTGCGGAGAATGGTCGAGACAGTGACGATTCCGTCCGGAGTACCGACTACCACCAAGACATCCTCGGCCTCGATCAGAAAGGTCGGCTCGGGGGCCGGAAAGGCCTGGGCTCCCCGCAGCGCTGCTACCACCGAGACGCCGGTTCGAGTCCGCAGGCGGAGGTCTCCGATCGTTTTGCCCGCAGCATTGTGGGCCCGTTCGACATTCAGCCAATCGATCGCCAGGCCTTCTATGTGCTGTTGCAGGTGGGTGAGATCCTCCACCACCTGGGATCCGCCGAGGACATCCACCAGGTTGTGAGCTTCCTCCTCATTGAGGGTGACCGTGATCGCAACCGAATCAGGATCGTCGGGAGCGCTCACGAATAGTTCGCGCCAGCCCGTGCGGTGGTGAACAACCCCTACCCGGGCGCCTTCAGCGGTGATGAAGTCGTACCTGACTCCGAATCCAGGGAGCGCGGTTTTTTGGATGGGCGACACAACAGACCTCGTTTGGGGCGGAACGCATCTTGCCACGGCGAGGCTGGCTCGATGCCTACCGTGCCGGTATGCAGGCCTTCCAACAGCTCGCAGGCTGGGAAGGTCAGGCGGCCGCCATTCTGGTCGACTCCGATGGCGTGGTGGCTGAGTCTGGCTCCCTCGATCGACCGGACCGCTGGGCTTCGGTCACCAAACTTGCCACCTCGTACACGGCACTGATTGCCATCGAAAGCGGTCTGCTCGACCTGGACGAACCGGCCGGCCCGCCCGGGGCGACCCTTCGCCATCTCCTCGCCCATGCATCGGGGCTTCCATTCGAAGGCGTCGCGCCGATCGCACGACCTGGTCGGCGCCGGATCTATTCCAATGCCGGATTCGACCTCATAGGAGCCTTGATCGACGAGCGCGCCTCCATCGGGTTTTCGACCTACCTGGACGATCGTGTGCTGCGCCCGCTTGGAATGGTCGCAGAGTTGCACGGCCGACCTTCGGAGGGTCTATCCGGAACCGTTCGCGGCATCGCCAAACTGGGAAGGGAACTGTTGGCGCCGACCCTGATATCCCCGGAACTGCTGTTGTCGGCCCGGACGGTGGCTTTTCCCGGGCTGAGTGGGACCCTTCCCGGCGTAGCGAGGTACGACAGCCTCGACTGGGGCCTCGGGCTGGAGATTCGCGCCGCCAAATCCCCCCACTGGACGGGGACCACCAATTCTCCGTTCACATTCGGACACTTCGGAGGTTCGGGGACCTTCCTTTGGGTCGACCCGATTCGGGAACTGGCTCTGGCGGTGATTTCGGGGATCGAGTTCGGATCGTGGGCGTTGTCGGCCTGGCCACACCTTTCGGATGCCGTCCTCGCCGAGAGGTGACGGAAACCTAATCCAGAACCGGGTTTCAGATCCCGGGAAGGAACACGAACTCGAACGTCTCCTTGCGCCCGAACTCGTCGATCACCTTTACCGGGAAGCCCTGTTCGGGGGGCGCCTCGGCGAAGAAGACCTTGATCTCCCAGTGACCTTCACCGTTGACAGTCGTTGTTCCCAACCCAAATTCCGATTGAACGAAGACGGTTGATCCTGGTTCCCCGACCCCGTAGTACACGTCGAAGGGTGGTTCGTCGCTGCATGTTCCGAACGTGGCGTTGGCATCAAACGGCGCAAACTCCTGTTTGGTTGTGGTCGTAGTGGCCGGGACGGTGGTGGTAACGGGTGGTGAGTAGACGATCGTTATGCGGGCCTCGGCCTCATTGCCGGCCTCATCACGGGCAACAAAGCGGGCCTGGTTGGGGCCGACCGACAGCACCAGCGTGATCCTCCAATTGCCCTCGGAGTCGACGGTCGCCTCGTATGGACCGGCAAGCACCAGGGCACCCGGTTCGGTTGTGCCCACAAACTCCAAAATCTTTTCCTCAAACACGGCTCCGTCTTCGGGCGAGGTGATGGCAATGGGGGGCGGCGTCAGATCCGGCCCAGGAACAACAGCGGGGCTCTCCGTGGTCGTGGGGAAGGTCGCCTCGGTGGTGGCCGTTGTGGTCGTCTCCACCGTTGTTGTTGTCGACGTGGTCGGCTCGATGACGGTCGGTTCAACCACCAGCGCGAAACCGACTGCCGACCCGAGGACCAAAAGGGCGGCCAGCCAGGCCGGCCGCAGGATCGCTCCCATACGCTTTCCCGCCGAATCGCCGAGAGTCCGTCTGGCAAGAAGTAGTGGCGCCTGGTCGACGGCAGCTTTGAGGTTGTCCGACGCCCGGCGGGCCCGATCATCAAGACCGAGGCTCATCGCGGAACCTCCAGGTTTAGTTTGGTGGCCAGACTCTGCCGTCCCCTGAAAAGATGGACTTTGGCGGTGGCTGGACTGCATTCGAGGATGCGGGCGATGTCTGCGACCGAACGGTCCTCGAGATAGAAGAGTGCGATGGCCTGGGCCTGTTTGGCGGGAAGACCTCGGACCATGTTCCAGAACTCTTCGTCCTCAGGTTCGAGTTCGGGCAGCGCTTCCTGACGATGCACGGCAATGCGCGCTACGGCTCGGGCCTCGGCCGCTCGCTTTCTGAAGGCAGATACCGCCATGTTCGCAACCACTCTTCTCACCCATGCTGCCGGTTTGTCATAGTCACCGATCTTGTCCCACCGCTGATGAGCCGCCAGGAAGGCCTCCTGGGCAAGGTCTTCGGCTCCCATCCTGCTCCCCGAGAGGGCGTAGGCGAGACTGACCACTCCCCGGAACTCCCGGCGGTAGAAGGTCTCGAACGCCTCTCGACCGACGACGATCGGCTCGTCGGTGGAAGCTGCCTGACTTCGAATCCGTGACGTCAAAGTTCACACGCATCGGCAGGTGATCGGGTTTACCTGAGTAGGTCGTAAACCTCACTTGGATCTGATTCGTGTATCAGGGTGCGGGGTGGGAGGGGATGCAAAAAGCACTAGCCAGGGAGTAGCAGCATGCGTAGATGGTTCACGTTTATCGCCAGCCTCACGGTGGTGGTGGTAGCCGGGGTTGCCTTGGGGCAGCCGGGCGGCGCCTTCTGGGCCGACCAAGACTCGGCCGGGTACGCCGTCGAGATCGATGAGCCCACCACGACCAAAGTGGTCGAGGATGGGGAAGGTGACGAGCCGGCCGAAGAGCCCAAGTACGAGGAACAGCCCGAGTACAAGGAAGAGCCAGGCTACGAGCACGAAGACGGGAAGGAGGAGGAAGAGGTCACCGAGGTGACCGAGCCCGACGACACCACTCCTCCCGACCTCCAGATACTGCACCCGGTCAACGGGCAGGTCTTCGAAAGCAAAGAAGTGGTATTCGAAGGCATCACCGAACCCGGCGCCAGGGTCTTCGCCGGCCAGTACGAGGCGGATGTGAACGCCGACGGCGGTTGGCGGATCGTCTTGATCCTCTCGCCCGGCAACAATCACGCCACTCTCAAAGCCAAGGATGCGGCCGGGAACATCAGCCAGGCCTCGGTTTCTATCACCTATGCGATTCCAGAGAAGGAAGAGCCGCCCAAGGAAGAGCAGGATCCGAAGGACTGGGAGTTCTCCGCCTACCAGGTGTACGGCGAGTGTTCCGAGAATCCTCCCTACGACGTCTTCTACGGAACCGGCAAACCCGGAAGCAGGATCGTCGTGATCTCCGAGTACGGCGACGGTGAGACCGAGGTCAATGAGAACGGCGAGTGGGAGATCAAGGTCTTTTTCCCCGAATCACCCATCGGGCAGGGAATTCTGGTCAAGGTGAAAGACGAATTCGGGCACAAGAAGAGCTTTGAATTCACACATACCGACTGACAGCGATCGACTCAGGGTTGTGGGGGGGGGAAACCCCCCCCCCCCACCGGTGGTTTTGTCGTGAAATATATGATCGGTTGGGGTGGGGGGGGCCGGGGGGGTTTAAAGAAATAAA
>CAYYRT010000266.1:0-8633 GCA_964474055.1 uncultured Acidimicrobiaceae bacterium | reverse complement strand
TTGCGTGTCATCTCTCGCCACTCGACCATGCGTCTGAAGGGCACCGAGAAGTCGCTTGGCGAGCTAGCCCGAGAGCTCTCAGTAGACTTCGTTGTCGAGGGCGGCGTTCGAAAGGTTGGCACCGAGATCCGGATCACGGTTCATCTCGTAGATGCTGGCCGTGACACGGAGCTGTGGTCCCAGAAGTACGACGGCTCGCTCGAGGACGTCTTCAAATTCCAGGAGGCCGTCGCAGACGCGATCGTCGGAGCTCTACACCTGCGATTCGGGCCGAAACACGTAGGTAGACCAAAGGCCCCCTCAGACCCCCGTGCCTTCGACGCTTATTTGCGAGGAAGACACGAAATGGGCAACTGGAATCGGGAGGCTAGCGAGAATGCTCGTCGCTTCTTTTCGGCTGGCCTCGACGTCCTCGGCGAAAATGCGTTACTCCATGCCGGTCTTGGACATGCGAGCTTCCGTCTTGCTCACATCGTGCCTGGTGCCATGGCGGATTACATGAAAGAGGCAGCCGCCTCGGCCCTGCAGGCTCTTGATCTCGATCCGGATCTTGTGACCGCTCACGTGCTGTCGGGCCTAGTGGACTGGAAGAAGGGCAGTATCGGCAGCGCTCTGCGTCACTTCTTGGATGCCCTCGAGTCCGATCCCGATGATGCCGATGCCTTGACCTGGGCCGTCTTCTGCTTCGCGGAGGTGGGGCACTTAGGGTTCTTAGACGACCACATCAGCCGCCTGACACTCGTCGATCCTCTCAATTCCTTCACTCGGTTCACCGAAGGCTTCGCAAGGCTCATGAGTGGAGAACCGGCAGAGGCGTCAAAGGCGTTCGCGAAGTCTCTGTCACTGGATCCGACCAGCACTAACACGATCGCCCTGGCAGCCTTCACAGACGCTCGGCTCGGCGACACAGAGGCGGCAAGAGTTCGGCTGCGCAATATGCTCCGCCTAGCTCGTGACGATGTATGGACGCATTTGGGAGCGGCGTTGCTAGCTGCTCTCGATGGAACACGACTTACGCTGCCTGAGCACGTGGTCTCCGACAGCCGGAAAGACGAGACCTTTGCGTGGTTTATCGCCGAGTGCTACGCCATTCTGAAGAAAGGCCCAGAAGTCATCGAGTGGCTGGATACCGCCCTGCCATGGGGGTTCACCAACGTCGCCTACCTTACTTCGCCCACGACCGCCGTGGGTACCGTGTGGGACGATCCCGCGTTTAGGACCTGGACGGTCCGCGCCGAGTCGAGACGCCGCCATGTGCTATCGATGGCGGGACTGAGCCATGTGTGAGCGTACCGAGGGATGCGCTCTAACAGAGAATTGCTGCTGCGCGGGTTGCCGTGGTGGTTTGTCTCAACGCCAGAGGAGCTCTCCTAGACAGCGCTCGACGGGGCTCGCTCTTGCGCCAGTAGACCTGCGGGTAAGTTGTGCATGTGGTCTTGGGCTTGTGCACTCGTGGCCCGCGTCAGCAGAATTCCAAAGTCGTTAGAACGTGCACCGCCTAACTAGCCACACGACCGGCAACGGGCGTTCACGTCGCAGGTAGAGCGATCGGCCATAGGTACGTCGCGGGTCCGGCGCATCGCTTGCCACGCCAGAGGTGGGTTGCCAAGGTCTAGGCACGGTAGCTTCATACCAACTGGCTGGAGGGTCACTAATGAGGCTCGCACGCTGTCGCCCCGTCGCTCTTCTCTTGGCCGCACTCCACCTGTCGGCGTGCACGTACTGGCAGCCCTCAACCGTGGCGCCCCGACAACTAATCGAGGACAGTCACCCCTCGGAGATCCGGGTCACACGTGAGGACGGCGGCCAGATCGTCGTTCGAAGTCCAGAGCTTCGCGGCGACTCGGTGGTCACTGGTGGCCGGGGAACGACAGCGCTGGGCCTGCTGGTGTCGGACATCCGTGGGGTCGAGGTGCGACGGATCAGCCCGGGGAGGACAGTCGGATTGGTCGTCCTCATAGGCGTCGTCAGTTTGGCAGCCGTTTACACATACCTGTGCATCGCACTCTGTGGTTCTAGTTGAGCGTTCCTGTCCGCTCGTCACTGCTCCACGTGTGAGTTGTGTGCACTTCGCGGCTCGCTGGGGGACCGACAACGGCGGTTGGGTCCGAGGGTACGTACGCTGAACGCAGCACGTTCTAACAAGGAATTGCTGCTGCGCGGGTAACCTGCGTGTGGCGGTCTCTAGACGGAGCAGATCGGTAGACAGCGCTCGACGGGGCTCGCTTCAGCACCGCTAGACTTAGCGGATAAATTGTGCTTGAGGTCGTGGGCTTGCGACCAAGTGGCCCGCGCCAGCAGAATTCCGAAGTCGTTAGGCCGCTGCGAGAAAGGTCCGTGGAGTCACTCACCGAAGTACTCACGCCACGTCTGATACTTCGTCGGATGAGGCCGGACGACTGGATCCACCTGGTGCATATGGACTCCGATCCGGTGACAATGGCGACGCTGGGTGGCGTTCGCACGCACGACGAGACCGTCAGCTACGTGCTGCAGCAGGCCACCCACTGGGAACAGCACGGCTTCGGCTGGTGGGCTGCGTTCGAGCGCGACACGTCCGAGTTTGTTGGTCGAGGCGGGATCCGGTTCCTGGAGCTCGAGGGACAACAGGACATCGAAGTAGGCTATGGCTTGCTCCCCCGGTTCTGGGGCCGCGGCTTAGCCACTGAACTTGCCCAGGCCGCGACTCGCGCAGGGTTCGACGTGTTGGGTCTGACGCGCCTTATCGGCATCACCCTTCCGACGAATGCTGCTTCCCGCAGAGTTCTCGAAAAGGCAGGATTCGGCTACGTGCGGGATACCGTGTACAAGCGGTTGCCTCACGTACTGTACGAGCGTTCCGACGGAGACTTCTGACGGAGCTACGCGGGGGCAGCGGCCTAACAAGGAATTGCTGCTGCGCGGGTAACCTGCGTGGGTCAGTCTCAGAAGCGGAGCAAGCTCGGTAGACAGTGCTCGACGGGGCTCGCTTCGGCACCGGCAGACCGGCGGATACGTTGTGCTCTGTGTCTTGGACTTGCTACCAAGGGGTCCGCGCCAGCAGAATTCCGAGTCCGTTAGCCAGCCCTCCAGCGTTGAGGTGCAGCATGCCCCGTACGTGGCTTGCAGCCGTGGTGCTCACCCTTCTCGTTCCGGTCGCGTCGTACGGACAGGCGCGCGACGCAGCGACGGTGGTCATCGTGCACGGCGCGTGGGGTGGAGGATGGGACTGGCGCACGGTTGAGTCCGAACTGCGGAGCCGAGGCCGTGCTGTCTTCCGCCCGACTTTGACTGGCCTCGGGGAGCGGAATCATCTCGCCTCGCCCGACGTCGGACTCGACACACACGTCACGGACATCGCCAACCTCATTGTATGGGAGCGGCTGGAGGACGTCTTGCTCGTGGGGCACAGCTACGGGGGCATGGTCATCACTGGCGTGGCGGAGCGCATTCCAGACCGCATTGGGCATCTCGTCTACGTCGATGCGTTCGTGCCATACGACGGAGAATGCGCCTTGAGCGTTCCGAGCGACCTTTCCCGGACACGTACGTGCGACGTGGCTGAGGCGGCCTTTTCCCCGCTGGTAGAACTCGTCGATGAGATGCTGCTTCCACGTTGGGTGGAGGACGGTGCGCCGCCTCCCACCGATGTGCCTCATCCGGTGAAGACGCTCACTGACCCTCTGGAACTAGAGGGCCGTCCCGGGCGTGGACGCCCTGCGTCGTACATCCTTACGCGCGCAGCCCCGGCTCAGGCAGACGGATTCGACTGGGCCGCAGCCCGCGCCGCCGACCTCGGCTGGCTCGTGCACGAGCTCGTCTCTGGCCACAATCCCCAGCGCGACGCACCGAGCGAGCTCGCTGATCTGTTCATCTCCCTTCACTGAGGGGCTGGCTAACAGGGAATTGCTGCTGCGCGGGTCGCCGTGGTGGGTAAGGTCTCAAGGGCGGAGCAGTTCCGTGGATAGCGCTCGACGGGGCTCGCTTCAGCACCCCTAGACCAGCGGATAGGTTGTGCGTGAGGTCATGGGCTTGCTTCCTGATAGCCCGCGCCAGCAGAATTCCGAGTCCGTTAGACGGCACCAAAAGGAAAGGGTATGAGAACGCCAATCCCGTGGCTACGACTTCTTGCCGAAGGAATCGTCGTCATTGGCTCTATCCTTATCGCCTTCGCCATCGACGCGTGGTGGGCACGTCGACAGACCGATGCTCTGGAACGTGAACTGCTCTCACGGCTTGAGGCTGGCTTCGAGGAGAATCAGCGCCTCGCCGAGGAGCGCATCGCAAACGCTTCATTCGACCAGACACTGCTCCGACGATTCATCGCAATGACGCCGAGTGAGGCCGAGAAGATCACGCCGGACTCAACACAGTTCTTCCTCCGTGCCCTCTCGCGTCCGCCGAACGTTAGACTCAATTCGGAGTTCATACTTGCTACCCTGGACGCAGCGCGACTCTCGCTTGCGCCGGATCCGCAGCTGCTCACGGCCTTGGCGTACTGGGAGGCCGAGCTCAGGGGATTGACGACGCGAAACGACATCCTCTATTCGGTGTCACAACAGGTAACATACAACTTGGCACGTCACCCAGAGTTGCAGCCGGTTCTCGTATTTGAAGGTCTGGGACACTTTCCAGGCAGTGTGACCCGCGTGGCTCGCGAGGACAACGAGGTCATGGCCGGCGCGACATCGAAGGCCAGAGCGGTCGTCCTTGAGCTCCAGTATCTCGAGCGCATTAAGGGAGCCGCCGCCGAAGTGCTAAGCCTTGTGCGCACGAATCTCGAGAGGTAGCTGCGCGGGTGCCAGCTAACAGGGAATTGCTGCTGCGCGGGTTGCCTCCCAAGGAAGGTCTCCGACCTCTTAGGGCTCACTATCAGCGCTCGACTTCGCTCGCTTCAGCACCGGTTGGACGCGTGAGGCAGGAAGGCTTGGGTGACCTCAGCCTTGCTACCTCATAGGCCGCGCCAGCAGAATTCCAGAGTCGTTAGACGGCCCTCGGATATGCTGCATACGACTGGCCGAAGTTCCAATCGTGCGATAACATCTCGATGGGCATGGTCGGGCCCGCTGCCAACATGTCGGTCCGTCCGCACACGCTCGACTGGTGGCCCAGGCCATGTCGCCTTCAGTGACGTGAGCGCATTCTCCTAACAGGAGGGGACACTATGCTCGGCGACATCACCTTCGAGGAGAAGGGCACCACGACGGGCGTACGGGTGCTGTCGTTCGACCAGGCTGACACCACCGTCGAGGTATCGCTCCAGACCCAAGGAAACATCCGCGGGATCGACCACACAACCGTCTGGACGTACTTGTCGAAGACGCGTGCCGACGGCACCAGCTATGGTGAGGGCAAGGGGCTCATGACTACCAAGGATGGCGACGTCATCCAGCTGCTCGGAAGCGGAGCGTCCAAGGCTCCGAGTTCGGACGGCGTTACGCGTTACCGCGGAGCCACCTACTTCACGACGACGTCGAAGAAGTTCGCAGATCTCAACGGGTTGGTGGGCGTGTTCGAGTACGACGTCACACCAGATGGTACGACCACTTCGAAGATCTGGGAGTGGAAGTAGTTCCGGACCCAGTAGCCCTATCATGAGTATCGCGTCTTAACTGAGGGGCCGTCTAACAAGGAATTGCTGCTGCGCGGGTTACCCGCTTGGCCAGGTCTCGAACCGGGCAGCCGCGTGAACAGCGCTCGACGGGGCTCGCTTCCGCACCGGTTGGACTCCGTGATCGGTAGGCTCGGTGACCCCAGGCTTGTGTACTTGCAGGCCGCGCCAGCAGAATTCCGGGTCCGTTATACGGCGAGAGGTAATCCGCGACGGGAGGTACACCATGTATAAGACGCCAGGCGTATCGATGCGCTGGATCTGCGCACTCAGCATTGTCACGGGAGGTTGCGGAACCCAAAGCGACGATACTGAGGTACAGCCGGAATTCGCCCCTTCCGCCATTGTCGACCTTGGCGCTTTGGTCACGGAGGACTTGCCTGAGCGCGTTTGGGGCACCGCTTTCCTGACCCAGATGGGGTTCACGCGAGGCAACGAGTTCGACGTCATTGCATGGAACTTCCCCATGGGCGGCGAGGAGGTGCATGGCTCCAACGCCTACTACACCCTTTTCAACCACGGCGGGCCACACGTCGACGCGCCGAATCATATGGGTGTCGGCGGCGGAGTGGACTCGTACGCCGTTGAGGCCTTTGTTGGACCGCTCAGGGTTTTCGACGCAAGGGCGTATCCGTCCGGACGCTCAATTCCGAGAAGCCTATTCGAAGGGTTGGTTCAGGCGGGCGACGTCGTGATCATCCTTACGGGTTACGTGCCCCCACAGGCGAACGATCAGCTGCCTGAGGTGGCGACCCTCACAAATGAAGCCGCTGAGTATCTTGCAGCCCTTCCGGCTCGCGCCATTGGTACGGATGCGTTCAGCATTGACAGTCTCGATGACGTGGATATGCCCTCGATTCATCACGTCTTCCTGACCCGCGGCATCCCCGTCTACGAGCAGCTCTTCAACGTCGAGACCCTGATCGGCCATGAACGCATGTGGTTCGTGGGGGCACCTCTCAACATATTGGGCGGGGATGGTATGATGGTCCGACCGTTGGTCTTCGTCTATTGAAGCTAGCCCTCTGGCCGTGCGTGGCCCGTGGGGCCCACCGGCACTCGCCGTATAACAGGGAATTGCTGCTGCGCGGGTAGCCTGCGTGGGTTGGTCTCAAGAGCGGAGCAGCTCGGTAGACAGCGCTCGACGGGGCTCGCTTCAGCACCGGCGGGCTGGCGGCTACGTTGTACGTGAGGTCTTGGGCTTGCGACCTTATAGCCCGCGCCAGCAGAATTCCAGAGTCGTTATGCGGACCACGCCCACTCGCGAGAGCGACCTGGCAGCCCTTCGCCCTTGGGCTCATGACCACACTTCAGGAGGGTACTACGATGCGCACCTTGCGGACACCTATCGCGTTTCAGGTCAGCGCACTTCTGCTGGCATCTACCGTGCATGCCCAGAACTGGACCCCTACGGAACAGGCAGTCCTCGATAGCATCGACCGCTGCGTGGCCGCGTCTGTCGATGGCGACCCCCTGGCTTCGCTTGCGTGCTTCCATCCCGACTTCGTTGGTTGGCAACTCGGTATGCCAGGCACCCGTGACATGGACTACCTACGTGCAGAGAATGCGGCGAATCCCGGCGACCCTCTCGTTGCGTTCTCCATCCAGCCACTTAGCGTGAAAGTCTATGGCAATGTCGCCATCATCCACTATTACGGTTATAACCACAATCGCAACTCGGACGGCGAGGTTGTTGTCAATCGGACCCGCTGGACCGACGTCATGCTCAATGAAGGAGGTCGTTGGCTCTGGATAGCGGACCACGGTGGGACCGACCCAGGTGTTCCACCCAGTATCGGGAACTGATTGCCCCGCATCGGTAGGGATGCAGTTTGACCTACTGAACCCAAGGGTTCTCAGAAGGTCCGCATAACAAGGAATTGCTGCTGCGCGGGTAGCCTGCTTGGCTTGGTCTCTAAACGGAGCAGCTCGCTAGACAGCGCTCGACGGGGCTCGCTTCAGCACCGGTAGACGTGCGGCTAGGTTGTACTGGAGGTCGTGGGCTTGCGACCTTGTCGGCCGCGCCAGCAGAATTCCGAAGTCGTTAGAACGCTTGCGTCAGACGCTCTGCAGTGGGATGCACGAGTTCGGAGACCACGCGCGAGACGCCGTGGCGCGGGTGACGCGAGCCGGGCGTGGCCGTGCTCGGCACCATACACGGATGTACCAGGGTCGGGTTCCGGGCGGCGCCCGCTCCGTACGACGAGGGGAGCAAGGTGAGCGAGGTCGATTTCATCCAAGCTGTAATGAGTGTCCAGGCTGACATCGATGGTCAGTTCCAGTTCTGGCTGTCGATCACTTTCGCCGCCCTTGTTGCGTCGTTTGTTGCGGGCGATCGCCTTCCTGGCAGAGCCCGCGTCCTCATGGTTCTCATGTACTTGGTCGCGTCCGTTCTCCTGTTCAGGCGCTACCTTCGCGGCATGGACTACTTCCAACACGTGATGCAGTTGTACACGGCAAGTGGTTTCATCCCGCCTCCTCCTCGAGGGGGGCTCCTGAGCACTGCTCAGTTACGATGGGGGCTTTGGGTGCTCGGGTCTCTCATCAGTGCTGTTGTCCTCCTATTCCCCCGCTTGGGCGTTCGGCATTCTCATTCGCATGATGCCTGACACTCGTTGCCCTTCTGTGTGGCCACCGATTGAAGTCCGCCAGCCGTTACCCGGTGGAAGGGGTCGAGCTGCTCAAGCGAGGATGCCGCAGCGGATACGGAGGCAAGCGTTCTAACAGGGAATTGCTGCTGCGCGGGTTGCCTGGAAGGAAGGTCTCCGACCTTCCAAGGCTCGCAATCAGCGCTCGACTTCGCTCGCTTCTGCAACGGTGGGACTCCGTGGCGCGTACGCTCGGTGACCCCAGGCTTGTGCACTCGCAGTCCGCGCCAGCAGAATTCCGAGTCCGTTAGGCGGCACTGACAGCAGTTTGCTAGAATTCGACTGCCTCAGTCGACAAGGAAAGCACAATGAAGAAGATCGACCTAGGGCAGAAGCTGCAGCTGGTCGGACATGTGGGCGTTATCGTTGGTATCCTGCTTCTCGTATACGAACTC
>CAYYRT010000265.1:0-3283 GCA_964474055.1 uncultured Acidimicrobiaceae bacterium | reverse complement strand
GCGTTCGCCGCACGGTATGTCGTGAAAGGCCATCCCGAGGCACGACTTCGCTCCCTTCTAACCACAGGGCTGATCGCCGCGCTGCTGGCCGAGTCATCCCTCACGGTCGCGGTGAAGAAAGCCCCAAGGAAGTACCGCAGGGCCTATGGTCCGCAGGCGTGCCAGGCCGACGTGTACGTGACGGGTGTAACTACAGAGCCGAAGCGCATCGTGGGTTTGATCACGGTCGCGCGGGAGACGCTGAATGCTCTAGAGGCGGCGGGGATGGCGACGCGACGAATCGTCCCTGACGCATGACCACCACCGACTTGAATTCTGTTGTAGCCGGACGACCGGAGGTCCCCGTCTGGAGAAAGTGACCCTTCCTGAGGTGATCGAGACGCCGCGACTCCTCCTTCGGAGCTGGAGACTCGGAGACGTCGACGACGTCCTTGCGTATGCCCAGGATCCCGAGTGGTCGCGGTATCTGCGGTTGCTGCCGGTACCCTACACGCGCGACGACGCCGAACGGTTCATCGCGAGGCAGCTCCTCTTGGATCGCATGACACACGCCGCGTGGGCAGTGCAGTACGATGGAAGCGTAGTCGGTGGCATCAACGTCCGGTTCAACTTCGACAATGCCTTGGGCGAGCTCGGTTACTCTATTGCCCGCGTCCATTGGAACAAGGGGATCTGCACCGAGGCGGCGAGAGCTGTGATCAATGCAGCATTCCTGACCCACGCGGACTTGAATCGGATTCACGCGAGGGCTGACCAGAGGAACGCAGCTTCACAGCGTGTAATGGAGAAGCTGGGTATGCTGAAGGAGGGTGTGTTGCGGCTGAGTCGCGTCGAGAGAGGCGAGGCGTTTGACGAGGCGTGGTTCGGCATCTTGCGTTCGGAATGGAATGCGTCTGTGGGGTAGGACGGACTCGAGGGAGGAGGGTTTCTCACTGACCTCACGGCTCTTCCCGGAGCGCAGTTCGTTGCTGTGCTCCTGGGTGCTGCTGCCTCGTGTGCTGCACTTGGTGCGGGCCTGGCAACGGGCACCTTAGCGCTGGCGCGCCACGCTCCGCCTGAGTTGGGATCTGGGGAGTCGTCGGACGAGGAGCTGGGAAGGCTCGAGAGGGCGGGTGCGAGCCGGGGTGATGGTGGACGTAGCAAGCAGTCTCGCAACGCATGACGTTCGGCCACGAGCGGAGGGACTGGGGTGGGAGACACGCAGAGGTTGCTACGCCATCAATTGGCGACGCTGGCGTACAGGGCCCAGAAGGCAGTCCGAGACGCGCCGCCCGGTTTCGGGGAATTCGTTGCTGGCTCGGGCGTCCGAACGCCGCACCAGTTGGTGAACCACATGGCCAACCTGATCTGGTACACGACCCAGGCGTTGCGCGGGGAAGTCGCCGTGTCAGTCAATGAAGTAGCGGACTTCTCAGAGGAGATCGGGCGATTCCACGAGCTCCTGGGTGAGTTGTCGGTTGTACTTGCCGAGTCCTCACTCGACCGAGGCCTGGATGAGCGGCTTCTTCAGGGACCCCTCTCCGACGCGATGACCCACGTTGGCCAACTCGCACTTCTACGGCGTCTCGCCGGTGCCCCGATTGCTGCCGAGGACTTCTTCAGCGCCCCCATCAGGCAAGCCGATGTGACTGCTCAGCAGCCCTAGTGACGAGGCGAGAACCAGCAATGACAGAGCAACCCATCGAAGTAGCGAGATCCTTCAGGTGGTACTCGCGTCCCGTCCTCTTCGTCTCAGATATCCAGCGCGCGATCGAGTTCTACGTCGGTAAACTTGGGTTCGAGAAGAAGTGGCACGAAGCAGATGGTGAGGGCACGGTATGCCAGGTCGATCGCGGGGGATGCGAGATCATCCTATGTGAGGACACTACCAGGGATGCGCGAGGCCGCCTCTTCTTGGAGTTGTCGCGCGAGGGGGTCGATCAGTTGCTCAGAGAAGTCGACGAGCGCCGCGTCCGGCCCAGAACTCATGGTGGGGGTTCGACGTGCTTCGGATTCCGGACGCGGACGGTAACGAGCTTCTTGTTTGCCTCGAGAACCTCTTACCAGAGCACGCTTGATGCAGCGTCGGTGAGCGTTCGGCTGCCCCGAAACCAACGGATATGACAGCGCTCTGGAAGCGGGGAAGGGGCAAGGAGCTCCGCAAGATGGATCGCCGCGAGGCGTGGCAGGATGCGGCCCGCGCAGTTGGTGGCACCTTCAAGCGGGGAAAGCGGTCGAGCGCCGACAGTGTGGTGATCGGGCATGGCCCGTGGACCATCACGGTGGACACACACACAGTAGACACAGGCGAGGGGACCATTACGTACACGCGAGCAAAGGCTCTCTTCATCGGCCGGGGCGATCCCAAGCTCCTGGTCCGGAAGCGAAATGTCTTCGATACGATTTTGGAGAGTATGCTGGCCGAGTCATCCCTCACGGTCGCGGTGAAGAAAGCCCTAAGGAAGGATCGCAAGGCCCATGATCCGCAGGCTTGCCAGGCCGACGTGTACCGACGGGTGTAATCACAGAGCCGAAGCGCATCGTGGGTTTGATCACGGTCGCTCAGGAGACGCTGAATGCTCTAGAGGCGGCAGGGATGGCGACGCGAAGAATTGTCCCTGACGCATGACAACCACCCTCTGAGGGAGAACCGCGACGGCTAAATGGTTGCTTGTAACCGATGGGTGTCGCCAGACTGGGCGGTAGAGCCGTGGCTTGGTTGCGCGCTGGAAGGCCGGGATGGCGGGTTCGATTCCCGCGACGTACTTGGCTCTCGGAACCGGCGCCGAGGTTCAATTCCTCGCACGGCCCCCACCCCTGCAGGAGAAGCGATGGATAGCCAGCCGGGTCGCTATGAGTTCACGTCAGCGCAGAACGAGATCCTGAAGCGCGCGGCTCGCTGGGGCGGGCTGCTGGCGTGGATCCTGATGGGGAGCGCGGTGCTGCTGGCGCTCGCGGCCGTTCTCAGCGCCGAGGCCGCCTCGATCGGGAGCCTGATCGTGGCGGCGATCTACTTGATCATCGGCCTCAACCTGCGCGGCGCGGCGGACGCGCTGCGCGAGGTCGTCCAGACTACGGGCAACGACATCGATCACCTCATGATCGCGCTGGACAAGCTCGCCTCCGCGCTCAAGGTGATGGCGATCACCTTTCTCGCCGGCGTGATCCTGTTCGTCGTGTCCGTCGTGGTGATCGAGAACTGGATGGGGTCGCTCCCGAGCTGACGTGCGCGGACCTGTCAGGGTGTCGGCGGCAAGCTCCCCGAGGTCAGCTCGGTCACGATCCGTTGCGCGCCGTAGGCGTG
>CAYYRT010000264.1:0-3079 GCA_964474055.1 uncultured Acidimicrobiaceae bacterium | reverse complement strand
TGCAGTCTGGTGCTCGACACTTTCCAGTGCGCCGTAGGAGCAGCTGGAGTCCGGCTTGTGGGCGAAGTGCGGGGCCTTCTCGGTGCCGCGTCTCAGGATGACTTCCTCGCCGCACTCCGGGCACCGGTAGTCGGCACCGCGTTCGGCGCGGTGGGCGAAGATGGTCTCGTCGTTCAGGTGTGCGATGTGCATCGTTGTTCTCCTTCCCTGATGTCGGGAGCTGGGGATGTCAGGTCCTGTGCAAAGAACGGCGCGGCGCGGACCCACAGGGCGCCGTGTCGTGTTCGGTGGTGGCTGCTGAGCGCCAGAGGGCAAAGGGGAGTGGCCGATCAGGCCAGCAGTGCTCTGGAGGGGCTCGTGCGAAGCCTGGAGCGGTTGCTGGCGGAGATCTCTGCCGTCGATCTGACGAGGACGTGGGGCCGAGTACGGAGCACGTAGAGCTGGGTGCTAGGTACTCAGCGCCGCGGGGCCCTCTCGTCTTTGGCGTGGAGTGGTCAGTCCCGGATCAGTGTTCCACCGAGGGTGATGAAACTGCACTCTATGGACGTGGTTGCCAGCCGTCGACCGGTGTATGGATAGGTCGCGGAGCCAAGTGCCGTGGGCCGAGTGCTGAGCACCAAGCGGGGAACGCATTGTCTCCCACGGCGCAGTGGTCTGTGTTAGGCCGCCAGGATCTGGGTGATGGAGGGAATGGACGGTGTGACGCCGCCCGATGTTCGTTGCAAGGGCGATCCGGTCGGTGGCTCGAGATTGGAGACGAGGCACTGGGTGCGTAGCGACGTGGAAACGCAGGCCGGCGCAGGTAATGCCGGCCAGATTCTCTTGAGAGCGCGGCGCTGCGGTTGTGGTGCTCCGCGCCACGTGGCCAACGCCTTGTTAGCGTGAAGGCTCGACCGGGTAAGCGCCGAGCGAAGTGCTCGGTAGACAGCCAAAGGGGGCTGCAACCTGCACCAAGGCCACGGGTTACCTCGACCTGGTGTCGACCGTGGGCGACCTAGGGGACCAACAGGCGCGCACGCCGAGCTGAGCCCCGAGTCCGGCAGACTTTGCTGCGCGCAAAACGCGATCGGGTAACACCCTTGGCAGCCTTCGCTTGATCAAAAAATCAGGACCGCGCTCGGCGCGCAGCGCCGGGCGTAGCGAAGTCATGAGGGCATCGAAAGGGGGCCCCATGGCACCCCCGGGGGTGGGGGGGACCCCCGCAGAAGTCGTAGTGGGGAGTTGGAGGGGGACCCTGCGACAAGATTCGGGTG
This sequence comes from uncultured Acidimicrobiaceae bacterium, assembly GCA_964474055.1. Taxonomy (GTDB): domain Bacteria; phylum Actinomycetota; class Acidimicrobiia; order Spongiisociales; family ZC4RG35; genus JAICND01. Next base: position 1,826 of record CAYYRT010000264.1, on the reverse strand, counting down.
GGAATGAGTCCTCGTGGATGGCGCCTACTACCGAAGCCTCTTCGCGATGCTGCCGTGGGACGGGCGCGCGTACGCGCCGCAGTGTCGTCGCCTACCCTGGCACTTCATGGCATCGGACTCGCCGGGCGATCTCTGCCGACGCCACACCCTTGGGGTGGCCCCGCTGCCTGCCTTGGAGGGACAAGACCCGACCCATTGCGGACCCTGACGCTCGCTTGTGCGGAAAGGCGGGATAGTATACTTTTTATACCGTGATGTCGTTCGACTTCGACCCTCGGAAGAGTCAAAGCAACCTCGCTAAGCATGGCATTGATTTCGTAGACGCGCAGCGGTTGTGGGATGACCCTGACCTCCTGGAAATCCCTGCCAAAACCGAGGATGAACCGAGGTGGTTGGTGATCGGGCGAGTTGATGGCAAGCACTGGTCGGCTGTAATCACGATTCGTGATCACGTCATCAGAATCATCTCTGTTCGCCGATCGCGTTCTGAGGAGGTCGCCTTGTATGAAGGCTAAGCAGTTTGATAAGGAATTCGACACCGGGAAAGATGTTAGCAGCGCGTTGGACCTTGCCAAAGCCCGGCACCCCAAGCACGAGCCGAAGCGAGTCAATGTTGACTTCCCGACTTGGATGATTGAGCGGCTCGACCGGGAGGCCTCGCGTCTCGGCGTCACCCGGCAATCGATCATCAAAGTCTGGTTGGCTGAGCGTTTGGAGAGATCGGCTACCACCCAGCAGATGGAGCCGGAGGGTTCACGACGTGACGACTGCCGTTAGTCGATAGCCCTTTCCTTTCATTCGGAGTGGAGGGATCTAAGGCTAGTTGAAGTCATCGGCAACATCGTAGCCTCGAGCGTGCCAGACCGGCCGCAGGCGCTCGGCCACCGTTTGGTTCGTGGGTCGATCAGTGTGGAAGGTCGATAACGACCCTGAGCTGCCATCAGCAGGCAGGGAGGAAAGGTCCGCGTCGGGGGATTACCTTGGCCATGGGCGGACCATCAGCTCGGGAAGCTGAAGCACCCTCTTGTGGGCAGCCGAGCCTGCTCGGAAGGAGGTGGGTATTGAAGTCGGCGGCCCGCCTCGGAGCTGCCGGTCGAGAACAGCCGCGAGCCCGGCCGGCTCGAGTGATTGTCGGCACGCTTCGGTGTGCCGTTTCTGGGCGTGCTCCGCCCGCTCACGATGGGTGGCTGGGCGCCGGCGGACGGGGGTCTGCAGCGGAATCGGCAAGCTTCGGTAGACACTACTGGGCTGGCTGTAGGCCAGGCGGTCGCCACCGCCGGCTACGTGTACACCATTGCCAGGCGCAAGTAGTGGCGGACGGCCCCGCGCGGTTCCCCAGAACAGGCGACGAAACCGGGGCGACCGCGCGGCAGCCAGGCCACGGTCCTTGTGGCCCGCTCCGCGCAGCCGCCCCTTCGCCCAGCGCTCCGGGGTGGGATCAGGCGAGGTCGAACCGATCGAGGTTCATGACCTTGCCCCACGCCGCCACGAAGTCACGCACGAACTTCTCTTTCGCGTCGTGGCAAGCGTAGACCTCGGCGAGAGCCCGCAGCTCAGAGTTCGAACCGAACACGAGGTCGTTCCGAGTGCCGGTCCATTGGAGCTCTCCGGTCTTGCGATCACGACCCTCGAACTCCTGCTCGGTGTCGGACGTTGGCTTCCAGGCCGTCGACATGTCGAGCAGGTTCACGAAGAAGTCGTTGGTCAGCGTCTCGGGACGGTCGGTGAGGACGCCGTGCTTCGACTGTCCGGCGTTGGCGTTCAGGACCCGCATGCCGCCGAGGAGGGCGGTCATCTCGGGTGCCGACAGGTTCAGCATGAACGCC
>CAYYRT010000263.1:0-8673 GCA_964474055.1 uncultured Acidimicrobiaceae bacterium | reverse complement strand
TCCTCGAGGACCTGGACGTCCTCACCAGCACGACCGGTTGGGTGCTCAGGGACGCTATCCGCTCGAAGCTAGTCCAGCACTTCGGCGTGATCTACCGGTCCTGGCTCACGAGTCGGACGTTGGTTGTCGACGGAATGAAGGTACAGATCGTCGATCCGCTCTTTCTCATGGAACATGGGCGCTGGTTTGATGAGACGAGGGTTCGCGCGCATCGGATCGAGACCCGTTCTATCGAGGTAACCTCGCCCAGTGGTCGGAAAGGAGTCGTACTCATCCGAGCGTCGTTCCTGCCGGTGGACTTCGGTTTTACGGAGTCGGACCTTGTGAAGGCGCGAAAGAGTTCAGACCGGCGTGGCGGCGAGCGCAACAATCGGCACAAGATCATGCGCGAATACAATGGGCTTAACATCTGCCGCGAGGGCCGCCAAATCGATTGCATTCAGCCTTGGTGGACCAAGTTCCAGAACAACGACCTCTATCTGAAGATCGAGATCGACTTCGATCCGGAACTCGATGAGGGCTTCGGCATCACCACCGCCAAGCAGCAGATCGTGATCAAGGAATGGCTGCAGGACGTGCTGACGGGCACTGGAGAGAACAACGGCAACCTGGCCAACCTGGTCGTCGACCTGCGCGAACGCTGGAAGGAGGACGACGCACGATACGATGCGGAGCACGATGAGGGCGACCAGGAGGGCATTGTCAGGCCGTCCGTGGAGGCAATGATCGAGTCTGAGAGGTTCAAGGCGATCCGTGATGTCTTGACGCCGGCGAAGGTCGAGGAGGGTCAGCGAGCCATCAAAGAGAAGGCTTCAGAGATCGCTGCCATCTCAGGCGAGACACCGGAGGAGGTTGTGGAGCGGCTGATCGCGATGACCACGGAGAAGTTCGGCGTCGAACTACAGGCCATCGAGGAAGGGCCTTTCTATATCCCAAAGCGGCTGGGAGAGCAGAAGCGCGTCATCCTTAACGCCGCCCATCCGTTTTACAGTCGGGTGTATGAGCCGGCGCCCGCGGTAAGGGCGGGGCTCGAGGTTCTCCTCTTGGTGCTCGCGGACGCCGAATTGGAGGCTCAGGGGGAGCTGAGGGACTTCTACAAGGCGGCGCGCGCGAGGTGGTCAGATCGCCTCTCATTTGCGCTCCGCGAGCTCAAGTCCGACGATGCCCTGGCCGACAAGCGTGCGGCCGTGGCGGAAGCCCTGCACGTGCACCTGAACACCTCTAAAGGAGACTAACCCACATCAGCTGGGGCCGGGTCGATAGATCGGCCCCAGCTGTGGGATTCATCACAATGGCAAAGCGTCACTCGATTGTCGCGTTGGAGCACTTCATCCAGGCCACGCGGGATTCGGGTTATCGAGGCACCATAAGTACCGTCGCGGAGCTCGTCGACAACTCCCTGCAGGCGGGGGCGACGACGATCGATGTCGAGTTACTCCGCAATGAGCAATCCGAACTTCTGCAGCTGGTCGTTCGTGACGACGGCTGCGGGATGACCCCCTCGATCGTAAGGGAGGCGCTCCGGTTCGGTGGCACCACACGGTTCGCCGATCGTTCCGGCCTCGGACGATTTGGAATGGGGTTACCCACCGCGTCCCTCAACCAGTCGCGGCGATTCTCAGTGTACACCTGGAGAACGCGTCGAACCGTATGGATGACGTATCTCGACATCGACGAGATAGCGGCCGGCCTGGTCGACGAGGTGCCTGAACCAGTCAAGGTCCCTCCGGCATCCCTGCCCGGTGGCCGCCCCCTCACGACGAGCGGCACTGTTGTTCATTGGGAACGATGCGACCGATTGGACAATCGACGCATCAGCACCATTCACAGGAAGTTGCATGTCGGACTCGGCAGAGCGTTTAGATACTTCATCTGGAACGGTGCGGAGATACGCGTGAAAGGCGAACGCGTGCTCGCCATCGACCCTTTGTTCTTGCACCCGAATTCGGTCACGACCGGGGGAGTACTCGAGCGAGAGTGGGCATGCGAGGTACGTGACGCCGCAAGTCCGAATTCGGCCACTGGTTTCGTAACCGTGCGGTTTGCCAGCTTGCCCGTATCGTCATGGTCGAGATGGAGCAACGAAGAGAAGCGGGCCAGAGGTATAACGAACGGAGCTGGCGTTTCTGTCGTTCGCGGAGGCCGCGAAGTCGACTATGGCTGGTTCTTCATGGGCGGAAAGCGGAGGCAGAACTACGACGACTGGTGGCGTTGCGAAATCGCGTTCGCGCCGATCCTGGATCATGCTTTCGGCATCGCCCACACGAAACAGCAGATAAGGCCTGCGAACCACCTGAAAGAGGCGCTCACACCGTTCGTGGAGCAGGCCGCGCGCGAGCTCCACGCTCAGGTTCGACTCGCCCAGACTAACGGACGGAACGGATCTGCAATGAACGGCAGGGCGCGCGATGCGATCCTGTTCGCCGAACAGCACCCTGAAAGCTCAATAGTTCGTCCGATACGAGACGCCCACGAAGCAGTTGCCGAAATCAACCCCAGCCACCCGTTCTTTGCGTCGCTCAGGCCAAGAGACGTACGTCTCGTGGGCGACGTGCTTCTCGCCGCCGTGCGTGCGGAGGTGACGGCGTCAAAGACTGACGCAAATGCAATTCGACGATTCCGAGAGCGGTGGAGCGCAGAACTAGCGCACCTTTCGCAATCATCGCGCTAGCGAAACCGCCAATGACCACGCCTCAGTTTGTTGACTTGACGCCGACAGCTCCCGGAATGGACCTGGGCTCGGAGCTTCGGAGTTTCATTGAATCTTTGCCAGCGGCTGACTTCGAAGCCTGTGACGACGCTCGCCGAGAATCTGAAGTTGACAAAGCGCTGCGGCGGTACTTTCGGGTTCTTACTCGCACTTCGCCACCGAAGGACAGGAAGATGGCCCTCACCGCAGCAGCGGCCGTGTTATCCGACCTGGCCAAGGTTGGATGGCATATTGAAATCAGCCATCCCCGTGGTGGAGAAGTCGCAATCAGGGGTCGTCGGCCGGTGGTGGACGAAGAGAGGGATTCACGTCGCCGTCAGCTGCTAGCAGCCCGCGGCGACGCTCTCCGGGACGAATCCACAAGGCAATTCGTCGCTTCGATGGAAGTTGACCGTCGATGGGGCGCCAAGACGGTTTCGATCTTCTCCCTCATGCTTGATGGGCGTACTCTCGCGGCTCGCCTCGAAGATGGCAGGCCCATCAAAGAGCTGGTACGCCCATACGTGACGATCATAGACGACGAGACGACTTGCCCGTACACGGGCCTTCGCCTCGCGGACGTGTGGCGCTACTTCCGGCTTACTTGGACGAACGCCCCGCGTTCAATCCCTGCGCGGCAGATGCGCTTTGTGGTTCGTGACGCGGCCTATGACTGTCACCCCATTCTTGGAATCGGAGAGGTCTCGGGAGCTGCGATCAGGGTTGGTGCACGAGACAGGTACATAGGGTGGGACGAGTCTGCCTTTTCGGCTTGGTGGCGAGATGAACGGCCGGCCGACCTTGTGTCCTGGGTGCATCGCACAATCGAGGCGGCCCGTGCGGAACTGTACATCGAAGACTTTCGCGGTTCCGGCGTTCTAACGGGCACCTGGAGGACGGACACGTCTTGTGAAGTAATCCAGCGATTGCGCGCGATTGCGGTGTCCGCTCGCGAGGACCACGAAGACGCACAAGTACGCAAGTCGCATCCGGACCCCGAGTTGATGACGGCGGCGGAGTGGGAAGCCGCCGCCGTTAGTCCATTGTTCCGGAGCAAGCGCGCCGGGCGGCTGGCCGATCTCCTTGAACTCTGGATAGCGCTGGAGCCACTCCGCGCACACACCACCGCAGCCGAGATCGAGCAGTTCTTTGCATCCAGCCCCGGACGGAGGGCAGTGACACGTATCTTGCGCATCGCCAAGGCCCGGCTACAAGGCATTGCGATCGCCGACTTAACCGTTTGCGGCGCAGTTGCACCGTACAACCTTCTCCTGGGCGGGAAGCTTGTTGCGATGATGGCTGCAAGCCCAGAGATCGCGACGTCGTATCGACAGCGATACTCCGGTAGGCCGAGCATCATTGCTTCTTCAATGGCCGGACGCCCAATCGCTCGCGAAGCAACGCTCGTACTCCTTTCAACGACCGGTCTCTACGGCGTTCGCCCATCGCAGTATGATCGATTGTCTCTGCCGGCGTCGGTGTGCGGAGGCGACCCCGCTCACCGGCTGCGTTGGCACTATGTGCAGCCAAAGGACGACTCTGCGCACGAAGGCGACGCAAGAGTTCATGACGGCAAGACAGCCGGTTGGGGCACTTTTCACTTCAGTGCCCAGACTGTGCGCGCGCTGGAATCCTGGTTGATCGCGAGTACGCGACGCCGGCGCGTAAGCTACCAATACGGCGAAGGGGCCAGTCCGCGACTCAGATTACTTCGCGAAGGTCTAGGCTCCCTCGGCCTGGACCCCAAGGAACTGCTAGTGCATGGATTGGCGAAGACTCTGTACGTCTGCTCGTTGATCCACTCTCCCCATCGATATCTCCTAGGCCTCGACAGCACGCCGCAGTTTGTGATACCACCTACTGAGGATGCGGAATCTTGCACGGCCCGCATTGCCGCTTGGTGGCAAGACCGCTGGATGTCTCGACGGTTGGAGCGTCCGGAACTTGTCGAACAGTTACGTCAACACACACTGATTCGCCCGGTCGAACATGGTGCGCGAGTGCAGCTTCCGCAGGTCGATCGGGAGCAGATCTCACTCTTCGGGACCTGGTAGAGGTCGCGGTCATCGGGCCGGAGCGGGCCGTTGTGTCCTGAGTGATCCGAGACGTCGCATCAGTTCGCGGACTCTACAGCCTTGGTCCGCATGGATGAGCCGTTACACAACAAGGCCCTTGCCGACAGCGCCTGGCGCGGGGAGAGAACGTCGGAGGGCTCTCGCGGACCCTCTACTCCTCCCGCAACAACTCCGTAGCCTCCACACGCAGCGCTCGGCGGGCGGGTGCCGCCGTAGCAATCAGCCCCGACAAGAGCATGATGGTGCAGACAATCGCCACCAGCGGCACCGTCTCCCCCTCGAGCAACTCACCCTGAGTGACCCTGTCGAGCAGCACGGCGGCCAGCGTTCCGACGCCGATGCCGGCGACGAGCTGAGCGATCGAGCGCCGGAAGATCGACGCGATGATCTGGCCGTGCGTGGCACCAAGCGCGGTGCGGACGCCGATCTCGCGCTGCCGGCGGGTGACGGCGAACGACATCATCGCGGTGATGCCGGCGGCGGAGAGCAGCAGCATGGCGAGCGTGATGACCGCGACCATCACGATGAGGAAGCGTAGCTCGCCTCGGTCGCTGCGGTAGATGGCGTCCATGGGCGTGACGTCGACCGTGCCCAGGCCGATCTGGACCGCGAGCGCTTGCACGGGTCCGGTGAGGCTCCCCGGCGCCGTGCCGCGGGTCCGCGCGGCGAAGGTAAAGGGCGCGGGGCCGAGCGGTGCGGGATGGAACGTTGCGGCAGCCCCGGGGGGTCGCTGGTACGTGAGCATGTCCTCGACGATCCCGACGATCTCGAACCACGGCGCGTCGGAAGCGATCTCGCTGCCGAAGCCCGGCGACTCTCGAAAGCGGCGCCCGAGCGCGTTGCCATCGCCCACGAGCTGCTCGACGAAGGAGCGGTTCACGATCGCGGCGCTAGCCCCTTCGACCGCGTCGAGCTGTCTCCCGGCGAGGAGCGGAACTCCGAGGAGGTCGAAGTAGCCGGGGTCGACCCGGTGCGTTGCGACGAACGGCGCAGCGCTCATGGGCGCGGCGTCCGCTGCGTCCACCTCGACTCTCGCGCCCTGCGTGCGCATCGGAAGGCTCGAGGCGTAGCTGACGCCGACGACTCCGGGCAGGGCGCCCAGGCGGCTGAGCAGCTCCGCCTGAAGCTCGGCGTAACCCCTCCCGGGCTGCGGCCGGCCATCCGCCGGAGGCTGGACACGGATGGAGAGGAGCTCCGAGACGGGGAAGTTCACCTCGGGAGGCGGCGTGTAGTTCCAGGCGACGCCGAGGATGGCGGGCAGGACGCCGACCGCGACGGTCACCTGCACACAGATGAGCGTGGTCCACGTCTTCCCCAGGCGGACCCCTGTTCCGCCCCCCATGTGGCGAAGGGTCGACTGCAGGTGCCGGCCGGTCGCCTGGAGGGCGGGAAGGACGCCGACGATGAAGGCCGCAAAGGCGGCGAGGCCGATCGCGTAGAGGACCGTCTCGGCCGGGAGGCCTCCGAACAGCCAATAGGGGAGTGCCGCCCGCATGTCGATGAGTGAGGTCATCTGCCGAAATCCGATCTCGGCCATGGCGAGGCCGAGCGCGGACCGCGGCCAGCGAGAGCGCGAGCGCCTCGAGGAAGAGCTGCGAGACGATGCGCGCGCGGCTGGCGCCCAGCGCCGTGCGGACCGTGATCTCCCCGGTCCGTAGCGCCGTCCGCGCGTAGACGAGCACGGCCACGTTCACCGCCACGACGGCGAGGATCAGCGCGGCGAGGAGCTGCGCGAGCCAGACGAGCCACGGCGGGAACTGTTGCACGTCGAGCAGGTGGCGGATGAACGGCAGGACCACGAGGCGGAAGCCCGCGCCCGTGCGCGCGTCGTCCACCGCGTGGCGCTCGCCGATCGCGGAGAGCTCCGCGACCGCCGCCTCGGCGTCGATGCCCGGCGCGAGCCGACCGAAGACGATGGCCGCCGGCGACCCCTCCGGGCCACGGGTCGGGACCTCGGTCATGAGCGGTGCCCAGAGTCCGTCGTAGGCGGGGAAGCGGAAGCCCTGCGGCATCACGCCGACGACCGCATGAGCCCGCCCATCGAGAAGAAGCTCGGCGCCGACCGCGCCCGGGTCGCCGGCGAAGAGCCGCTGCCATTCATCGAACCCCAGGACCACGACCGGGGCCGCGCCCACCCGCTCGTCGCCGTCGAGCAGCGGGCGGCCGAGCAGGGGCGGCACGTCCGCCAGCCTGAGCCCCGACGCGGTGATGTAGGCCACGTTGGCCGAGAGGGAGCCGCCGCGCTCGGCCTCCGCGACCACGCGGCCTCGGCGGTAGGCGGACAGGTCCTCGAGCGTCGTGACCTCGTCGCGCCAGATCAGGTGGTCGTAGAGCGTGGCATTGTCAGTGTCGCCCTGGATGTACTCCGCCGTGACCACCCGGTCCCCGTCCTCGAGGGGCGGGTCCGAGTAGTAGAACGTCATCCAAGTGAAGAAGCCGATCGCGATGCAGATGGCGACCGCCATGCCGAGCCCACCGACGACGCTCAGGAGCGGGTTCTTGAGCAGCATCCTGAGCGCGAGCTTGGCGTCGGGGCTGAGCGCTCCGAGCCAGCGCGCCCCGCGCACGTCCCGCGCCTGCTCCTGCAGATAGTGGACGTTGCCGAACTCCCGGCGCGCGGCCCGGCGCGCCTCCTCGCGCGAGAGGCCGCGCGCCATCAACCGCTCCGTCGCGCGCTCCAGGTGCAGGCTCATCTCCTCGCGCATGTCCCGCTCCAGGCGGCGGTGGAGCATGAGCGACCGGAGCCAGCGCAGCACGGTCACGTCACGCTCAGGATCGCGCGCAGCGCGCCGGCGAACCGCTCCCAGCTCTCGCGCTCGTCCGCCAGCTGCTTCCGGCCGGCGCTCGTCACGGAGTAGGTCTTCGCACGCCGACCGCTCTCCGTCTCCTGCCAGCGGCCCTTGATCAGCCCGCGCTTCTCGAGCCGGTAGAGGGCAGGGTAGAGCGAGCCGGCGTTCACGTTCAGCACGTCTTTCGTGATCGCCTGGATGCGGAGGGCCAGATCGTATCCGTTCGTCGGCTCCGCCTCAAGAAGCTGGAGGACGACCAGCTCGAGGGTGCCGGGGAGCAGGGGCGTGTTGGGCGACATGGCTTGGCTAGGCTGTCTAGTGGAGACTGATGGAGACTAGCTGGCTTCCACTAGACGGACAAGTGGTAGGCGGGCGCGATGGCGGGCGCGTCGCCCCTAGGCGCCCTGCCGCCGACCTCGCCGTAGACGCTCGCCTTGCTACCTACTGGCCCGCGCCGGCAGACTTCCGAGCCCGCTAAACCTTCTCGGCCTTATGGAGGATCTCAGCGATGGTCTTTCTGCTCGTGACTGCACTCTTGTCTGCAGTTGCAATCTTTCTAGGGGCGTCGCTCCTCGAATGGATCTTCAAGAAGGTCTTTCCCAGGTACGCGACCAGCCTCGGCCACGTCGTGATCACCGTTGCCACCGTGCTGGTTGCGACCGCGGCCTACTTGAACGTGATGACTCGACCCAGCGTCGTGGGCCCGTACGAGCAGTGGACGTTCGAGAACATCGGTGGTCAGGTGATCGGAGGGGTGCTGGTGGCCGGAATCAAGCTCTGGATTGGAAGAACGAAAGAGCAACGAGGCTGAGAAATTGCCTCGGGCCTCCCCTCATGCCGCGCTCAGCGGCCCGGCCTCGAGGCCCTTCCGCTCGATCTCCGGATCCACCGCGCCGTAGAGCGTCGTGCGCTGCTCGGGAGCCCTGCCCGCCGACTCGATCAGCGAGCGCATGACGGCGGGCGGCGTCTCCTGACCGTGTTCCGCGCCCGCGGCGCGCGTGATGCTCTCGTTCATGAGCGTGCCACCCAGATCGTTCACTCCTGCGCCCAGCACGGCCCTCACCCCCTCGTGGCCCAGCTTGACCCAGCTCCCCTGGATGTTGGTGATGTGCGGATGGAG
>CAYYRT010000262.1:0-3776 GCA_964474055.1 uncultured Acidimicrobiaceae bacterium | reverse complement strand
CTAGCCAGACGCAGGAGGATCGGGGGGTGCCACAGAGGTTGTTGAGATTCTGAAAGGATCCTATCGGGAGAGCCGGCGTTCCGGGACGTGGGGGTAGGCTGCGGCAAACAGGGTTGGCCTAAAGTCCAATAGGCAGGCCTGATGACGGCGACTAGACTTAGTGCGCGATGGCGCAGGCACGAGACAGCGCAGCGGGGGGAGGTGATGAGCCATGTCCATGGAGACCGTATTGATCGTCCTCGTCGTGTTGCTTCTACTCGGTGGTGGAGGGTGGGGATACTCTCGTTGGCGCGGTTGACATCTCGCGGGCTCTTGACCTCCTGACCAGCGCCCCGGTTCGCCTCGGACGTGGAGAACCGGTCGGCGCCGCGTGACGGACGCATTCGGGGGGGGCGAGGAGGGCTTGGTTATGGGCACTTGGGCGGCGTTCGTGATCGGAGTGAGTGGCCTACTGCTGCTCAGAATGTTCCTGTTCCAGTTCTGACCAGCACGGTTTATCTCGACACGCAGGATGCGCCGGGATGCAGCGGGTCAATGGGCGGGGAGGTCAGGCACCGATCCATCTGACGGCGCCGCGGTGGACGTAGGCGGTGGCACCGCCGTCGCCCTGGAGGTGCCGGTTCGACGGCAACGAAAGAGGGGATCGTTACGTCGATCTCCGTGATCACGACGAAGGTGAACGCGGCGATCCTCAATGGCTCCACCCTGAAGGTCAACGAGATCAACGTCGAAACGTTCAAGGGCATGGTCCAGCTGAGCGGGTTCGTCCGGTCTCGGGCGGACATCGAGCAGGCGGTCAAAGTCGACCGCGGAGTCGCGGGGGTGGAGTCCGCCAAGAACGACATGCGGATCAAGTGACGGCCGGCGGAGCCGTCAGGGAACTCCTGACAGCTCAAACGAGGAGGACCGCGATGCGAACCAGTGAGGGCTTTGTCCTGGGAGCGATCATGGGGGCAGCCGTCGTGTGGCTGTGGGGGCGGGAAATGGAGGAGTACGAGGGAGAGAGGACGCGCCGGGTGCGCACGAAGGCCGCGGATGGCGTCCGGGTGGTCGAGGAGACAGCGGGGGCGGTGCTGGACCGTGGCGGGGATGCCGTGCGTCGGGCCCGACGAGTTCTTGCAGGACACGAGGCAGCATGTCACCGAGGCTCTCCAGGCAGGGGAGGAAGCGATTCGCCCGGCGGCGGCCGCCAGAGAAGCATGACCGCGAAGCGGGACTCGAGGCGCTGATCTCATCACGGCCTTGGTCTTGGCCAAGCTCTCCGCAACTTCGCGAGGGGCGTGTGTTGGGCGGCCGCCATCACGCCAGTGGGAGGGAACCGATGAGCAATCTCGATCGATCCGTCATGGCAAGGATTCAAGGCGGGGTCTTGCCGAAGTCCATCACCGGGGCTTGGGTCGGGCGAGGAAGGGGCGGGCGTTGTGCGGTATGCCATGTCGTCATCCGCTCCCCGGACACCGAGGTCGAGGTGGAGGTCGAGTCCCGGCGCGGGGTATTCCATCAGGCCTGCTTCAATCTTTGGCGAGACGACGTAGCCAGACTTGGGGCGCAGGCGCAGGAGTCATGATTCGGGAAGCTTGGACCGACGGCTTCGGCACAGGCCTTGCCGCGAATGACGATCCCATTGTTCTTGAGTCCCATTCCGAGTGGTGCTGAGAAAGTGAGGGGTTCTGATGATCATGGTCTTTCGCCGTTTCCGAGGATTGAAGATCGCGTTGTTGGCGGTGGGAGCCGTTGCCGCCTGTGGCCCGTTGCCCTCGTCGCAACAGCCGGTGCAATCGAGCAACCCCAGCGTTACCTATAAGTATCGGACCGACCAGGAACTGCTTCAAGCGAACCAGAATGCGACGACGTTTTGCGGTCAGTATCAAACCGCCCCGCGAACTGCTGCCCTCACGAATAACGCGGACGGCAGCAAAACCGCGGTCTTCGAATGCGTGCGGACTGGTCTGCCCGCGCCGGCGCCGGTCAATCCCAACCTGAGCTATACGTATCGGACGGACCAGGAGCTGGTGCAGGCGTCGCAGACCGCGAGCGCCTACTGCCTAAAGTCCGGCTCGCAGGCGACGACGTCTAGCCTGGTGACCAACTCGGATGGAACCAAGACCGTAACGTTCCAATGTGGTTCACGTTGAGCTATAAATCGCGCATCTCCGTTGGGACGCGATCGGGGTAGGCCAAGAGTCCAATAGGCCGGCCGGATGTTGTCGACTAGACTCAGGTCGTGATGAGATACCGAGGGTACGGGCGGGGCGTGACGACAGCGATTGACCCCAGCCGCAGCATCGGAAGAGACCCAGATCGCACACCACCTGGGTTGAAGTATTCTTCAAGGATTCTCTCCGGTTCCCAGAGAAACGAACGCGCAGTGGAGCGGTGATGCATAGGACATTGTTAGTCCTCGCGATGGTCCCGCTGGTGCTCTCCTCGGTCGTGGTTCCAGTCGGTGCGCAGACGACGATCCAGCCCCTCGGCAACAACGCCATCATCCCCACGCCGGGGCAGATGCCGTCGGCGGTGCAGCCGTTTGGCAGCGGCACCATCATCACCACGCCAGGGCAGATGCCGTCGACGGTACAGCCCTTCGGCAACGGCTCGATCATCACCACGCCGGGTCAGATGCCGTCGACGTTGCAGCCTTTTGGCAAGGGGGCCATCATCACTACGCCAGGGCAGCGACCCGTCATTTGCACCCCGCTCGGCACGACGTTCATCTGCAACTAAGCCGCCTCTCACTGCTGCCGGATGTTTGGGAGCGGCCTCCGATCTCGCGCACCGTCTGACACGTCAACAAATCAACGAAATCACAAGACGCCATCCTGGCCTGCATCCTGGGGTCGCCGGTAGGCGCCGTGCCCCGTAAGCCATGCAGCGGACAGCGGCCGAACGTGAAGAGTTCGTTCGCCTCTTCACCGAGCTACTCCAGCGCACATACCTCTCCAAGGGTGGACCGGTACAACTCCGAGATGACCTTCAACGGTAACGTGGTCGATGGACATCAGGCCGTCGTGCGGACAACGCTCCTCATCGGCAACGGCAGCGGGATGTCGCTCGACTACTGGATGCACCATCCCAGGGACCGCTGGCGAGTCTACGACCTCAGCGTCAACGGGATCAGCCTCGTGGCAAGCTACCGGTCACAATTCAACAAGGTCGTCCGAACCGATTCCTATGAAGGCCTGGTGGCGAGACTCAAATCACGCCAGGTCGGTGTCGCAGCGCCCGCGCCGGGCGCGTCCGGAGGCCACAGGGCACGGTAACCCACGCCGGACGGCAGCGGCGACTGTGCTGTCGAGCTTTCCGGGTAGTCCGCCGACACGCCCAGCTTCAGACGTAGTGAAGTGGAGCCCCTAGACCAAGGTCCAACTAGGCAGTAAGACGCGCCACGAGAGACCCTGTACGTGCCTCCTACGGGCTTTCGACGATGGCGCACCCTGGCGCCAAACCCTGTGGCATCTGGCTTGATCCTCCCAATTCAGAATACGCGCTGCATTGCTAGTGGCATGCGTGCCGAGGGCGCCAAGATGCTGGACGGATTCATCGTGCGCGAGCAGAACCGAGCAGCCGCCCAGTGGCGAGCTTCCTGTGTCTCTGACGATGCCCTGAGGGGGCGGATAGCCGCCGAGTTGTCGGAAGGCCGCTTACCTTCCATCCAAGGTGGCTCCGGCCCCGTGACGGTAACCGCGAGCATGACCGAGAGCCGGGTGCGTGAATGGATTCGAGACCACCGAGGCAGCGCGCACTGCGCGAGGTGCGTCGCGAGAGACCTCGGCCTT
>CAYYRT010000261.1:0-15095 GCA_964474055.1 uncultured Acidimicrobiaceae bacterium | reverse complement strand
GCATCGGGCCGCGAGGGCCTGCAGATCGCGGGTGAGCTCGGTGACCTGCGCCGGGCTCACCATGTTGCGCGGCTGCCCGGAGGCGGCGAAGCGCTCGAAGAGGAGCACGCCGCCCACCTTGACGTCGCAGACGAGCCGTCGAACCTCCTCGTTGCCCGCGACCTGGGTGCCGCTGAAGCCGATCAGGAGCAGCTCGGCGATGCGGAGGCGAACGGGGTCGGGCGCGGGGCGCGGGGTGACGAGCGCGCACCCGGCGAGAGTGAGCGTCAGCGCGAGCGCGCCGAGGAGGAGCCGGACGCAGACCACCCTCACCCCGGCCCTCTCCCTCGGGGAGGGAGAGGGAGGTCGGATGGGACCAGGGCAAGCTCTCGGCGAGGGGGAGGGGGGTCGGACGGGACCACGGCAAGCCCTCGGGGAAGGAGAGGGGGCAGGTCGGACGGGACCGCAGCCAGCGCTCGGGGAGGGAGAGGGGGCAGGTCCGGGCCCCGGGGGCATCAGGCGCGGGCGGCGCGCGCGGCCGCGACGAGGCGGCGGACCCGCTCGACGTCCACCGGATTCACGAGCCGGCCGTCGCGCTTGATCGAGGTGCCCACGATGACTGCGTCGGCCACCGAGAGCAGCTCGCCGATCGTCTCGGGGGAGGCGCCGCTGCCCACGAGGAGCGGCGCCTCGGGCACCGCGCCGCGCACGCGCTTGAGATCCGCCATCGGGGTGGGCTCGCCGGTGGCCGCGCCCGAGACCACGAGCGCGTCGGCCAGCCCGCGCGCGTAGCAGTCGCGCGCTTCCTGCTCGATCGGCATCGGGGCCAGCGGCAGGCCGTGCTTGGCCTGCACGTCGGCCAGGATGGCGACGTCCACACCCAGCAGCCGCCGGTAGCGGAGCGTATCGTGCGCGTCGGACTCGATGATGCCCTGGTCGGCCGCGACCGCGCCCACGTGCACGTTCACGCGCACGAAGCGCGCCCCGGTGGCCGCGGCCACCGCGAGCGCCGAGCGCACGTCGTTCTTGAGCACGTTCACGCCCACCGGTATCGGCACCGCGCGGCGGACCTCGCCCACCGCGACCGCCATCCCGGCCACGCTGGCCGCGTCCACCCGCCGCGCGGTGAAGGGGACGTCGCCGTGGTTCTCGACCAGCAGCGCGTCGGCCCCGCCCTCGGCGAGCGCGCGCGCGTCGTCGACGGCGCCGCGCACGACCGCGGCCATGTCGCCGTCCCAGCGCGGGCTGCCCGGGAGCGCGCGGAGATGGATCATGCCGATCACCGCGCCGCGGGCGCGGGTGTTCGGGCCGAGGATCTCAGCGAGCGTCATGCCGCGCCCGGTTCATGCGGTGACAGGATAGCATGCCGTCCCGACGCCCCATCGGGAGCGGCCGGCGCTTGGAGTGTCGGGAGCCGTGACCTATACTCGAACCGTCATGGCAACGAGGCCGGGCGGCGCAGGCTCTACCATTTTCTACGGGTGGTGGGTGGCCCTGGCTCTCTCGATCATCGTGTTTCTCTCGTCGGGCATCCGCTTCACGATCGGGCCGTTCCTCAAGCCGGTCTCCGCCGAGCTGGGCCTGGATCGGGGCAGCTTCTCGCTGGTGATCGCGTTCTCGCTGCTGCTCTACGGGGCCTTCATGCCGCTGGTGGGGCGGCTCGTGGATCGCGTGGGCGCGCGCGTGGTGTGCTCGGCGGGCGCGGTGGTGATGGCGGCGTCCCTGGTCCTGACCGGCTGCATGACCACGCTCTGGGAATTCTACCTGTACTACGCGGTGATCGGCTCCCTGGGCCTGGCCGCCACCGGGCACGTCATGGGCTCGGTCACGCTCGCGAACTGGTTCGTGAGGCGCCGCGGGGTCGCGATGAGCTTCCTGGGCTCGGCCTCGATGGCGGGTATGGCGATCCTGGTCCCGCTCGCCATGTGGTGCATCCTGCGCTTCGGGTGGCGCGCGAGCTTCGTCATCCTCGGGATCGGCGCGCTGGTGATCATGCTGCCGCTCACCCTCTGGGTGCTGCGCGACGGCCCGGAGAGCCTGGGCCTCGAGCCGGACGGGGTGCCCGCCGGGGCCGCGCCGGCAGGCACGCTGACCTCCGTGATCGAGCGCACCGCCGTCGGCGAGGCGCTCCGCGTGCCGTCGTTCTGGCTCCTCACCGCGGGCCTCTTCAACTGCGGGTTCTCCATGAGCCTGCTCTCGGCCCACGGCGTGCCGATGCTGACCGACCACGGCTTCCACCCCATGACCGCCTCCTCGGCGATCGGGTTTCTCGGCATGACCGCCATCGGCGGCGGCATCATGCTCGGCCTGATCTCGGACAGCTGGGGCCGCAAGCCGGTGCTGGCCGCGGTCTACCTGTTGCGCCTCGGGGCCTTCAGCATGCTCTTCCTCGTGCGGGATCCGTTCCTGCTCCTGGTGGTGGCCGCGATCGGCGGTGTGGGCATGTCGGGCAGTCTCGCGATGACGTCCGCGCTCACCGGGGACATCTTCGGGCGCTTCTCGATGGGCTCGCTCTTCGGCCTGATCTTCCTCTCGCACCAGGCCGGGGCATCCCTGGGCTCCTGGCTGGGCGGATTCCTCTTCGACGCGACCGGCGGGTACGGGGCGGCCTTCGGGGTGGCCGGGGCCCTGCTGCTGACCGCCGCGATCCTGAGTCTCTCCATAGACGAGCACGCCCGGCCGGCGTGCCGCGCGGTGCCGATACCGTCGCGGCCCCATCCGGTGGCGGGAGGAAGCTGATGGGCTACAGCACCATCCTGGTGGATCGAACCGACGGGGTCGCCACGATCACGCTCAATCGCCCGCAGGCGCGGAACGCGCTCGACCTCGTCATGCGGCGGGAGCTGCTCACCGCGCTGGACGAGCTGGAGGCCGAGGCGGCCGTCCGCGTGGTCATCCTGACCGGCGGGGGCGGGCACTTCTCGGCGGGCGGCGACGTGAAGACCATGGCCGCGAAGCGGCAGACGGCCGCCGAGGGGCGCGCGCGGGTGGAGTCGCTCAATCGCTTCATCATCCGCCTCTTCGAGTACCCGAAGCCCACGATCGCGATGGTGGACGGCTTCGCGGTCGGCGCGGGCTGCAATATCGCGCTGGGCTGCGACCTCGTGATCGCCGCCGATCGCGCCCGCTTCGGCGAGGTCTTCGCCAGGATCGGGCTGGTGCCGGACGGCGGCGGCACGTGGCTGCTGCCGCGGCTGGTCGGGCTGGCCAAGGCGAAGGAGCTCGTGTTCTCGGCGGACATCATCGACGCCGCGGAGGCGCTCCGGATCGGCCTCGTCAACCGCGTCGTGCCCGCGGCGGAGCTCGAGGCGACGACCCGGGCCCTGGCCGCCCGCATCGCGGCGGGGCCGCCCGGCGCGATCGGCCTCGCCAAGGCGCTCCTGAATCGCTCGACGACGGTGGACCTCGCGACGTCCCTCGGCTTCGAGGCCTACGCGCAGGCCCAGAGCATCACCACCGACGACCACGCCGAAGGCGTGCGCGCCTTCCTCGAGAAGCGCCCACCCAAGTTCACCGGCACATGAACGGCAGCGGGGTGACGGGTTGTCCGCGGACGGGGGGAGTGCGGGGGCCATTTCCGGGCATAGCCGTCCCGAGCCCGTCGTCACCAGCGACCTGCTCTCCCGCTGCCGCCGAGCACTTCGAGATCCCCCCGAGCGCTACTTCAACAACCTGGCCCGCCACGGCAGCACGGCGGGCGCGTCCGTTCCCATCTGCCTCCACGAGGCGCTGGCCGAGGGCCGCATCAAGGATGGCGACCTCGTGATGCCGGTGGCCTTCGGCACCGGCTTCTCGTGGGGGGCCACGCTCCTGCGCTGGTGAGCCCGCCCGACAGTCTTCGCGGCTGGCTCCAGCGTCTGGGCTGGAGCCGGCCCCCCGAGCGCCGGGCCCTCGTGCTCGCCGGCGGCGGGGTCATCGGCGGCATGTACGAGGTCGGCGCCCTGGCGGCGCTCGACGAGGCGTTGCCCGGCTTCCGCGCCAACGATTTCGACCTCTACGTGGGCTCGAGCGCCGGCTCGGTGGTCGCCGCGCTCATGGCCAACGGGGTGCGGCCGCGCGAGCTGTACGCGATCCTCGACGAGGAGCGCGACGACCCGCTCAACTTCAATCGCGGCGCGGTCTATCACAAGGGCTCGTTCGTGGGCGCGACGCGCAATCTGGCGCAGTTCATGTGGGCCGTGGGGAAGCGCGCCGTGGTGGATTTCCGGCTCGAGTGGCCGGACCTGCTCGCGCGCAGTGGCGGCGACATGCCGGCCGGCTTCTTCTCGCTGGCGCCCCTCGAGGCGTACTTGCGGGAAGCGTTTCAGGCCAAGGGGCTCTCGAACAGCTTCAGCCGCACCCCGCGGCCGCTCCTCGTCGCCGCGATCGCCCTCGACCGCGCCGAGCGCGTCGTGTTCGGCCAGGGCGATCTGATGGACATCCCCATCTCCCAAGCGATCGCCGCCTCCTCGGCGATTCCGGGATTCTTCGAGCCCTATCGGATCCGGGACCGGGACTACGTGGACGGCGACGTGGGCTACACGGGACACACCGACCTGGCGGTGGACGCGGGGGCGACCGTGGTGGTCGCGATCAACCCGGCGGTGCCGCAGTGCCTGAACGAGCAGACCGGGCCCGAGATCCGGCGGGGCGGTCTCTACGCGATCATGGAGCAGGCGGGCCACATCTCGAGCCTGAACCTATTCAATCTCGGGATCCGCGAGGTCAAGCTCCTGCACCCCGAGATGGAGATCCTGGTGATCCAGCCGGAGCCCATACCTTCCCCCCTGGTGGGCCCCTCGATGGGTTTCGAGGCCAGTCGCGCGGCCCTCCGGTACGGCTACAGCACGGTCAAGGACTGGCTTGTGGGGCCGCGGGCCGTCGCCGCGGCCCGGTTCGCCAGGCACCCCACGCGGTGAGCATCGTCAGGCCGGGCTGACCTCCTCGGCCAGGTAGCCTTCCGCGGAAAGCTGGCGCTTGATGGCCTCGATCTGCCCGGGGCCGGAGGTCTGGAGCGTCAGCTCCACCGCGCTGTCGCCCAGGGGAGCCCGCGAGAACGCCCGGTCGTGCTCGATCCCGAGCACATTGGCGCGCGTGCGGGCCACGACAGCGGTGAGCGCGGCAGCAAGGGGACCGCCCCGGCGCCCTCCACGACGGTCTTCTCGATCTCCAGCAGCAGGAGGATGGCGTTGGCGATCTCCTCCTCGCTGACGGTCACCACGGCGTCCACGTAATGTCGGGCGAGCGCCAGCGTCTGTTCGCCCACGCGGCGCACGGCGATGCCGTCCGCGATCGTGGTGGCGGCCGGCAGGCGCTCCCGGGGATCGCCGGCCAGTGCCGCCTGCAGGGCCGCGATCTCCCGCGCCTGACCCCGATGACCTTCACCCCCGGACGCGCCACCTTGATCGCCGTGCTGATGCCGCCGATGAGGCCGCCGCGGCCCACCGGCACCAGCACCGCGTCCAGATCCGGCACCTGCTCCAGCAGCTCGAGCCCGATCGTGCCCTGGCCGGCGATGACCCGCGCATCGTCGAAGGGGTGGACGAACACGAGCCCGCGCTCGGCCTCGATCTCCTTGAAGGCGCCCGTCATCTGCAGGTTCTCGAGCTTGATGTGGACACGGGCGCCGGTCATCTCGGAGAGGGTTTCCGAGTAGGGGCAGGGCGTCTCGGCGATGATCCCGGCCAGGCGCGCGCGGGCCGCCCGGACGTCCGCGACGCCGATCATGCTCGCGCGATCAGAACGGCAGCTCGGGCTCGGGGTGGGCCGGAGACATGAACCCCACCGGCATCAGCGTGGTGGAGCGGGCCCAGCCGACCCGGCCCCGCCAGTCCACGAGGATGAGCCCACCCTGGCCGCGGCCTTCTTCCACCAGCACGCCCACCGCGATCTCACAGGCGTGGCCGGGGTCGCCGACGGTCTTCAAGATGTCGAGCGCGCGCCGCGCCAGCGTCACGCGGATGATCGCCTCGCCGTCTCCGGTGCACGAGACGCCACCGAGCGAGCTCTCGGCGTAGGTGCCGCAGCCGATGAGCGCGCTGTCGCCCACGCGTCCCGGCAGCTTGCCGGACATGCCACCAGTGGAGGTGGCCGCCGCGATGGTGCCGAAGCGATCGAGCGCCACCGCGCCCACCGTGCCCGCCTGAAGGGCAGCGAGTCGCCGGCGCTGATACTCGGTCGCGAGCTCGGCGGGATCGCAGAGCGGGACACCGAGCGCCGCGGCCCGCGCCAGCGCCCCGGGCCCCGCGAAGAGCGAGTGTCGGCCGTCCTCGAGAATCCGGCGGGCCAGCGTGACCGGATTGCGCACCCCCGAAACGGCGGCCACGGCTCCGTTCCGGAGCTGGTCGCCTTCCATGATGGAGGCGTCGGTCTCCACAGTGCCAGCGGCGGTGAGGACGGAGCCCCGCCCGGCATTGAACCGCGGATGGTCCTCGAGACTTCGTACCGCGGCTTCCACTGCGTCCAGCGCGGTGCCGCCCCTGGCGAGGACGCACCAGCCCGCGGCTACCGCGTCGCGCATCCCCCCACGCAGCTGTTCGCGTCCGCCCGGGTCGGCTCCGGCGCCACCGTGGACGATGAGCGCGGGCACGCGGCTTGTCATCGCGGCTCGAGCGCGGGGCTGGCTCGCATGGCTCGAGCTTAGCATCTGATCAGCCGCCGCGAACCTGCAACCGGCTATCCCGGGGCGGCGCGCGCTTGCACGAGAAGCCGCGGCAGTACGCTCATGTGGTGTAAACTTCGACTGTTCACCGTGACGACGCCATCCCGATGAAGCAATCCATATCTGTAATCATTCCGACCACCGCTTCATCCCTACGAACCCCGTTGCTATGGCGGGCCTTGCGAAGTCTCCTGGGAGATCAGGACGGGCTGATTCTTCCGATCGTTGTGTTCAATGGCACGAGCTCTTCGCCTGACGCGGTCGAGGCCCTGAGGCAACGACGCGACATCCGGTGCCTGTGGCTCGACCGGGCCAGTCATGTGGACGCGAGGCTTCTCGGGCGCAAGGCCGTCGACACGGAGTTCTTTGGCCTGCTGGATGACGACGACGAGTACCTACCCGGAGCCGCCCAGCTTCGGCTCGGCGCGCTCGCGGACAATCCCGCCAGCGATGCCGTAATAACGAACGGATACCAGCACGAGAACGGTGTAGATATCCTTAACCCCACCGAGATAGCAACATGCCAGCAGGATCCCCTGGGATCTCTCATGGATACCTCCTGGTTGCACAGTGCGGCGGGACTCTTTCGCTCCGACCAGGTACCGGTCAGCGACCTCGAGAGTCCACAGTCCATGGAGCTGACGTACATGGCTCTGAGGCTGGCCCTCACGAGGACACTGCTGTTTCTCGATGTTCCGACCTATCGATGGCACCGCGGAACGCCGGAGTCGCTGTCAGCAACGAGTGACTACGTGATGGGCGAGACTGAAGCGCTTCGCCAGATGCTCGCGCTGCCCGTGCCCCCGCGGATACGGAAGCGTCTCAGACAGAAATACGGCGCGAGCCTTCACTTCCGATCGGATGTCGAGATGCGCAATGGGCGATATCTCGCCGCGTGGCGATACCATCTGATGAGCCTCGGCTGTCGATCCGGCATCCGCTATCTCGGGTATACGCGCCACCTGTTGCGAATCCCCCCGCGTTGAGAGTGTGCTCGGTCGGGCGGAGACCAAGCAACAAGCGCTTCACGCAGCCCTGGCCGGGCTGACACGGCGGATCATCCGCTGTCGAGCCTGCCCTCGGCTCGTCAACCATCGTGAGGCGGTGGCAGCCCGTCCGCCGCGTCGCTACGAAGGCCGGGGCTACTGGGCACGCCCGCTGCCGGGCTTCGGTGATCCGGCGGCGCGGGTGCTGCTGGTGGGGCTGGCGCCGGCCGCTCACGGAGGCAACCGCACCGGGCGGATGTTCACCGGCGACCGGAGCGGGGACTGGCTCTTTCGCGCACTCCACGAGACCGGCTTCGCCAATCAGGCCACCTCAACCGATCCCGGCGATGGCCTGCGGCTCCGGGGAGCGTATATCACGGCCACCGCGCGCTGCGCGCCACCCGCCAACAAGCCGACGCCGGCGGAGATGGAGCGGTGCCGGCCCTTCCTGCTGGAAGAGTTGCGGTTGCTGGACCGCGTCCGGGTCGTGGTCGCCCTGGGCAGGATCGGCTGGGACGCCTACCTCCGCTCGCGGCGGGCGGCGGGCCTCGCGGTGCCGCGACCCCTGCCGCGCTTCGGCCACGGCGCGGCCGCGGCGATGCCGGGCGGCGGGCCCACGCTCCTGGGATGCTTTCACCCGAGCCAGCAGAACACGTTCACTGGAAAGCTGACCCGGGAGATGCTGCAGGCTGTGTTCGTCCGCGCGCGAAGGCTGGCGGGGTTCTAGGTCCGTCCTTCGCCTTCGACCCCTCACCCTGACCCTCTCCCCGGAGGAGAGAGGGGAGAGAGGCGCTCCAATCCGGTGTTACCATGGACCCATGCGTTGCGTGCGTCCCCTCATGGTCCTCACGCTGTGCTTGATAGTCGTGGCGGGGGCGTCGGCGCAGGCGCCGGCGGCGACGCAGCAGCTCGCGGTGACCGAGGCCACGCTCGACAACGGGTTGCGGGTGCTGGTGCAGGATGACCCGCGCAACCCGATCGTCGCGGTGCAGGTCTTCTACCGCGTCGGCTCGCGCGACGAGCGGCCCGGGGCCACCGGGCTCGCGCACTTCCTCGAGCACATGATGTTCAAGGGGACGCCCGCCTTCGGCCGCGGCGAGATCGCGCGACTGATCGAGGAGCACGGCGGCCGGGACAACGCGTACACGACGAAGGACCTGACCAGCTACTACACGAACATCGCCGCGGACCGCCTCGACCTGGTGCTCCGGATCGAGGCGGACCGCATGCGGAATCTCCTGCTGGACGCGGCCGAGATCGACTCGGAGCGGAAGGTCGTGACCGAGGAGCGCCGGATGCGCTCGGAGGACGACCCGGCCGGCCTGGTCTACGAGGCGATGAACTCGCTGGCGTTCAAGGCGCATCCGTATCGCTGGCCCATCATCGGGTGGATGTCGGACATCGCCCGGATCAACCGGGCCGAGCTGCGGGCGTTCTACGACACCTACTACGTGCCCAACAACGCGATCCTGGTCATCGCGGGGGACGTGCGCGCGCCGGCGGCCCTGGCCCTGGCGCGGCGGCACTTCGCGGGCATCCGGCGCGGCGCCGCCCCGCCGCCGGTCACCGCGGTCGAGCCGCCCGCGCTCGACGAGCGCCGCCTGGTGGTCCGCCGCGAGCAGGCGAAGCTGCCGGTGGTCAACATCGCCTGGCACGTGCCGAACCACACCTCGGCGGACGCGCCCGCGCTGGAGCTGCTGTCCACCGTGCTGTCGTCCGGGCGCGCGTCGCGGCTCTACCGGAAGCTGGTCTACGAGAAGCGCATGGTCCTGGGAGCGGGCGGGGACTACTCGTACTTCTCGCTCGACCCCTCGCTCTTCTGGTTCTACGCGTCGCCGCTGCCCGGTCAGGCGCCGGAGGCGGTCGAGCAGGCCCTCCTGGCCGAGATCGAGCAGCTCAAGCAGGAAGCGGTGCCGGAGGAGGAGCTGGCCCGCGCCCGCAACCAGATCGAGGCCTCCTTCGTGTGGCAGCAGGACTCCGTGTTCTCGCGCGCCTCGGTGCTCGGGCGCTTCGAGATGCTCGGCTCGTGGCGCCTGCTCGACGACTACCTGCCGAAGCTGCGCGCGGTGACCGCCGCCGACCTGCAGCGGGTGGCGCGGACCTACTTCGCGCTCGACCGCAAGAACGTCTCGATCCTGCTGCCCGCGGAGCCGGCCGCTCCGGCCCCCCGGTGACCACACCCGCCCTCCCGTCCCGCATGCGAGCCCTCGTGGCCTTGCTGCTGCTCCTGCTCGCCGCGCCCGCGCAGGCGACGGGGCCGCTCGCGCATCGCGAGATCCTGCCCGGCGGCGCGGTGCTGCTGGTCGCCGAGCGGCCCGCGATCCCGATCGTGGTGGTGCGCGTGGGCGTCCCCGGCGGCGCGGTGCACGACCCGGCGGACGCCCTCGGGGTGGCCAACCTCACCGCCGCGCTGCTCACGCGCGGCACCGCCCGGCGCTCCGGGCCGGAGCTCGATCGCGCCATCGAGTTCGTCGGCGGCAGCCTGGAGGCCGGCGCCGGGAGCGACGGGGCCGCCGTCACGCTCGCGGTCCTCAAGAAGGACCTCGCGCTGGGGCTGGATTTACTGGCCGAGGTGCTGCTGCAGCCCGCGTTCCCCGCCGAGGAGCTGGCGCGCAAGGTGACGGGCATCCAGGGCGCGCTGCGCCGCTCGGAGCAGAACCCGGAGACCGTGGCGGGCCGCGAGCTGGGGCAGCTGATCTTCCCCGGCCATCCGTACGGGCGCCAGACGACCGGCACCATCGAATCCGTCGGCAAGCTCACGCGAGAACAGGTGACGACGTTCTACCGGCGCCACTACCGTCCGGACGGCGCCAGCATCGTGGCGGTGGGCGACGTGACGGTGGCGGAGATCCGTCGCGAGCTGCTGCAGCGCCTGGGGGGATGGACCGGGCCGGCCGCCCCGCTGGCGGCGGTGCCGCGCTCGGCGCCGTCGGCGCCCGCGCAGGAGCGGAAGATCGCGCGGGACCTGACGCAGACGACCGTGTTGCTCGGGCGGCCGGCCATCCGGCAGGACGACGAGGACTACTTCCCGCTGGCGGTCGCCACCTACGTCCTGGGCGGGGGATCCGCCTCGCGCCTGTATACCCGCGTGCGCGAGGAGCGGGGCCTCGCCTACTCCGTCTACAGCTCGCTGCTGCCCGCGCGCCATGGCGCCTCGTACCTCGTCTCGCTGCAGACGCGGACCGACGGGGTGCAGGAGGCGCTCCGCCTCACCCGGGGGGAGATGACGCGACTCGGGCGGGAGCCGGTGGCGCCGCCCGAGCTGGCCCGGGCCAAGTCCTACCTGATCGGCAGCTTCCCGCTCCGGCTCGACACCTCGGGCAAGCTGGCCCGCTTCCTGGGCGCGGTCGAGGAGAGCGGGCTCGGGCTCGACTATCCGGAGCGCTACAAGGAGCGGATCGGCCGGGTCACCGCGGCCGACATCCAGCGCGTCGCGGCGAAGTACCTCGATCCCGCGACCTTCTCGGGTGTCCAGATCGGCCGCTAGGCTCGTGAACGTCTACCCGGTCACCTTCTCCCACAACCGATACACCGACCCCTCGAGCATCTCCTCCTTGACAGGCGCAAAACCCAGGCGCGCAAGCCATTCATCGCTCAGAACCTGCTGCAGGGGTCCTTTCACCTGAATCACATACCGTGCGGAGGCGATCTCCGCATCCACATACGCGGGTAGGCGTCGCGGCCAGTGGGCTACATCCAGCTCGAAGAAGACGGACCTCGTGACCTCGCCCCGCGCGATCAGCGGTATCGTCGGATCCTCAGGGCAGAGCACACGCCCGCGAAGCTCGCGCGCGAGCGCCACCACCTGCAGGTAGCGTGCGTCGCCCTGGACTGTGATGAGTCCTCGGAAGGCGTCGAGAGCCTCTCCCGGCCGCCGAACCGCGAACGTGACCAGCATGGCGGCGAGGACAACCGAGACCGCGACGCGCCGTCCGATCGCCAGCGCTGGGTCGTCGAGCACGGCGAACGCGCGCGGCAGCTGGAGGGTTACAAGTCCGGCGGACGCGATAAAGAAAGGCAGGAGCGAGTTCCACCATCCGCCGCCCTTGGCCATCGCCACGACGCCCGTGACCAGGAAGACCCCAGTCGCCGCCCCCCACCACCGCGTCTGTGGGCTTCGCCCAGCGGGGTGCGCCGCAAGATCGAAAGCCACGACAAGCAGAGACGCGTACATCAGCATGATCGCGAATCCGCTCCGCCACGCAGTCATCGGGCTCACCGAATACTGGGCGGGCAGCGTGACCATATAGAAGTACGCCATCGGACTCGTCGCGCGAAGGCACAGAATTGCGAGCCCGACCGCGACAAGCGGAAGCGCCGCAGTCGCGAAGCGCGCGACTCGCCCGCGCGAGAGCGCCGCGCCGCGAGATACCTCCGCCACCAATGGAACGAGTGCGGCCGCCGCAAGAGGCTGTTTCGCTAGGAACGCAAGAACGAACAGCCCCACACTGGCGACCAGAGCCCATACGCGCCGTCGGCGCTCCCATTCCACGAACAGAAACAACGCGAGGATCGCCAGGAGCGCCGCCACCATGTCGGGCCGAGCTTCAACGAAGTAGAACGCCACATTGTGATTGCATGCGAACAGGAGCGCAGAGCCAACCACCCATGCACGCAGGTCGCGCCGCGCGGTGACGGTGAGCACCAGCGCAATGATACAGAGCGCCGCCGTGAGAGACAGAAGCTTGCCCGGTAGATTCGAGACACCGAAGACCTGAAATATCCAGCTGGTCACGATGGGTACGACGGGGCCATACATCGTCGACGCTTGATCCGAGGCGGGGTCCGAGTAGATCGGCAGGCCCTGAAGGCGCCGGGCGGCGGCTACGGTCAACCCTGCATCGAACGGACTCTTCGGGGCCGAACTGGCGAGGTGGAATGCGATCCCGGCAACGTTCACCGCGGCTATTCCGGTGGCGACGACTGCCAGCGGTGCGAAGAGTGCGACGCGAAGCGCGAAGTGGCTCGACGCACGGCGAGATATCACATCCACGGCTGCGGCTCTCAACTGAGCGTGCGGCGAATCCGCCAGAGATCGACCAGTGCGCGACAGAAGTCCACGGTACGCAGCTTGGAGCCTTGCTTGTCGTGCCACTCCGGCAGTGGCAGCTCGTACAGGCGGGTCTCCACGTCCGGCACGCCCGCGGCCCGCCGCCGGAGGATGAAGCGTGCGAGCAGCTCGACGTCGAAGATCCAGCGGGACAGAAAGGGGGTGGCGAAGGCGTCGCGCACCGCGTCCGTGGCGCGAAAGACCTTCGCGCCGCACTGAGAGTCGTAAACGTCGATGGCGAGCGTGAGCGCCACCGCAGTCGCGAAGGCACGCCCCAGATAGTGGCGCAGCGGGTTGCGCTCGATGTGCTTGCCCAGCAGCCGCACCCGCGCCCCCAGGACCATCTCGACCGTGGGCCGCTCGCGCAAGACGTCCTCGAAGAGCGTGATCGCCTCGAGCGGGGTCGCGAGGTCGGCATCCCAGAAGCCCACGAACTGCGCGCCGGACTGAAGGGCCTTGAGCACGCCCCGTCGCACGGCCTCCGCCTTCCCGACGTTGCGGGGTATCGGCAAGACCTCGAAGGAGCGTGGCATCGAGGTGTGTAGTCCCTGGAGGATCGAGAGAGTACCGTCGGTGCTGCCATCATCCACGAGGAGGAAGCCGCCCCCCGGCCACGTCGTCGCGAAGGCACGGAACACGTCCGGCAGGAGCCGCTTTTCCTCGTTGAAGCAGGGCACAATCAGGAGGGTTCTCGTCATGTTGCCGTCAAGCGAAGGCCCGGGAGACCAGCCCGCGGGAGGACTCCTTCCTAGGATGGCAAAGCAGGAGCCGCTCGACCCATCCGCGTGTTAGTAGGTCACCACCACCAGCCGGGATAGTAGCGGCGAGGGCCGTGGTAGAAGGGATCGTGGTAGGGGCCGTAGCCGTATGGCCCGAAGCCCCACGGATATGGATAGTAGGAGGGGCCGATCACCAGGTCCTGCGGCCAGAGCCGGATCCGCTCGACGGTGATCACCGGGTAGCGGTAGGGGACCTCGCCGATCTTGCGTTCCTCCATGCCGGCGACCTCGCCGATCACCGTGATGCGTCGGCCCGGGGCGTACACCGCGGGATCGAGGAACTCCGCGCTGCGCAGCAGCACGCGGCCGGGCGAGCGATCGCTGCGCTCGGGCGAGTCGTCGCCGCGCAGGCGTCGCGCCAGGATCTCGATCTCGGTCAGGCCGGAGCGGGGCTGGACGGTCAGGATGTCGCCGCCCACGATCACGCGCGCGCCCTTGCGGGCAGCCGGTTCCCGCACGAGATCGTCCACGGTGATCGCGGTGTCCACGGTGCGCATCACCGACTCCGGGAAGGCGGTCGCGCACCCGCCGACCAGGACCGCGAGCAGGACCGGCCAGAGCCACCGCATGGATTCACGATACCCCTCGCCGGGGAAGCCCGCAATCGCTGTGCTACAATCCGCGCACATGAGGCGGCCTCGCTCATGCGGGTGGCGGTGCTCGGTCGCGGCGATCGGCCTGGCATTGTGCTGCAGCGCTCCCGGCGACGCCGCGCAGTTCCTGCTGATGCCGCGCGATCGCGACGAGGCCATGCGGGTCGGCCGGCGCAGCATCACCCGGGAGGACTGGGCCGCCGAGTGGCGGGTGAACGGCAGCGCGGGCCAGCGCGTCACCGTCATGACCCCGTTCCACCGGCTGGCCCTGGCCGCGCGCAACTCCGCCTTCCAGGACAAGGAGCTCAAGCCGCGCGACGTCGAATCGGTGCTGAAGGAGCAACAGGGGAAGGTCGTCTTCTGGGCGGTCCTGCGGGGGGGGCGGGTGGACTTCGCGCGCTTCTTCACGCCCACGCTCCAGGCACGGCAGCAGGTGCTCAAGGCCTCCTTCACCCAGAACGAGCGCACCGCGCTCCGCGGTGAGGACGGACAGTTCACCGCGCGCTGCCTCTACGTGTTCCCCGCGGAGGGCCTGGATCCGCAGTCCACCGTGACGCTCGTCGTCCGGGACGGCGAGGAGAAGGTGGTGGCGCAGTTCACGGTCGATCTCTCGGCCATGCGGTAGCGCCGGAAAGGACCCGGCGATGGTGACCCCGGAGCGATTCGCGCAGGGCCTGACGTTTCCGGAGTACCTTACCCAGATGCGGACCAACAAGGACCGCTTCGTGAAGCGCATGGCCGACGCCGTGATCACTGTCGGGGACCGGGAGGCGATCCGGGGACGCCGGCTCAAGATCCTGGTGATCACCGAGGACTGGTGCGGCGACGCCCTCGTGGCCTTTCCCGCGCTCGCGCGGCTGGTGGAGGGCGCGCCCGAGGTGGAGCTGCGGGTGTTCCTGCGGGACGCGAACCCGGACGTGATGGACGGGTACCTCAAGCGCGGGCTCTACCGCACGATCCCGGTGTTCGTGTTCTTCGACGAGCGGATGAACGAGCTGGGACGATTCATGGAGCGCGACGACGTGGTGACCGAGATGCGCACCCTGCTGAAGGTCTGAGGAGGACCGA
>CAYYRT010000260.1:0-11574 GCA_964474055.1 uncultured Acidimicrobiaceae bacterium | reverse complement strand
CGCGGCGTAGATGTGGTCGGGCTGGGCCGGATCGATCGCGATGCGCATCACCCGGCACGTGAACGGCATCTTCACGCGCTCGGCCTGCACCGCGTTCGGCAGCTTCCGCCACGAGGCGCCCTCGTCGTCGCTGCGGTAGATGCCCACGGGAGACGTCCCCGCAAAGAGCGTGCGCGGGTTCTTCGGGTGTACGAGGATCGACCAGACCTGGCCACCGTCCTCCGGGAAGGGCAGGCGCTCCCAGCGCTCGCCGCGGTCCACGCTCCGGTAGGGGCCGTTCTGGGTGCCCACGTAGACCACGTCCGGATTGGTCGGGTGCACCGTGATCGCCTGCACGTGCACGTCGTCCGGGAGGCCCTTGTTACAGAGCTCCCAGCGCGCGTCGCTGTCCCCCCGCCGGAACACCCCGCTCTGGCTCCCGCCGGTCCACTTCGCGGCTCCAACATAGACGTGAGAGGCCTGCGCTGCCGTCGTCATGGACGCTCCCCTTTCCAGTATCCGGTACCTGGCCCTGCGTGGTGCGCCACAGCATAGCAGGGGCCGCGACGTGCGCAAGCGCCCCAGACCATGGTTCAGTCACGATCACGTTCTCGCCATCTTGCTCAGCCTGTCACGCAGCCCGCACAGACCCGGCGAATGCAACGGGCGCGACGCCAGGTCATCAAGACCGGCTGGAAAGGGCCGGACGCGGCGGGTCACTCGTCGGGCGCCTTCGACGGGTCGAGTGCGAGCCAGAGCCCGGCGAGGACGACGGCGAGGCCGAGCCAGGCGGCGAAGCCGAAGCGCTCGCCGAGAAAGGCTCTGCCCAACACGGCGGCGGTGATCGGACTCAGGGCGAGGCACACGGTGACGCGGGTCGGGGTGGCATGCCGGAGCGCCCAGAGCCAGAGCCAGTAGCCGACGCCGCTGCCGACCCCGATGAAGCCCACCGCCAGCCATCCGCCCGGCGTGAAGCGCGGCGGGGCGGCGAAGAAGCCCTCGCCGGCTGCGGGCAGGGCCAGGAATCCCACCGCCGCGAGCATGGCGGCGGCGCTCACGGGCAGCGTCGGGTACTTCCGGAGGTAGGGCCGGTAGAGGACGCTGCAGACGGCGCCGCAGAGCGCGCTCGTGAAGACGGCTGCCTCCCCGAGCCAGCCCGCGCCGCCCGGCGCGAGGACCTTCTCGCCGAGGGCCATTCCCAGTCCGGCGATGGTCAGCGCGACACCGCCCACTTTCGCGGCGGTGAGCCGCTCCCGGCCCAGGGCGGCCGCGATGACCAGCGTGAGCAAGGGCAAGGTCGCGAAGATCAGGGCGGCGCGCGCCGCGGGCACGGAGCGCAGGCCATAGTTGAGGAGCGCGATCAGCACCCCGAACTGGCCGATGCCGAGGAGCCCGATGGGGAGCAGGTCGACTCGATCGAAGCGCGCGCGCGGCCCGAGGATTACCGGTGGCAGGAGGCAGCAGACACCGATCACGTAGCGGAGCAAGGCGAGCGAAGCGGGGCCGGTCTGGTCCACCACGAAGCGCGTGGCGACCATGGCCGAGCCCACCTGCACCCCCGTAGCCGCCGCCGCCCACAGGGGCAGTCGGCTCAGAGCGGGCGCTCCCATGTCTCGCCTACCAGATCGTGGCCGAAGCTCCGGTGGCGCTCGGAGAGGACGAGTCGGAAGCCGGCACCCTCGTATATGCGCCGCGCCGCGACGAGCACGCTGTTGGTCCAGAGCGTGACCTTCCGGTAGCCCACCTGCCGCGCGAAGCGGATGCATTCGCTCACGAGCCGCGATCCCACGCCGAGCCCCCGTGCCCGGGGCTCGACCAGGAGCAGCCGGAGCTGGCCCACGGTGGCGGAGTGCCGCACGAGGAACACGGAGCCCACGATCTCGCCGTCCTTCTCCGCGATCCAGCAGCGCTCGCGCTTGGAGTCGAAGCGCTGGATGAACTTCGCCACGATCTCAGCCACCAGGGCCTCGAAGCGCTCGTCCCAGCCGTGCTCCTGCGCGTAGAGGACACCGTGACGGTGCACCACCCAGCCCATGTCCCCCGGCTGATGCGAGCGCAGCATGTAGGGCGCCTTTCGCTCCGCGGGCGCGCCCAGCGCGGCCTCGACGGCCCGCATGGCGTCGACCAGGCGTTGCTGCTCGGTCTCGGTGAGCACCCCGAGCATCGCTCCGATCTCGTCCCGGGAGCGGGCGTGCAGCGGGGCGAAGGCGTCCCGCCCGCGCTCGGTGAGGGCGATGTGGCTCCGGCGCCCGTCCGTCTTGGAGATGGCCCGCGCGAGGAGTCGGCGCTTCTCGAAGCCCCGGAGGATGCGGCTCAAGTACCCCCGGTCGAGCCCGAGATCCCGCGACAGCTCGGCGGCGGTAGCGCCGTCGCGGTGGGCCAGCTCGTAGAGCACGCGGCTCTCGGCCAGGGAGAAGGGGCTCCCGAGATAGCCCTCGTGCAGCAGGCCGATCTTCTGGGTGTAGAAGCGGCTGAACCGCCGCACCGCCGCCACCCGCTGGTCGAGAGTCTCCGCTCCCATGCCTGGCGAGTGTCAATCACTTAGTTGACTTTGTCAACTTATGGACGTGCTTCCTCCGTCCCTACTTCGCTGCTCGCGTGTGAAAGGCATTCCGGCTGCGGCCGTCGCCCGCGGACTCCGGGTGGCGTCGAGGGCGTCGGACGAGGTTCTGGCGAAGGACAGACCTTCACCGTCGTCTCGGGCCGGACTTCTGGTAGAATCGCGCGAGCTTGAACGAGAGCGATCCGACCCAACGCGTGGCGGCTTGATGGCCAAGGAGATCCGGCGGAAGCTCACCACGATCCTCGCTGCCGACGTCGTCGGCTACAGCCGGCTGATGGCCACCGACGAGGAAGCCTCCCTCGATCGGCTCAAGGCCTACCGCGAGGTTATCGACGATCTGATCGCCCGCCATAACGGCCGGATCTTCAACACGGCCGGCGACGCGGTGCTCGCGGAGTTCATCAGCGCGGTGGAGGCGGTCCGCTGCGCGATCGCGATCCAGGAGGAGCTGGCGGCACGGAACAGCCTGCTCCCCGCCGAGCTCCAGATGGCCCTCCGCATCGGGGTCAACGTCGGGGACGTCATCATCGATGGCGAGGATCTCTTCGGGGATGGAGTGAATGTGGCGGCGCGGCTCGAGGGCCTCGCCCAGCCCGGCGGGATCTGCATCTCCGGGAGCACCTTCGAGCAGGTCAAGAACAAGCTCTCGATCGGCTTCGAGGACCTCGGCCCGCAGGAGGTCAAGAACATACCTTACCCGGTCGCCGCCTTCCGGGTCAGGTCGGGCTCGGTCTCGGTCGTCGTCGAACCCACGGGGGCGGGGCGGCTCGCCGGGACGCCGGCGTCGTCGCCACGCCCGCGGAGAGTCCAGCGGAGACTGGTCGGCGGCGCGCTGGTCGTGGTGCTCGCTGTCGGTGCGGTGGCAGTCTGGCTCGCCTACCCACGAGGCCCGGTGCCCATCACCTCGTTTCCGTCACAGGCGTCGACGGACAGCCTGCGGGCCGGCGAGATCGAGGCCTTGGTGACAGGCATGGCCATCGAGGGGGTGCGCGCGGTGGACGGCCAACCTTTCTCGATCAGGCTGAACGCGGACAAGACCGCGCACTACGAATTCGGCCGGCCGGGCGCGCTGCGGGGTGCCGTGCAGCGGGAGACCGGGCGGTGGCGCGTGGAGGACTACACCTTCTGCATGCAGTTCCGCCGATTCAACGAGGGTCGCGAAGCGTGCCCACGCATCGTCAAGGACGGGTCACGGGTGTTCGCCACGCGCGCCGACGGCACGCGCCTGGGCTGGACGCTGTCCAGGGAACGGTGACGCGGCCCGACCCCCCGGCCTAGCGCATCGGCGGAGGATTGCGATGAGTCGAGGAGGATCATGCTCAGCCCGTTGCTGCTGACGATCATCGCGGGGGTTCTGACGATCGTTACCGGTGCCAGTGCGGCGGATCCTGTCGGCGAGGTCGAACTGTCCGGAGGCGCCGCGGTCCAGGAAGGCCGCGTGGCCTACATCGACCCCGGCCAGGGCAAGATCGTCGAGATCGGTCTCGACGGGCGAAAGACCTGGGAGTTCTCCATTCCTCTCGGTGTGATCGGCTCCGGCGATCTGAACATGGGGGCCGACATCGAATGGATTCCCAGCACGGACCACTTCCTCTTCGTCGTCCCGCTGCGCGGCGTGTTCGAGGTGGACCGGGCCAAGCAGATCGTCTGGTCGTACAAGACTCCCAAAATCTCTCACGACGCCGACAGGCTGCCGAACGGCAACACGATCTTCGTGAACGGCTGGGACGGTATCGACGACGCCACCGTTACCGAGGTGGACGTCGCAGGCAAGGTGGTCTTCCAGTGGTTTGCCCGTGATCACCTCGAGGCCCGCGAGCGGCAAGACGTGGTGGGCGAGCGCGCTTACTCCTTCACCCACGCCAACGCCGTGCAGCGCCTGGCCGATGGACGGACCCTGATCAGCCTCCGGAACTTCCTTCGGTTCGTGATCGTCCGGGACGGCAGGATCGTCAAGCAGGTTTGCCGGGCGTCGCGAGTCCACGACCCCGTCGCGGTGGGCGATGGGTTCTACTTCGCGCTGCACGCGCGCCGAGCCCATGGCGTCGTTCGCGTCAACAGCGACAGCACGCGCACGCTCCTGTTCGGCGACGAGACGGGTGTGTGGCAGCTTCTGAGGACGGTCGAGATCCTCAAGAACGGAAACATCCTGATCACGGGCGGCCAGCATATTGGCCAGATCACCTCCGGGGGGAGTCTCGTGTGGTCGATCGGTCTCGACGGGTTCGTGACGAGCAAGGAAGCCGGCAGGGGACGGCGCGGCCAGCGAGCGGCCTCCCTGCTCTACAAGGCGGCCTGGGTCTACAAGTGAGTCTCGATCACCCCGTGCAGCTTCCCGAGTTCGGCCGTCTGCACCATCGCTACATCCACCAGCCTGCGTGGTACGGCCTCGTCGGCCTTCCATACCGGCGACCCCTCCGGTCTCGCCTGCCTGCTTGACTCATCGATCGCGACCTCGGTGGACCTGCCCACGGGCCGGCAGTCTGGGGAACTCGCTCGCCAACTCTCATGCCCGGCTCGCGGCCGTGGCCCCGGACTCCGGAAGGCGCCGAGCGGGTCGGACGACGTTTCAGCGAAGGGCAGCGGGAGCGAAGCAGGCGGCCGGACCTCCAGCCCGCCAGCTATACCCCGGGAAGCCGGGAGGAAGCCGTGATCTGCAACAGCGAGCTGGGCGAGGCGTGGCAGGCGACGCCCGACGCGATCCGCTGGCTGCGTGCGCAGGCCCCGGCCCCCAAGTCGAGGAAACGCCGCAGGCGCTGATCACTCTTCGAGCAGGGCCCGCGCCGCGCGCAGGTCGGCGGTCTGCAATCCCTCGGTGAACCAGCCGTGAACCTCGGTAAGGGTCTGGTGCGCCTCGGTGCGACGCTCGAGGCGCACGAGGAGTCGCGCCAGGCTGGTCGCCGCGCGAAGCTCCAGGGCGCGCTCGCTGCGTGCGCGCGCGAGCGTCAGCGCGCGCCGGAAGCATTGCTCGGCGTCCGCGGGCCCGTCGCGCCGCAAGAGCAGCTCGCCGCGGACGCGCTCGATCTCGGGCGCGAAGAAGGCATCGCGATGCTCCTCGGCGATGGCGGCCAGGCTCGCGAGCCCAAGGTCGACCGCGCCGATCCCGGCCGCCGCCTCCGCCAGGAGGCTGAAGCTGGCCACGCTACGCCAGACGGTGCGGGACTCCTGGACGGAAATGAGCATCTCGTGCAGCTCGTTCAGCCGGGGGCGGGTCCGGTCGGCCAGCATGTCCAGCCCGGCCAGGATCGCGGCGCCCTCGGCGACGTAGGTGGGCGCTCCCTGCGCGGTCGCGAGCGCGACCAGGCGTTGCGCGTACTCGCGGCAGGCCGCGTGCTCGCCGCGGAGGAGGTGGAGCCACGGCGCGAAGTTCAGCACGACGAGCGTCGTAATCGGGTGGGCCAGACGCCCCTCGAGCTCGAGGGCCTCACGGAGGGCCTCGAGTGCGCGATCGGGATACCCGAGCAGCCACCGGGTCATCGCCAGGTGGTTCCGGGAGCAGACGCCGGTGTCGTGGCCGCCGTAGATCGAGATCTGCGCGCGGTGGTGGGCAGGATCGTACAGGGCGAGGCCGCGCTCCAGGTGCGCGAGGGCCGCGGTCGGCTCCCCCATGGCGAACACCGTCGGCCACAGCGCATGATGCGCCTCCAGGAGCCGCCCGGTGTCGCCTTCCTGCTGCGCGAGGGCGAGCAGCTTCTCGCCGAGCGCCCGCGCCGCCGCGTAGTGACCGCGGCCGTACTCGACGTACCAGAGGCCGAACAGCGCCGGGTAGAGGCGGGCCGGCTCTCCCAGGCGCTCGGCGAGCTCCCGCGCCCGTAGGTACACCGCCTCGACCTCGGGATCTCCAGGGCCGCGGGCGGAGTAGAGCGCGGGGCCGAGCGTCGTCAGCACGTCGAGCTCGAGGCCCAGCCGCTCGTCGACGTCGGATACCCGGTCGAGCAGGTCCCGGGCACGAGTCAGGTGCTCGATCGCTTCAGGAAAGGCGCAGCGCTGGAGTGCGTGCTCTGCGGCCAGGCGGCGGTACCGGATGGAAGGGGGCGCAACCCGCGCGCGCTCGAAGTGGACGGCGAGGATGGCCGCGCGCTCGCCCGCCTGCGCGCTGAAGCCCGCCTCCTCCCGCTCGCCGATCTGCAAGTGCAGGCTCGCGCGCCGCGCCGCCGGCAGCCGCTCGTACAGCACCTGCTGGTAGAGCACGTGCCGGAACCGGTAGCCCGCGGCCAGGGTCCCGTCCGGCCAGTCCTCCACGCCGCCGGCCCGGATGAATTGCTCGCGGCGGGTCAGCGCCTCGCAGCGGTCCTCGACGATCTCCACCGCCTCGCCCAGAGCGGCCGCCAGCGCGGCCGTCGAGAACGCGGTCCCGGCAACGCTGGCCGCCTCCAGCAACCGGAGGTCGCCGCTTTCCAGCCCGGCGAGCTGCTGCTCGATCATCTGCCGCAGATTCTCCGGGACCGCGGTCTCGACCGCGGCCTCGTCGACGTTCATCGTCCACCGTCCGGCGCGCTCGACGAGCAGGTCCTGACGGATGAGCGCATCGACGACGTTCACCATGAAGAGCGGCAGGCCGTCGGTCCGGCGATGGATGGTCTCGCGCAGCCGCGCGCTGACCTCGTCACCACACCGTGCGGCGAGGTAGCGCCCGACGTGGTCGGCTCCGAGCGGGTCGAGCGGCAGCTCCTCGCACGCGCCGTGCAGCGCGAGCTCGCGCGCGACCGCGCGCAGGGGGTGATTGCGGACGATCGCGTCGAGCGGCCGGTAGGTGGCGATCACCAGCAGCCGGGCCCGCTCCCGGCGCCGGGCGACCGCGGTGACGAGGTCGAGAGTCGAAGGGTCGCTCCAGTGGAGATCCTCCAGGAGCAGGACGAGCGGACGCTCGGCGGCGAGCGTCTCCAGCGCCTCCGCCATCTCGCGGAGCATGCGCTCCCGCGTGGCGCCGAGAACCCGCGGCCGCAGCGCCGCGACGTCCTCGGGCTCGACGAGCCCGGGCATCTGCACGAGCCAGGTCGGCGCGTGCCTGGTGAGCGCGGCGAGGACCCGCTCGCCGTCCGGTCCCCGCGCCAGCCGGCTCACCGCCTCGAGGACGGGCAGATAGGCCTCGCCCGCGCCATAGTGATCGAGGCACTGGCCCCGCCCCACCTGGCAGTCGCCTGCGGGGACGCCGGCCAGGAAGGTCTCGACGAGCGCCGTCTTGCCGATCCCGGCCTCGCCGGTGACGAAGCCGACCCGGCGGTCGCCGAGCCGGGCGCGCGCCAGCCAGGTTTCCAGGGTGCGAAGCTCGCGCTCGCGCCCCACGATGTCGACGAGCGGCGCCTCGAGGGGCGGCGACGCCGCCCCCTGCGCGTCCGTGGAGGTCGCGGGGCCGATGAAGCGATAGCCTCGCCGGTGGATGGTCTCGATGAACCGCGGGGTGCGCGCCTCGTCGCCGAGCGCCTTGCGGATCTCGCCGACGCAGACGGTGAGCGCCGCATCGCCCACCGCCACGTCGGACCAGACGGCCTCCAGCAGCGCCTCCTTCGTGATCAGGAGTCCTGGCCGTTCGGCCAGGTACCGGAGGACGGCGAAGGTCTTGGGCCGCAGACGGATCTCCTGGCCCGCGCGCCAGATGGACTCCGTCCCGGCGTCCAGTCGAAACGGCCCGAAGGTCAGTCGCTTGTCGCGCACCGTGGTCGCCGGTGATCACGCCTGCCGGCGGCGTCGGATTCTAGCAGACTCGTAGGGCAATTTGAGGCTTTCCGTAGGACTGGCACCCCTCGCGCCCGCTATCGTGACCCGCGTCCATCACGACCGAACCGTTCTCCGGACAGGAGGAGGAGCCATGGCGCAGAGCCACTACGTGTTCATCGAATCGCGCGACCCGTTCGACTCCACCGACACCGCCTTCGTGGCCGACACGGCCGCGGAGCTCCGGCAGCGTGGCCGCCCGGTCACCGTGTTCCTGGTCCAGAACGGCGTCCTGGCCACCCGGGCCGGCGCCCGCGGCTCGCACGTCGCCCGCCTGGCCGGGGCCGGCGTGAGCGTGCTCGCGGACGAGTTCTCGCTCGCGGAGCGCGGCATCGTGGCGGACGAGCTGGCCGCCGGCGCCCGTCCGTGCGGCATCGACGCACTCGTGGATCTGCTCGTGCAGCCCGACACGAAGGCCGTCTGGCACTGACATCCAGCCGAGAGGAGAACGTCAATGGCCGACAAGACCTTGACCGTCGCCGTCATGGACGCGCCGTACGAGGCGGCCGCCTCGACGACCGCCCTGCGCATCGTCGCCACTGCGCTGAGCAGGGGCGTCAACGTGAACGTCTTCGCCTACGAGGGCGCGGTGAGCCTGACCATGAAGGACCAGACCCCGCACGCCAACCCGGTGAAGGGCACCAGCGTCGAGGAGGAGCAGCATCCGACCACCAAGGACCTCGTGGCCGCGCTGCTCGCGCTGGGGCGGAGCGAGCCGAAGCTCACCTGGGTCAACTGCGGGCTCTGCGTCGACGAGCGTGGCGCCGCCAGCGCGATCGAGGGCGTCAAGCGCGGCAGCCCGGCGGATTTTCTCCAGCTCGCGCTGGCGTCCACCAACACGCTCGTCATCCCGACCAGATAGGAGGCGCGACATGCGGATTCTCAACATCGTGGAATCGGCCTACCGCGGGACGCTCGAGGAGCAGGACGACACGGTCCTCTGGCTGAGCCGCGCGCTCAAGAACGCCGGCGCCGACCTCACCGTCCTGCTGCGCGGCAATGCCGTGAACTACGCCGTCCGCCAGGCCTGCCCTCGGCTCGAGATCGGCGGCGGCGCGGCCATCGATCATCCGGCGCGACCCAACGACGACCTGGCGAAGCTGCAGGCCAAGGGGGTCAAGGTCTACGTGGTGCAGGAAGACCTCGACGCGCGTGGGATCGTGCGCGCCCGGTGCGTGAGCGACGCCCAGCCCGTCTCCCGGCGCGACGTGGCCGATCTCATGGAGGCCCACGACCAGGTGTGGCACTGGTGAACAACGTCCTCGTGCTCGCCCTGTGCCAGGCGGTCTTCATGAGCACGAGCTCCCTCATGGTCACCGTCGGCAGCCTGGCCGGCCACGCGCTCGCCGACGACAAGGCGCTGGCGACCTTGCCCGCGACCGCCAACGTCGTGGGCACCGCGCTGGCGGCAATGCCGGCCTCGTACCTCTGCCGGCGGCTCGGCCGTCGGCAGGGGTTCCTCGCGGGTGCCGCGCTGGCCATGGCCGGCGGCGCCCTCGGGGCGGCGGCGGTGACAGCGCGCTCGTTCTCGCTGCTGCTCCTGGGCGCAGTCCTCGTGGGAATGTCGGCCGCGTTCGGCCAGCTCTATCGCTTCACCGCCGCCGAGGGCTCCCCGCCGGCCTGGCGGGGCCGCGCGATCTCCCTCGTGCTCGCCGGCGGCATCGCGGCCGGCTTCGCCGGCCCCGAGCTCGCGCGGCTCACCGTGCACGCGCTGTCCGTGCCGTTTCTCGGAGCGTACCTCTGCGTGCCCGTCCTGGCGGCGCTGGCGGTCCCGTTCATCACGCGGCTCGATCTTCCCCGGCCGGTCGAGGCGTCGTCCGACGAGCCCGCGCGCCCGGTCGGCGCCATCGTCCGGCAGCGCACGTTCCTCGTCGCCGCGCTCAGCCAGATGGCCGCCTACGGCGTCATGAACCTCGAGATGACCGGCACACCGCTGGCGATGCAGGCCCACCACCACGGGCTCGCCGACACCGCCTTCGTCATCCAGTGGCACGTCCTCGGCATGTTCGCCCCAGGGCTCGTGACCGGCCGCCTTGTCGAGCGCATCGGCGAGCGCCCGGTCATCGTCGTCGGCATCGCGCTCAACCTGGCAAGCCTCGCCGTGGCCCGGGCCGGGACGGGTGTGGAACATTTCTGGCTCGCGCTGCTGCTGGTCGGTGTGGGGTGGAACTGCATGTTCGTGGCGGGCTCGGCCATGGTGACACGGACGTACACGACCGCCGAGCGCGCCCGCGCCCAGGGCGCGAACGAGCTCCTGGTGTTCGGCACGGTCGCGCTCACGTCGGTGGCGTCGGGACAGCTCCTGCACCTGCACGGCTGGCACGCAGTGCTCGCCGCCGCGCTGCCGCTACTGATCGTCGCGCTGGCGGCCGGGCTGTGGCCCGCCGAGGCGGGGACGTCTCAGGCCGACGGCGCGGCCGAGCCGCCGCCCGCCGCCGTGCGCCCTGGTGCGTCCGTCGGCGACTGACCCGGGGGCGCCTGGCCGTCCCGGCCCGTTACAGCGCGAGCATCCCCGCGCCCCAGCTGAGCCAGCCAGCATCTCTCCAATCCGCCCCCCGCTCGCACAGGACCGTCTCCGCTGCCGCGCCGACGGGCGCGTCCTCATCGAACTCAAAACAGTGTGGCGCGATGGAACATCTCACTTCCTCTTCGAGCCCATCGAATTCTTAGAAAAGCTGGCGGCCCTCATCCCTCGCCCCGCGATCAACTTGCTCTTGTATCACGGCGGCCTCGCCCCGCGGGCGCGCTGGGGCTCGCAGGGCGTCGCTACGCCCGCCCGGCCCCTGACGGCATCGCCCTCACGCTCGAGGCCCCCCCCGCCCGGCCGGCCTCCCGCATGCCGGGACCTGGGCGGCGTTGATGCGCCGCGTGTGCGCTCTCGATGTCCTGGCTTGTCCCCGATGCGGCGGCCGGCGGCGGGCCATCGCCACCGTCCAGGACCCGGCTGTCGTGCGCGCCATCCTCGCCCACCTGGGGCTGGCGCCGGGCCCCGACAGCCCCGGCCCGGCCCCGCCCCAGCCCGATCACACCGCGGCCACCGGGTACCCCCCGGGCTCTCAGAGCGTCTCCAGATCAACGACGGCGACGGCCGCCAGGGCAGCCGTCTGCCCCGCTCACGCGCCCCTTGACGACGTTCCTGTCGCAAGAGCACCATCACCTGGAAGTGCGATCAAAATCGCGCGGTGTCCGGCGCTCAGCCAAGGGGACGCTGGGATTCCCGGCCCCCCTGCAGGCCGCCGCAGGGGGGCGCAGTGGCTTCAATGTTTTCTATGCGCAGAAGTACATCTCGCCTCGGCGGCCCTCGCCCTCATGGGGCT
>CAYYRT010000259.1:0-5115 GCA_964474055.1 uncultured Acidimicrobiaceae bacterium | reverse complement strand
TCCCGGATAGCTCGCACTCGGTCGCTGCCGAATAGCTCGAAGCAGCCCACGTGGGCCCCGGCGAGAAAGACGATCGGGTCCCCGGCGTCGATCCGCGCGAGCAGCGAGGAGACGAACGTCACGACCAGCTGGGCTTCGCCGATGGCCACCGCGTGCAGCCGCTCGGCCTGACTGTCCTTCGGGAGATACCGCACCTCGCCGAAT
Organism: uncultured Acidimicrobiaceae bacterium; assembly: GCA_964474055.1. Lineage (GTDB taxonomy): Bacteria > Actinomycetota > Acidimicrobiia > Spongiisociales > ZC4RG35 > JAICND01. The sequence continues at coordinate 4,911 of CAYYRT010000259.1, read as the reverse complement.
CCCTCGGCACGGAGCAGCTCCTCCGCGACGTACTGCGGCGCCGTGCAGATGCCGCCACCGCGAAGATCCGCGATGGTCAGCTGCGATGTCTCGGGCGGCGGCTCGGCGTCCGCGGAGGTGGGGGCGCCACGTAGCATGGTCGCGGCTCCGAGCAGCGCCCACTGGACGAACCTGCGACGGGTCACACCCGAGCCGGACGGGCTCGTCACGCCTCCTCGGCCCCGCAGCCTCATCCCTTCAGCTCCTTCTTCAGCGCGTTGAGGAAGCGCCAGTCGGTGCCCTGGGCGATGATCTTGTGCGGGCTCGCCTTGATCATCCCCGCCTCGTGGAGGCGGAGCGCGTAGAACCGCACCGTGTCCTCCGGTTCGTACTCCCGCCAGCGGTTGTAGGGGATGCTTTGCATCGCCTCCAGCGCGAACCGATACTCCTTCGTGAACCCTCGGTCCACGATGAGCCGGGCCGCACTCTTCGGATCGGCGGCACAGAGGTCCGTGGCCTTGAGCAATGCCCGCACTGCCCGCCTGGTCGCCACCGGGTTCCTGTTGACGAAGTCGCGGTTCGAGGCGAGGACACAGCAGAAGTACTGGGACCACGGCCGATCCACCGAGCTGTTGACGATGACGCGGCCGACGCCCCGGGCTCGCAGCTCCTGCGGCACCGGCGGCAAGCCCATCAGGGCGTCCGCCCTTCCCGCGGACAGCACCTCGGCAGACGCGGCGATCGGGTGGGTGATCCACTTGATGTCCTTCTGCGGATCCAGGCCGACGTACACCGCCATGCTCGCCACGAAGGCGTGATGCGCGGACCCGATCGCCGGAACCGCCACCGAGCGGTGCTTGAGGTCGCGGATCGCCCGGACCGGGCCCGTGCCGAACAGCTCGAAGCACCCCACGTGGATTCCGGCCAGGAGGACGATGGGCAATCCGGCATCGACCTGGACCAGGAAGGGCGGCGCGAAGGCCATGCTGATGTCGACCCGACCGGCGGCGAACGCCGGGTACACGTCAACGTAAGGGACATCGACGTACTCGAGGTCCGTGAATCCCTCGGCCCGCAGGAGCTCTTCCGCCACGTACTGAGGGGCTATGCAGACCCCGGGAATGCGGGTCATGCGAAGCCGCGTCGTCTCCGGTGGTGGCTCGGCCGCGGCCGCTCGGGGCCGCCAGACCGCGGCCGACATGGCCGCGGCGGCCGTGAAGCCCTTCACCAGCTCCCGTCGACTGACCGAGGGAGCGTCCGTCGTGGTGTCCTCTCGGAGGTGCCGAGCTATCATCCCTTCAACTCCTTCCTGAGCTCGTTGAGAAAGTGCCAGTCGGTGCCCTGGGCGATGATCTTCTGCGGGCTTCCCTTGATCATCCCCGCCTCGTGGAGCCGGAGCGCGTAGAAGCGCAGCGTGTCCTCCGGATCGTACTCGCGCCAGCGGGAGTAGGGGATCTCGCGGAGGGCCTGGACCGCGTAGTCGAGGCGCTTGGTGTATCCGCGGTGCACCAGGAGTTGCGCGGCGCGTTCGGGCTCGGCGGCGCACACGTCGGCGGCCTTGAGCATGGCGCGCACAGCCCGCTTGGTGGCAATCGGATACTTCCGCACGAACTCCCGGTTGCCGGCGAGCATACAGCAGAAGTACTGCGACCATGGCCGGTCCACCGCGCTGTTCACGACCACGTGCCCGATCCCGCGGGCGCGGAGCTCCTGCGGCTCAGGGGGGAAACCCATGTAGGCATCGATCTTGCCGTCCGCGAGCAGCTGGATGCCCTCGGCGCTGGGCCGCGTGAGCCAGACGATGTCGCGGCGCGGGTCGAGGCCGACGTAAGATGCCATTGCGGACAGGAAGATGTGCGGGCTCGATTTGAGCTGCACGGTGGCGACCGTCTTGCCCTTGAGATCGCGGATGGTACGGATGCGTTCGGTGCCGAAGAGCTCGAAGCAGCCAGCGTGGATCCCGGCGAGCACGACGATGGGGTCGCCGGCATCGACCTGCACCGCGAGGGGCCCGCTGAAGGTCATGCTGACGTCGGTCTCGCCCGAGGCAAGCGTCGGGATAGCGCCGAGAGGCTGGTCGACGTAACGGACGTCGGTAAAGCCCTCCGCGCGCAACAGGTCCTCAGCCACGTACTGAGGTGCAATACAGATGGCCGCGCCGCGGACGAGCCGGATGGTCGTGACCTCGGGCGGCGGCTCCGCGGCGGCCGCGCGGGCGGCCACGCCGAGCACGTCCCCCACGCCAGTGAGCGCAAGACCGCTGATCAGCTGCCGCCGAGTGATCATCCCTTCAGCTCCCTCTTTAGCTCGTTCAGGAACCGCCAGTCGGTGCCGTCGGCGAGGATCCGCTGGGGCAGGCTCGTGATGAGCCCGGCCTCGCGCAGACGCAGCGCCCAGAACCGCACGGTGTCCTCCGCGCTGTACTCGCGCCACCGGCCGTAGGGTAGCTCGCGAAGCGTCTGGAGGGCGTAGTCGTAGCTCTGGGCGAAGCCGCGATCCACCAGCGTGCGCGCCACCCGCTCGGGCTCGGTGGTGCACACGAGCGAGGCTTTGAGCAGAGCACGGAGTGCCCGCTTCGTGGCGACCGGGTGCCTGCGCACGAAGCCGCGGTTGCCGGCCACGGCACAGCAGAAGTACTGCGACCACGGACGGTCCTTGGTCGTGCTGACCACAACCTGACCGATCCTCTTCGCCCGCATCTCCTGCGGATCGGGCGGGAAGCCGAGGTAGGCATCCACCTGGCCCTCGGCCAGCAGGCGCATGGCTTCCGCGCGGGGATGCACGGCCCACCTGATGTCGCGCTGAGCATCGAGGCCGACGTAGGACGCCATGCTCGCGACGAACAGGTGGTGCGCCCCCAGCACGGCCGGCACCGCGACGGTGCGCCCCTTCAGGTCCCGGATCGTCTGGACGCGGTCGGTGCCGAACAGCACGTGACAGCCGGGGTGGATGCCGGCCAGCATGACGAGGGGGTTGCCCGCCTCGATCTCGCGCAGCAGGGGCGCCACGAACCACATGCTGATGTCGGCCTCGCCGACGGCGAGGGCCCGGTGGACGTCCTCGGAGAGCGTCTTGCTGAGATACTGCACGTCCGTGAAGCCCTCGGCACGGAGCAGTTCCTCGGCCACGTACTGCGGCGCCAGGCAGATGCCGCCGATGCGGATCAGCCTGATGCGGGGGGTCTCGGGCGGCGGCTCCCCGGAGGCGTGCGAGCCTGAGGCGCCCAGGGGATCGGCCATCGCGGCAAGTGCTGCGAGGCGCAGGAGCTCTCGTCGAGGGAACGGCCGGTCGGGTCGAGCGTCCATGGGGCCTCCTTCGAGTCCGAAACGAAGCACCCTGTAGCCCAGCACCGATATCGCGAACAACCGTAGTTGCAGCATCGCCCATGCCACGGCGCCGCGGGCAGCAGAATCGCCGAGTTCGAACCGGCTCCCGCACCCGGGGCAGGACAAGCCACCCGATCCTCAGGCGAGATGCCCGATGGGGCCGTGTCGCCGACGCCGGCTCACCGGTCCGGAGGTGGGTGGACACGATTCTCGACGCACCCCGGCATGACTCTAGGCGCGTGGCGGAAGCCTGTCAAACGGGGTAGCGCGGGACAGGGTCAGGTGTCGGCGATGACGGGAGATCGCAACCCCAGGAGCGATGGTGACCCCGGCCGGTCCGACCCGACCTGGCTTCCGATGATTTCGCTGCGCCTCGCGCTCCCGGCTGCCGCGTAGCGCGCACGGAAACTTGGCGCCCTAGACAGCCGGAGTCGGGACCGCCTCGTCAGTAGGGCTCGGCGCAACTCACCGGTGTTACCAGGGCGGCAACTGCTCAGTCCATGCTCCAAAGGTCTTTTCTCCCATCGGTTCGAAAGAGTCGGATACTAGCGGGTCGTCCCATCGGATCTTGACGGCGCAGCTCATCGGCTCCTCGAACCAAGAGAGAAGCGGCGGCCGCTCTCCCGCGGGTCCAAGCAGATACGGATTGTGCCACCATCGGTTCAGGAGGTACTTGCGCATGAAGCCAAGCAGTAGTTCCGAGGCGATCTGCCAGCCCACCGGACACGCCTCGTTCTCATACTTCGGGTCACATGGACGAATGGCGCCCTGATATCCGAACCAGTCCCAATGACCGAGGCCCTGGATGGCGGCCTGGTGCTTCGGACGAACGAGGCCCGACCACAATCCGTTCAGGTAGGAGAACGTCATGCCGTCCGCAGTACCGCAGATCATCAGCGTTGGATCCTTCGCGTCGAGCACGGCATTGATCGCCTCGTTACTGTCCCAGGTGCCCGCGACGAACCCCAATGCCCTGACCCTGACTTGTCCACGTACGGCGACCCGTGCACAAGCTCGCGCACCCCAGGAGTGTCCGATCAATCCCAGAGCGGTCGGAATGCCTTGGATGAGAGTTCCCTGATCGAGGGGCCGCAGGAACTTGCTTCTCGGAAACGGCCCGCCCGGAGTGACGAAACTCGAGGCCTTCGCCGCTCCGACAGAAGCCGCGTCGCTTGCACGAGAAGGGCACGAGGCGCTCGAAGGTGCAGTCGGCGCACCGGAGCCGGGTGAAGCCATGGGCGAGGACTCCGCACGTGAGGAACTCGCGGAACTCCTGCTCGACGAAGCGGGGCAGGCCATGTCCGTCGCCCCGGTCGGAGGCTTCCCGCAGGAAGCGCTCCAGATGTTCGCGGATGACGGCGTGGAGGACAGAGTGCTCGGTGTCGCGGGGCTGATACGTGCGATGGCGATGGTCCACGCCCTGCAGTAGCCCGTGCCGCGAGCGGCGACAATGCCCAGAGATGGATACACGACGTTAGTACCCGGGCGCATCCATCCCGGCCAAGGGACTCAAGACGGCGCCGGGCGAGCCCGTCTTAGTAGCGGTAGTGGTCGGGCTTGTAGGGGCCGGCCTTGTCCACCCCGATGTAGCGGGCCTGGGCGTCGG
>CAYYRT010000258.1:0-2239 GCA_964474055.1 uncultured Acidimicrobiaceae bacterium | reverse complement strand
TGTCTCCTTCTACGTCTCCGGGGGGAATCGTAGGAAAGACCCTCGTCGGGAACTTGGATTTCAACCGTCGCGGGTTCGGTCTAAGCCATCGCGTGGTCTCTTGATTCTCTGGTGACCAGTTCCCCGCGACGCCAGCGGTGTGGGCACCAGGAAGCGGTACCGAAGCGACGAGTGCTCCTGCCAGGCAGATCCGATCAGGGTCGCTCGACCCGAGCGCCTAAGTGCCGATACCGAGCAATCGGCCGTCGGAGCGTTATCGCGCATAGCGGGTGATCCGGATTCAGGCAGACCGGCGGGCGAGTATCCGGGCGACGCCCTCACTCTCTGCATGATCCACCACCTCGAGGGGGCCGAAGGCGTCCAAGAGCTCGCCTGGTCTGATTCGGAAGTCTCCCGGGCCGTGACCGACTTCGCTCAGCGACACAACCACCAGGATTCCGCCGGGAGCCAGTCGATCCATCATTGCGTCGTCAAGGCGGCGGTCAACGAAGAGGTGGCAGAAGAGAAGATCGACTGGTGGGCCTGGTGGAAGTCCGTTGGCCGATCTGGTCACCTGATGGCACACGTCTCCTGTACGTCGCCTTCGGTGCAGATGGATGGGGACTAGTGTCGGTATCGGCGAGAGATGACGCTCCTCCCGTCTTCTTGACGCCGCTCGACGACCTCCTCTACAACACGGGCGCCTCGTGGCTGAGTTGGCAGCCTCTATTTCCCCTGACCGCCGTTTCGAGTTCCAGGCCTCTTAGTGCCCACCCGACCCGAGAGAATCGCTCCTACGCGCGGCTGTCGCGGTCCAGATTGGACGTGTAGCGTCGAACAGAGGCCCAGGCGATCCCGTTCAATGTCACCCACAGGGGCCAACTCAAGGCTTACCGGGCTCCTCTTTCGATAACGTCGCACCGGCATGACAGACCAGAGGGCGATGGAAACCGCGCGAGTGTGTTCTGTCCCCTCATGTGGCGAGCCTCACCGGGTGAAGGGCCTCTGCAAGCTGCACTACGACCGCGCTAGGTATTGGGGTGGTGATCCGCTGGCCGGCGGGCCGTGGGGACAAACGATTTGCTCGGTCCAGGCTGTGAAATGATCGACCATGCAAGGGGCCTGTGCGACCCGTACTACCAGCGGTTCCTCCGCCTAGGCGATCCCCTGGGTCCGGTCCGTCCGTACCGAGGATCGACCGGACCTGCCCTTCCTCGACCTCCCCGGCTCTGCTCGGTTGAAGGGTGCGGGGGTCGACACTTCGGTCGAGGGCTGTGCGAGCTCATGCGATCGTTGTCGCTCATAACTGTTGTCATGTAGGTGAAGGTGCCTCTTGATCTCACTGCCCTGGCGTGAAGTACCAGAACTATTCGATGGCTTCACCGACGGCCTGGCCGCTCCCGAATGCCCGTATGGGCGCGTCGTCAAGAGTCCGAGTAGAAGGCCTCTTGGACCCTTGGATCACCCTGGAAGTAGGCGTCGACGATGAAGCCGTCTTCGATGTGGAACACGTAGACGACGCGATCCTCCAGAACGCGATCTCCGAGCTTGGCTTTGGTGAGCTGCAGCATCACGGTGTGGTTGTCGTTGGCGAGAACGTCATGGACCTCAATGTGGAGTGTGTTCTCGGTCAGAGCGCGTAGCTGCTCGACCACTGACCGGATTGCATGTCTTCCCGCAATCTGACCATCTGCGCCGTGGAGGACAGCATCCTCACCGAAGGCAACAAGGAACCCCTCGATGTCACCTTCGTTGAACGCCCCATAGGCGTCACGGACCAACGTCTCATTTGGATGAGTCATCGGCGATGAGGGTACCCAGGCGGGAGCCTCGGCAATCGTGACCCAGCGACCGCCTGAGCTGCCGCAGGCCGTCATCGTGAGCAGTCATGCCTGTTACCGGGCAAGTTGGTAGGTGGCGTGCTTCTCGACGTGCACGAACCGGCCGGACAGGTCCGGAAACGCGTCCCGCGCTCACACCTGCTCCCACAGGTGCCTTGCTGTTATCCGAGGCGGTGCGGCCGCAGACCGAGCCGTGCCCTCAGCGTTCGTCTAGCTCCACTTCGTATCGCTCCACGGAGACGAGTTCCGATCCATCTACGGCGCCGACGGCCTCATCCCGAAGCTTGTCGGCGGCTTCTTCGCTGGCCTTCATCGCCTCGTCACTCTCCCAGAAGGTCGCCGTGAGGCCCGTCCCTGTCTCGCGATTCACGAGCGAAAGTATGCCCTTGAACCCTGCGATCTCGCGTGCTCGCGGGAGT
>CAYYRT010000257.1:0-5050 GCA_964474055.1 uncultured Acidimicrobiaceae bacterium | reverse complement strand
CCGGGGTCCCTCCCGCCGCCACGCCAGGATTCATCTGTCCTTTCCCGGGTTCCTCGTTCATCGACTCCTGGGGTTTCCCGCGGTCGGGAGGTCGACGGCACAAAGGCACCGACATGATGGGTCCCAACGGGGCCAACCTCTACGCGGTGGCAGCGGGCACCGTTTCGGTCGGCAACAGCGGACTGGGTGGCAAGACCGTCTGGCTGACAGCCGACTACGGCACCGCCTACTACTACGCCCACCTTTCGGGCTTCAACGTCTCCAGCGGCCAACGGGTTTCCAAGGGTGATGTGGTCGGATTCAACGGCAGCACCGGCAACGCTTCCGGCGGAGCTCCCCACCTTCACTTCGAGATTCATCCGAACGGGAGGGGCGGCGCCGCTGTCAACCCCTACCCAACACTTATAGATGCCTGCCGGTAACCTGCCAGACGTGGCCACAGAATCCGTCCAAAGGCACCGCAGGCTCGATCAGGTGTTAGCCCCTGAATTCATCGCCGAGATCGATTCGTTCGACCTGGATGAACTTCGCCGCCGGCGCAATCTGGCTGACGAGGTTGAGACGGAGTTGTCCTATTACCGGCGACTTCTCCACGGCCGGATGGATCTGCTCGCCTTCGAGCAACGCCGACGCCGCGGCGAGGAGGCGAGAAGCATCATCGAAGCGCTGCCAGAGATCCTCGTGGGTCGAGAACGTGGGGGCGGCGGATCGGCGCGGCATCTCTCCATGGAGCTGCCTCCGTTGCCGGTGCAGGGTCGGCGTCTGGTGGACCGGGTCCTCGGCAGCGACCTGATGGTCCGGCTTCCCGAGCTGACCTCCGAGGACATCGCCGACGCTTCCGTCGAGCTGGGGGAGGTCGAGTCGGAGCTTTCCAACGCACGGATGAAGGTCCAGGACGTGCTCGATCGCCTCCAGGCCGAGGTTGTCAACCGGTACAAGAACGATCTGGGCGACCCCGCCCTTCGCTCAACGTAGGCGAGCCAATTGCTCGCCGAGCAAGTCCGCTCGGGTCTGGTCGAGACCGTCCACGATGGTGCAGTCGCGGTCGTAGATGCGACTGGAGACCTGGTGGCGTTCAGCGGAGAGATCGAGCGTCCTTTTTTCTTTCGATCCGCTGCCAAGCCGTTCCAGGCCGCGACATCCCAGGCGGCCGGTGCCGGACTTGAACGCGAAGAACTGGCCATGGCGTGCGCCAGTCATGATGGAGAACCAGTCCACCTGGCGCTGGTGGCCGGGATGTTGAAGGCCGCCGGATTCGATGAGAATGACCTCCAATGTCCTCCCGACTGGCCCATTCGGTCAGATGCCGAGCGGCGACTGGTGGTGGCTGGTGAGAGGCACCCCCGCCGACTGTTCAACAACTGCTCGGGGAAACACGCTGCGATGTTGCGGGCCTGTCTGAGTTCGGGTTGGGATCCGGCTCGCTACCTGGAACCGGGATCCCCGCTCCAACAGCAGGTCACCGACTTGATCTCGGAGGTCAGCCGACTTCCGCTCCGGGTCGGGGTGGACGGTTGCGGCGCCCCCGTCCACAACACCACGACACTCGGAATGGCGCGTGCATTCGTGCGCTTGGCCGTGGATGACTACTTCACCCCCATCTTGGCGGCCATGCATTCCTTTCCCGGCCTCGTGTCGGGGGTCGGCAACGCCGATGCCGCTATTGGCCGCCACATCGACGGCGCTGCCAAACGTGGAGCCCGGGGTGCTTTGGGTGTGGCGGTACGCGGCCGGTTCGGAATCGCCGTGAAGTGTTGGGACGGGTCAGACCTGGTGGCCGGCATGGCGTCCATCGCCACCCTCGACCGGCTTGGAGTCATCCCCGAGCCGGCCTGGGAGTCGCTAGATCGGCACCGGCAGCCGCAGGTCAAAGGCGGTGGACATCGGGTGGGAAACTTCCGATCGTTGCTGGACCTGCAATGGGCCTGATCCGCACCAGCGTCTTTCCGCCCGACGGTCTCGATCTGGAGCCGGCAGTCGACGAAGTCGGGCCTTTCCCCCGACGCGATTTCCTGCAGGCTTGGTGGGAGGAACTGCAGCCTGGTGGCGAGCTACTTTTGGCAGCGACGGAGGACTCTGCCCTGGTGTTGGTCGACTCTGGCGATCGAATCGAGTTTGCCGGTGATGCCGACCTGACCGACTACCACAGCCCGCTCGGAACCGATGTGCCTTCGGCTTGTTTGGAACTGGCCGGACACCTGCGGCCAGGCCAACACGTCTCCCTCGACTCTCTTCCGGCGGAAGGCGCCAAGATGATGCACGAGGGGCTGGCGGCTATCGGTCTCGCTCCGGAGTCGGCTGAGTGCGACCTGGCCATGGTCTTGGACCTTCCTACTTCGATAGACGGCTTCTACGAGATGATTGGGAAAAAGGAGCGGCATGAGCTGCGACGCAAGCGGCGCCGGTATGAATCCGAGGTAGGCCCTCTGCTCCACAAGACATACAAGGGGTCTGGCTTTGGGATCGAGGAGTTCGTTCGGCTGCACCGGCGAGCCGGAGGACGGAAAGGTATGTTCATGACGCCTCCCCGTCATGCGTTCTTTTCACGGCTGGCGACCCAGTCCGGATGGCGGGTCGACCTTCTCGAACTCGACGGGGTCGCCACCGCCTGTTTGTTTGGTTGGTCCGACGCCAGCGGGTACTACCTCTACAACTCCAGCTTCGAGCCTGACCTGCAATCGGCGTCACCTGGACTGGTCTTGCTGACTTCGATGATCGAGGTCGCCATCGATGCGGGAATCAAGACCTTTGACTTCCTAAAGGGCGAGGAGGGATATAAGAGTCGGCTGGGTGCCCGATCCCGCCAGCTTTACAAGGTGGAGGTAAGGGTTTGATCGACAAGGTCGCGTTTCTTTCCATGCACACCTCGCCCCTGCTGCAGCCCGGGTCGGGTGACGCTGGCGGCATGAATGTCTATATCGACGAACTGTGCCGGACGATGGCGGCCCGGGGTGTAGAGGCCCATGTTTACACCCGCCGGATAGATCCGGACGATGCCGGGGTGGTCGAGGTCATCCCCGGCTACAAGGTGTTCCATGTCGACGTGGGTCCCCCCGCACCGCTGCCATTGGAGGCTTTGCCCAAGTACGTCCGCGCCTATGCCCGGCAGGTGGAGGCCTTGCTGAGACCCCATCTTCCCCAGATCATTCACTCGCACTACTGGCTTTCGGGTTGGGCTGGGTTGCTCCTGAAGCGTTCGCTCGGGATCCCACTGGCCAATTCCTTTCACACGCTCGGACGGGTAAAGGATGAGTCGAGGCGTCATGACGAACCTCCCGAAAGCCTTCTGCGAATCGCCGCGGAACACGAGGTGATCGAAGGCTCCGACTGCGTCATGGCTTCGACTCCGTCGGAGGCCCAGGAGCTCATGGAGTTCTACGGCGCCGATCCAAACCGCCTATGCACCTCTCCGCCAGGAGTCGACCACCGCCTTTTCCATCCAGGCTCGCGGGCCAAGGCCCGCCGCCGGCTCGGTTTAGGTAAAGGACCGGTGGTGCTATTCGTCGGGAGGATCCAACCCCTGAAGGGCATAGACGTCACGGTGGAGGGGATGGCAATCATCGTCGAGCGCTACCCCGAGGCGGTTTTGATGGTCGTTGGGGGCCCGTCGGGTCCTCGGGGACAGGCTGAGTTGACGGCGCTGCGTAAACGAGCTGTCGAATTGGGGCTGGCTGGAAGAATCCGCTTTGTTGGTCCGATGCCCCACGGTCTGGTTCCCGACCTCTACCGCGCGGCCGACGTCGTGGTGGTGCCCTCCCGCACCGAGAGTTTCGGTCTGGTTGCAGCCGAGGCCCAGGCCTGCGGCACAGCTGTGGTGGGAGCCCGCATCGGTGGGTTGATCGATGTGGTCGACGATGGCTCTACCGGATTCCTGATCAGCGGTTGGGATCCCGGCGACCATGCCGAAGCAGTGTTGCGGCTGCTCGATGATCCTGAACTCGCAGCCAAGATGGGGGCAGCAGCCGTCATCTGGTCTCGCCGGTTCAGCTGGGACGCCACCGTCAAGAGATACCTCGAGTTGTACAAGGGAGTGTTGGGGAGTACCCCGTAGGGGGGAGGGGCTCAGGAATTGGTCCGTGAGTTTGAGCGCGAAAACAACCGGTAGAAAGTTGCCAACATCCCCTTGTGCACAACCCCCTGTGGAAACATGTGGAAAGTGGGGATAACTAGTCCCAAGCGTCGGATCGAGGGCTCGTCGGCCTATATCTGATGATGTTTGACACCAACTAAGTATCAAACGCGCGAAAAGTGCTCCCTATCGCACTGCTTGACGGGACTCGTTGGTTTTTCGTACTGTCGGTCAACAAGCGCCCAAGGTGCTGACTTGGTCCAATGATCCGTTCGGGGAAGTGCGGGTAATCGGGCCGGGAAGGTTCCTTGGGCGCTTCTTATTGGGGGTTACAGACCGAACATCACTTCGCGCAGGTTGACCGGGCGGGTCGCAAAGCTCTCCGGGTCAATCCGCAAGGAGCCCAGACGGAGGCCCTGCATCCCCTCGCCACGGTTGGTGACCACTCGCAGCGTGCCGTCGTCAACCTCGAGATATCCGAGTCCCTGACATAGGCCACTTTCATCGTGGATGCCCACCAATAGACCATCGAGACGGGTGGGGTCGAGGCCGGACGGGAGGGTGGGGGCAAAGACGGTCGGCTTCACCCTCCAGCGGTCGAGAGGTGGAACGAAGGCATCGCGGAGTCGGGAGGTGCGGCGGGCAGCACGCTCGTCCGGACTGGAGGGCAATACGTCGGGTTCGACCGGGAGGTTGACCACAATTGCGCCGAAGAAGCGTCGCAACATCCCTACCACGGGCTCAAGTTCCGCTCCACGCTGCAGTGCCACCACCCGGTCGGGCCGGCACAACTCCATCTTGTGGTACTTCAAACTCTCACCGACGACGCCCGACACGATCCCTGTTGTATCGACGACGACCAGATCGGCCCGCTGCCTTGCTCGTTCAACCAGGGCGGCGGTAGCGATCACCTGTTGCAGGATCAAGCGATCCGGACTGATGCCACCCACAAAGTGCAGGCCATCGGCCGTGGTCAGGTTG
>CAYYRT010000256.1:0-10255 GCA_964474055.1 uncultured Acidimicrobiaceae bacterium | reverse complement strand
GTTCACGGCCCACCTGGCCATCGAGGGGCGGGCCACGGCGGGCGACATCGTGCTGGTGTCACAGCTCGCCCTGCTGATCCGGGGGAACGTGGCCCAGACGGCGGAGGCGGCCCGGCAGGCGGCGGCGGCGCTGCGGACGGCCGACCGGTTCCTGTGGCTGGAGGATCTGCACGCGGCCCAGGTGGAGGCCTTCGCCGCCGCCGGGGCACCGCCGGCTCGACTGGCCCGGGGCATCGACCTGGAGCACGTCACGTTCCGGTACCCGGGCTCCGATGCGCTGGTGCTGGACGACGTGAGCCTGCACCTGCCGGCCGGGGCGACGGTGGCCGTCGTGGGCGACAACGGGGCGGGCAAGACGACGTTGGTGAAGCTGCTGGCCGGGCTGTACCGGCCAACCGGCGGACGCATCTCTGTCGATGGCGTGGACCTGGCGGCGATCGATCCGCATGCGTGGCGGGAGCGGCTCAGCGGGACGTTCCAGGACTTCCTGCGGTTGGAGGCCCTCGCCCTGGAGACGGTTGGTGTCGGTGCGCCTGGTGCCGTCGACGACCGGGGACGGGTCGATCGAGCCGTCGACCGGGGTGGGGCCCGGCCCGTGGTCGACCGTCTTGCCGGGGGCCTGGATGCCCATGTGGGCAAGACCTATGCCGACGGGGCCGAGCTGTCGGGTGGCCAGTGGCAGCGGCTGGCCATCGCCCGGGGGATGGTGGCCGAGGGGCCGCTGGGCCTGGTGCTGGACGAGCCGACGGCGGCCCTCGATCCCGAGGCCGAGCAAGTGCTCTTCGACGCGTACCAGTCGGCGGCCCGGGACGTGGGGGCTGGTGGCGCCGTCACGGTGCTGGTGTCGCATCGGTTCTCGTCGGTGCGGATGGCGGACCGCATCGTGGTGCTGGCCGGCGGGAAGGTGGTCGAGCAGGGCACCCACGCCGAGCTGATGGCGACCGAGGGCCATTACGCCCGCATGTACCGCCAGCAATCCGACGCCTACGCCTGACGGACGGCTCGCCGGCTCGTTTCGCTACGGATATGGAGCTTCATCGCCCATGAAACGCCAAGGTCGACCTGTACCGTCCCCGCCATGCTGCCCCGGGACAGGTCGGAGCCCTTCTCCTGGATCACCTTCGACGTCACCTCGTTGCTGCCGTCCGGGTGGAGGGACGACGTCCACCGGGTGGTCACCACCCGCACCCAGCTCCACCGCCTCCGCCCGTCGTCGGTGACGTCACGCGAGGCGGCGGACGTGGAGGAGGTCGACTTCGCCACGGTGCTGAGCGAGGACGTCCAGCACGGACTGCCGTGGTTGTGGCAGCTGTACCACGAGGAGTTCTACGACTTCGCCCGGCGCTCGTGCCGTGAGGGGGTGCACCTGGCGTCGCGGGATCCGCTCAAGATGACCCTGAACGTCCAGCACGGGCGGTCGATGCGCTACGAGTGCCACGTGGACACGAACCCCATCTCGGGACTCCTGTACCTGTCGACGCACCCTGCCGGCGAGGGGGGCGAACTGGTGGTCGGCCTGGACCCGGATGCGTCGAGCGTCGACGAGGTCGACGCCCAATGCGCCGTCGTGTACCCGACGGCCGGGCACCTCATCTTCTTCGACGCCCGGACCGCTCCCCACTACGTCCGGCCCCTGGCCGACGACGATGCGGTGCGCGTCGTCGCCGTCCTGAACTACTACATCGACTCGTGGCCCGAGTCGCAACGGCCCCCTGATCTCGACGCCCACCTCTTCGGCTCCGAGGAGACCCTCCAGGGCCAACTCGAGATCAAGACGGCGGCCCTCCTCGGCGGCAACGTCTCTCCCAACTGATCCCGGCGGTCAGCCTTGCTCGGCGACGATCGTGATCGTCTCGTCGCGTCAGACCGGTTCGAGGACGATGACGGGAATCTCACGGTCGGTGCTGGCTTCGTACTCGGCGAAGTTGGGGTAGTCGGTCTTCTGCTTCTCCCAGATGGGGCCGCGCTCGGTGGCGTCGGCGACGTGGGCGCGGAAGGCGCGGGTCTCGGTGCCGATCTCGGCGGTGACGTCCGGGGTGGCGACGACGTTGTAGTACCAGTCGGGGTGGCTGTCGGCCCCGGCCTTGGAGGCGAAGACAGCGATCGACCCACCGAGATCCTGGTACATCAGAGGGTTGATGCGCTCGAGCCCGGACCGGGCCCCGGTGGTGTGGAGCAGCAGAAGGGGTGCGCCCTCGAAGTTTCCGCCCACTCGGCCGCCGTTGGCCCGAAACTCCTCGATGATCTGGGCGTTCCAATCGTTCATCTCGCTCATGGCTGATCTCCTCCGGGGGTGGCTGGCGGGGCCGGCTGGACGCCCCGCGGGACCACGATCTCATGTGGCGACAACCGTGGGGAGTCGAACCCAGAATCGGTGGATGTCGGCACCCAAAGGTGGCACAGTGGCCAGGCCGAGGATCGAGGGTCCAAGGAAGTGAGCCCAGTTGACGTCCGGACGGTCGGAGGCTGGGCTTGCGGCTGCGTCTCTGCGAACGAGGCAGCCTGAAGGTGCCGAGGACCGAGGGTCCGAGGAAGTGGGTCTCGCCCCCGGCCGGACGGTCGCGGCGAGGCCCGCCAACCTCGACTCGGGCGACGAAGTCGTCCCGCCCAGAGGGCGCAGCTCCACCCAAATGACGTCATCAATGATGGAGGGGACGTCATCATCAGGGAGCCAAGGGCACAGAGCCTGCGGAAGTGGGTCCAGCTGATGGTCGGACGGCCAGCAGCTGGGCCCGCGCCCCTCCGCATCGCTACGTCGTCCCGCCCCGAAGCAGTCTCTCTCGGCAGCGCTGACGTGCCCGGGGCGGGGGTCGAACCCGCACGGTGCGCAATGCACCCGAGGGGTTTAAGTCCGCTCCTGGGCATCCGCCCCGTGTGGTTCCGTGCCATCCCGTGGCCCCGACCAGGGAAGATCCACCGTCCGAAGGCACGTCCGTCCGGCCGAGCACCAACCGGTGCCGCCACGTCCGTTAGCAATCCGTGAGCACGAGGTCCGGCCGCACCACACGCAGCTACTCGGACGGCCGATCGACCCGGGCCTTGTCGCGTAGGTACTTCGCCGGCATTCGGAGCACGTCGACGCCAAGAGCGCGCGCCCGCAGCTCGAAGGCTGCGTCCTCGGTCACCAAGCGGCTCGCCGGACGCTGCTTGGTGAACAGCACCGACAGGTTCAGAATCTCCTGGTCGGCGTCCCGCTCGCGCGTTCGAGGCTCGGGCGGTACGAGCACCTCCAGCGTCACCCCTGGCCGCACCTCGGTCGGTCCCGGGCCCCCGTCAAGATGCTTGCGCAACATCGACGATGCATCGCGCGCCCGCTGCCTGATGCGATCGGTGCCCTCCCACTTCTTCTTGTCGAGCTCCTCAACGACGCGCAAGGGCAGCACCAAACGGCAGGCGCCGCCCATGAGCTCCTCCCACTTGATGGCAGAAGGGGCCTCGAAGTGCATGAGCACGTGGGTATCGACGAGAGCCGGGGTGGCTCCTTCTTCGATGGCTCGACGAAGCCGACGGAGCTCCTCGCCCGACTGCTCGAAGACGGCGATGCGCTCCTCCAGGCCCTGGTGAAGCGTGGCTACGGCCCGCTGCTCGCGAGCGAGTGCCCTCAGCCTCCAGTAGTCCTCGCCACGGACAAGATCTCGCGCCTCCGCAAGGGAGAATGCTCCCTGCAACGCTACTTCTGACTTCTCAACCCACTGCAGGTACTGGGTGACGTGGTCGACGGGGTACTGGGAGTGGTAGGAGCGAAGGTTGCGAGCGTCTAGCGCTACGCCTTCCAGGCGCTCGATAGCTAGGTGAAGCGAGGCGCCTGGCCGCAAGTGCGGGGTCACAGGGCCACCTTGTCACGTCCTAGAACCGCCCACCGATGCTCATCGGCCGCTGGCGGCCCTGCCCGATCAACCGCGCCTTCGTGTACTAGGGCCGACGAGTCCAGGTGCGAGGCTCTCGACCTTCGTAGACGGTGTGCCCACCGACGCTGTTGCCGCGGTCGACCAGCTCCACGCCCAGGTACACGCCGTCACCGTCCTCCGGGTCGAGGGCGAACACGTCGACGTGCGACCTCTGCTCGTGCTCCGTCCGCCCGACGACACGGAGAGCGCCGATACCCGGGAGCGCGCTCACGGAGACACGCTCGAACCCGTCGGCATCGAGGAGCACGATCCGACACGTCGAGCCGGCCCCGTCGCCCGCGGTAGAGGAAAGGCGAATGCGAGGCACGCCGGCGTCATCGATCACGACGACCTCGCGGGTCCGCACCTGGCTCCCCATCCCCAGCCGAAGGTTGGTCAACTCCCGTTCGAGCTGCGCCAGTCGATCCGCCGTGGCGTCATCCATCGATCCGCTCCGTCCATCCGGGGGGCGGGAGGTCGGGCCACACGGCCTGGCCCGTGGCCGACCGTCGCAGCTGTGTCGGCCAGGGGAAGAGGTCGGCCGTCGGCACCTCCAGGACCCGGGCCAGCTCGACCTTCACGCGATCGTGGGGGCAGATCGCCGCCCCCTCGATTTTGGAGACGGTCTGCTGGCTCACCCCGGCCGCCGAGGCGAGCGTGCCTTGGGTCAGGCCGCGGGCTCGCCGTCCGTACCGGACGAAGTACGCCCAGAGGTCGATCGGGACCTCCCATGGACCCGGCATGAGGCCCGCCACTACCACCTCGTCAGGTGGCGCAGATCCGCCGGTTCGGCGCACACCTCGGGGGTGTGGCCGCGTAGTGTCAGCCATCGTCGGGCCCTCCAGTCAGGGTTCCGGCCACGGCCCCGGGCAGTTCCAGCTGCGCCGGGGCCACTCAGCACTTTCGGTTGTGGGTCACCAGGAGTACCACTGATCAGAATTCTGATCAAGGCTTTCGATCTAGCGTCTGCCCGATGGAGCGCTGGGTCGACCTCAACGACCTGGTCGACGCCGCCATGATCGCCGAACGCCTGGGCTACAAGAACCCCGAGTCGGTCCACGTCCTCTGGCGCCGCCACCCCGACTTCCCCAAGCCCCTGACCAAGTTCGGTCGCCTCCGCATCTGGTCCTGGAACGAGGTCAAAGCCTGGGCCACGTCGACCGGCCGACTCGCCTGAGGCTCCGTGGGCGTCAACTGACAGCGTCTTCGGCCGTGCGGCGGTGTTCACTGGGCTGATGGCGGCGAAGAGGCACCAGCACCAGACGCCTCGGTTCCTCCTGCGTCGGTTCGCTGTCGACGACCACGTGACCCGGGTTCATCGCACGGAGCCACGAAAGGACATCGGCACCAGAGCGGCTGCCGCCGGAGCCCATTTCTACTCGTACCGGTCGGCGTCGGGTGGACGCTCGACGGAGATCGAGGACTTCCTCCAGCGGGTCGATAGCGCAGCCGCGATCACTATCGCCCGGCTGGCGAAGGACGATGAACCGGTTCAGCCGCAAGCCGAACAGCTGGCCGAGTTCCTGGCGTTCCAGGTCGTCCGCACGGCCCGGTTCCGGTCAATCGACCTACAGGCTGCGAAGGCCGTCGGACCGATCCTCGCTGCGTACGACACCCTCCGATCCGAGTACGGGCCGAGCGCAGCGGCATGGGAAACCCCGGCGGCCAGAAAGCGACTCGATCAGGTGAAGGCTGACCCTCCCCTGATGTACCGGCAGCGACCACGGGAGAACAGCCACGTCCGGGTGATGCTGCAGTACGGCCCACCCTTGGTTCCGAGCCTCGTAGGACTTCGCTGGGCGGTCGGACGCTCCGATCACCCGGCTTTCTGCACGAGCGACAACCCCGTGCTCCACTTCCGGACCGACGGCGACCAAACGTTCCGGGGCATCAGAATCGCGCCAACGTCGGAGATCAGGTTCGCCCTCGACCCGCACCATGTGCTGGTAGGCGCTCCAGCCCACCTCGGACCGGACCGCTTCGAGGCCTCTGGTGAGCTCATCCGGACGACAAACGAAGGCCTTGCTCGTGAGTGCGACCAAGCCGTGTTCCACCGCCCCGGCTTTCCCGTTGTGGGGGTCAACGACATGCGGCCATCGGCGCCGCCGCTTCCGCCACCTCCGGTCGAAATCCGCAGGCGCTCCGACTTGGAGCCACCGGTCGCACCTGTGGTCTCGGACCCGCACATCCAGGCAATCATCGACCGCTTGACCGCCGGCGACGACCAACTACCCCCGGAGTACTGTTAGCACCGTCGGCCGGCCCCGCATCCAACCACGGGGTCAGTCGGCGAGAGGGTGTGGTCTGGCCAGCTCATCGCCGCGCCAGGCCTCGTAGGCCACTGCTGCGACATCTGCCAGCCCCCGGGCCTCTCGCCAGCGCTGCTCTGCCGGGCCATTGGCACCGCTCAACGGGAACTTGGCGTTCGCCAAGTCGGCCGCAGCGTTGTAGGAGCGGAGTGCCATGGTGAGGCGCTCTACCTCAAGAGCCACAGGGCGGGGTAGTTGCGGGAAACGAAGCAGCTCTTCGAAGGCATCGTGGTTCAGTTTGAAGAACGGCACCTGCGGAACCTCGATGATCCGCAGTGCCGTCAACGCCGACAGGAACTGCTGGTCCGCTCGACGCTTGGCGAAGTCGAACTCGTTCTCGGTCGTCGCCGCCCGCTCCTCCGCTACCAGGCGTGCCTGGCCCCGGAGCGTGCGCAACGTGGCCCAGACCGTTGCGCCCGCACCGACCGCTGCCCCGACCAAGCCAGCGGTCGCGCCCCAGATCACTTCCCACCCATTCACACCGGCAGGTTACGGCCATTGGTGAAGTTGGTAGGCCATGGAATGCGGACCATCGGGTCGTCTGCGCCTTCTCTCGGGTCGCACCGCCCGGGGCCGTGGGTGGTGCATCGACGCTGGCGGCCGTTCGTGGATGTCACCCTGGCCGGCAGACCGGAGGCTCGAGGACAGGGCCGGCATCCCTGCGGCCGCGACTGGGCCGGACGTTTCTCAGCGCTGCAGCCGCAAGCGAGACTTCGGCACCAACGCCGATCATCGACCGGATGACACTAGGGACGCTGGCCCCCAACCTGTACCCGGCCTCGCGCCACGCGCACGCAGCCTTCCCGGCGCAAGTCGTCAATGAACTGGTGCACGGCGTCCTCGGCCCGGCCGAGCGCCGCAGTGGGGTAGTCGGTCTCAACCCGCTTCACGACTGTCTCGACCGCCACCGCAGATCGGACAGCGTGGGTCGTCATGCGGGTGTAAATCGCTTCCTTCCAGGACCGAGCGGGATGCTCGACGACATGGTCCGCCGGGTGGACGACTGCGACGGCGAACGGAAGACGGTTGGGCTTCTGTCCGGTGACGATTGGCCGCAAGTCGCTCAGGCGCAGATCAACCACCGACTGCGAGCCGAGCACGTACGCGAAGCCATCGGGTGGATCGGAGCGAACCGACCACGCCGGAACACGCAAGGGCAGACCATGAGGATGGGATCCCGGTTCGACAATCCCGAAGAGGTGAGTCGGATGGTCGGTCCCCACGTAGGCGCCGACGCCTTCCTCAGGACGCCAGTCCTCCACGGCCAGGAAGGACGTCCTGCGCTTGGCGGAGCCGAACCAGACGGTCCACGGCAGCAACTCGGCGGCCCACGACAGCAGTAGCTCGAGCGACTGGCGGGCCTGCGCGGTGGCACTGAGGGCACGGGCCGACCGTTCTCGTTCCGCAGATGCAGCGGCGGCTGCCAGGGCGTCGAACCGTGCCCGGGCCATGAACCACCCCACCTGGGCCAGCCGGTCCCTCTCGGCGCCTTCTTGCTGCTCCCTCATGATCCCCGTGGCATGGGCGTCAACGCAGCCATCGAGCTGAAAGCACCACGGCCACCTTGGCCCTACGCCGGCAATCGGCCTCGTCGGCACCGTCAGGCGCCCGCTCGCGAACCACTCGACCACTTGAGCCACCGAGCTTGCGTCGACCACCGACGGCACCGTCGAACCCGGCCCAGCGGCGAGCACTGAGTCGATGACATCATCGACCGCATTCACCAGGAGGTTCGGTGCGCGAATCGCCCACAGAGGGCGACGTCCTTCCACCACCCACAGGGTGTCGACGCCGGACCTGCAGTGCCGAGCGGCGCGCTCCTCGACATCGGCCACACTGATGCCTGCGAGTTGGACCTCTACGGCAAGACGTCTCCCGTGCGGCGATGACACCAGTACGTCGGCTCGCCAGCCGTTGCCCTGGACCTCGAGCTCCGCATCCCACCCAGCCGCCCGGAAGGTCTTGGCGAAGAGCGACTTGAGGAAGAGGTGGCGCGCGGACTCGCCTTTCGTCGCGCAGTCCGGCGAGCCAGGAGCGTGAGCGAAGAACCGCAGGCCGCTCCGGCTCATCTCCTTGGCATCGAGCGGATGGGTGCAGGTCCTGCACTGCAGCCACGCTCTCCCACCTCGCCGGTGAACGAGACCCCATTCCTCTTCGCTGGCCGACGTTGCGTCCAGCAGAAGGGCTCCCTGGCTGGTGTCCACCGCTACGAGAGGCACGACATCGTCTTCGCACACCCAACCACAGCGGGGCCCTTCGCTCCCCCCAGACCTGAGAGAGGCGCGAGGCGGCGAAGCCGCTTCACGGTGGAGTCGGACGGTGGGTCGACGAACTCTCGTCACCGTCGGCCGGATCGCCGAAGCCGATCCAGGTTCGAGCAGGTGCCTGCGCCGGTGAGTGCGGAAGCGCGAAGAGGAAGGACCCCTGGAGGCCGGTGCCGAGGATCGGGCCGGCGAGGGATGCAGCGGTCGTGGCCACGCCCATGGCGTCGGCGGCGGAGCCGCGGAAGGTGGGTGCGGAGCAGCCTCGTGTCGGTGAGAAGAGGGCGTCGTCGTCGGCCTCCCAGAAGGCACTGAAGGGCTCGAGGTCTGAGCGAGCGGCGACGTGGAAGCGAGTGCTGGCGTCGACGTCGGAGATGGTCGCACCTCCGTCGCCTCGCAGGATGTGGACGAGGCCCAGCGTCGCGGTGTCCGTGTCGGTGGCCAGCTGGACGATTCGGAGCCGTTCGGAAAGCCCCGATGTGAGCCCGTGGTCGAGGGCGGCTGCGGCGACCACGCTTACGCTTGCATCGACGAGCAGGTCGACCGCGTCGCCGGGCGTCGGGACGTCGTCTGGTCCAGCGTGCGGGAAGGCTTCGACGACGACGTCGTCGGAGATCTGACGGAGGCGCCCTGCAAGCGCTTCCGCCTTATGGAGGCCGGTGTCGCCTTCGGTGTAGTTCTGGCGCACGAGGAGGCCGCCCTTGACCAGAGCGACATCTCGAAGGCGGAGGTGGGCGACGCCGGCGCGCACAAGAACCTCGGCGAACCACGAGCCGAGCGCTCCGCAGCCCCATATCTCGGCGGTCTTCCCTCGAAACCATTCGACCGGGCGGCCGTGGTCTCGGCGCTCGTTGATGGAGGTGCGTCGGTCGTCGGTGGGGACGTAGGCGATGGACATGGCGGGGAGGCTTCCTTCTACGGGCGTTCGTGGGGCTGTCAGCTCATGGAGCGGAGGGGCGAGCTCGAAGGCGACGATGTCGAGCCCGGCCGTGCCGGCGACGGTCGTGTTCGGGGCGGCGACGAGCACCAGGAGACGTTGCTCAGGCGTCAGAGGCCGAGCGGCGTGGCGGAGCCGCCACGCAATCGTCTCCGCCGCCGGGAACCCCTGTTGTGGGAACAGTTCGCCGATGCTTGGCGCCTCTGGAGTATGGATGCGCTGAGCAAGCTCGGCGATGTTGTCCCCGGCACCTCTGGTGAGGGGGTGGCTCGAGACGAGGGCCAAGCCCCTCATCTCGGCGCCGACGGGGCCGCGGCGCCAACCGGTGATGTCGATGCGGCGGTCGCTCGTCTGGGTCCAGGTGATCTGGTGGATGCCGGGCGGCAGCGGGTCCGGAGTGTCGCTGATCACGACCGTCGGGCATGGCAGGCCGAGGTGCTGGATCCCGCCGAGGCCATGGAAGAGGGCGGTGGTCGGGTCGAAGCGGCCGGCGGCGGCATCTTCGAGCCACTTCCACGTTTGACTCAGGACGCCGCCGAGCCCGGCGGTAGGGTTCCATTCGCGTGCGGGGTCGAGGTACACGCACAGCTGTCGGGCGCCGATCATGTGCGGTTGGCCAAGCCAGCGTTCGTGCGGCACCGAGACGGTCGGCGGCCGCTGAGGGTGGTTCGGGCCGAAGAGGATCAGCACGTCCTCGGTGGCCTCGACGTCGATGCCCCCGGGTCGGCGGTCGAGGTCGCGCAGGTTGAGGCGGAACTGCGTAGCTACGTGGCCCTCCACGAGGCGGGGAGGATCGATCACCGTCAGTTCGACATGCGCCCTCGCCAAGGACTTGGCTTCTTCGCCGAGGGCGCGGGCCAG
>CAYYRT010000255.1:0-6006 GCA_964474055.1 uncultured Acidimicrobiaceae bacterium | reverse complement strand
CCGGTCGCGGACAAAGGCCCGCAGGTGGGGAAGGCAAACCGAACCCTGGCAGGTGCCGGTTCCGGCCAGAGTCGCCCGCTTGAGAAGCTCCATCTCTCGGAAGCCGCGCTCCCAGACCGACTCCAGGTCCGTCACCGTTACATCCGAACACGGACAGACAACACCATCGGTCGGGGCTGGAGGAAGTTCGTCGGTTTTGGCCGCATCCCCGACAACTCGCACGTTCAGACCGTGTCCCATCCGGGCCAACGACGTCCGGGGATGGAGACCGAGATCCAGGACGACCGAGTCGACGTCGGATCGTTGCTCTCCCCCGGAGGTGGCCACCACCACGGCTTCGACCTTCCCCGGGCCTTCGAACCTGATCGGCCGATCGGGCGCCCGGACCGAAATGACTCTGCCCAGGTCGACACCCGACTCGGTGAGCATCTCCGCTGCCCGACTGGTGTAGATGCCTGCCAGGTGGCTGCCCGGACAGACTGGCTGCTCCTGACTGGCACCGGTGGCGACGACCACTTCGCTTGCATGAATGGAGATCATCCCGGCCGGAGTTCGGGCCACCACCATCGGTCCTCCATAGACACCGATCGCCTCCTCACCAAGGCCGGCATCGAGGCCGATAACGGTTCTGCCTGCCCCCCGCGCCTCTGCAACCGCCGCTTGACCGCTCTCCCCCAGCCCGATCACAACCACATCGACGAAGTGGGTCGATGACGAAGTCCGCCCCTGGACTTCGTCGGGCAACGACGGAGGGCCGATCCGCGGATGGGAGATCACGACCGCGCCGTTGCGCGCCTCGGTCTGGCAGGTCCGCATGTAGGAGACCCCGTCCACAGTGGCCAGACAGTTGGGACAGTCTCCCTCCAGACATATGCAACCGCCCCCGGTCGGATGGATGCCCGCCCTCAGTAGGGCAACTGCGATCGAGTCGCCCTTCCGGAACTCGACCGAAACGCTGTCAAAGCTGAATTCAGGCATCGAAGAGGACGATCGTGCGGGCACCTTCGGCCCGTTCCATGCGGGCAAAGGCCTCGTTGATGCCGTGGAGATCGGTGGTGTGGCTGACGACCTTGCCGAGATCGAGGGCTCCGGTGGCGACCATCGCCGCCAGGTCGGCGATCTGGCCGGCCGAGTCTCCGGAGCCATAGAACGACCCCAGCAGGCTCTTCTCCGAGGAGAAGTTGATAGCGCGGATCTTGGCGTCGACGCCGGCCGGAGCTATTCCAACCACCACTACCGACCCACCCGAGTCCAACAACCGCCACGCCAATTCGATGGTTTCAGCCCGACCCACAACTTCGAAAACCAGATCGAAGACGCCCGACACCTCTTCCGTTGTCATGAATCCCGTTGCCCCGTAGCCAAGGGCCAGTTCCGCCTTGGCGGGCGATAGGTCAACTCCGACAACCTGGTCGGCTCCCGCTTGGGCGGCGGCGGCGATGACCTGCAGACCCACCCCACCACAGCCGATGACGGCCACCCGGTCACCCGGCCCGACCCGTCCAACATTGCGAACCGCCCCGAATCCGGTCAGCACGGCACATCCAACGAGTGCTGCCTGGTCGAGGGGAAGGGCATCGGGGACCTTGACCACCGATCCGACGGGAACCACCGTTTGCTCCGCGAACGCTCCCACTGCCAGAAACTGTTGAAGATTGGTCCCGTCGCCAAGACGCATCCGGTAGCCGCCGTCGAGCATCGTTCCGCCGAAGGCCGCCGTCGAACCCGGTTCGCAGAGGTTGGGCCGGCCTCGTAGGCATTGCCGGCAGCGGCCACATGACGGAATGAAGCAGAACGAGACCCTGTCGCCCGGGACCACCGAATCCACGCCCTCTCCGATTGCCTCGACCGTCCCCGCCCCTTCATGACCGAGGACAGTCGGGAAACGATGACGGCCGAAGTGGCCCAGCGACAAGTGGAAGTCGGAATGGCACACGCCGGCCGCGGCCAACCGAACCTGGACCTCTCCACGACCGGGTGCCTGGAGATCGACATCTGTGACCTCACCGCCAGAACCGGGCTCCATCCATACCGCGGCCTTGATGCGAGTCAACCGACCCTCCATTCTTCCAATGCCTCGAGGTTGGGCTCGACCCCGAGACCCGGCCCGGGCGGGGCCACGAGCCATCCGTCGGCAAGGCTCATCGGCGCCGGAAGCATGAAGTCCCGCACCTCGATGGGCCAGGCAGGGGGATCAAAGGGAACTTCGAGAAACTCACCCGCCGATGATGCCAGGGCCACATGCAGGTTGGCCAAGAGACCGTACCCGGTCGACCACGTATGAGGCGACCACACGGTCCCCATGGCCTGTGCCCGCTCCGCCATCCGGCGACATCCGGTAACACCGCCAGCAAGAACCACGTCGTTTTGGATCACATCCACGACATCTATCAAACGATCCGATTCGGACAGGGATCTGACCATCTCCCCTGCTGCGATCCGCATGCCGCTTTCCGCGCGCAGCCGCCGGTAGCCATCGATGTCGGCGGTATCGAGAGGTTCCTCCAACCAATACACGTTCAATTCGCCAAGAGCCCGCGCACAGTCGAGAGCTGTTTTCAGACTCCATCGTGAACTCAGGTCGCCCGGCATCCTCCAGCCCTGGTTGGCGTCGACCATGAGTTCCATTCCACCGCCGACTGCGGCCCTGGCAACCTCGACGACCTTCGCGTCTTTGCGCCAGTCAGAGTGGTGAAAACGAATCTTGGCCGCCCCGATCCCTTGCTCCTTCCATTGCACCAGTCGTTCGGCTCGCTCGACAGGATCGAGCCGCTCTCCGCTGGATGCATAAGCACGGAAGCGATCGGTGGTTCCACCCAGAAGCCGCCATAGGGGTGTGTCCAAAGACCTGGCCAGCAGGTCCCACACAGCAACTTCGACCGTCCAGTTGCGGCCGCCGTGGAAGTCGACTGTCTGGCAAATGCCAAAGACCGCCTCCGCATCACTGGGATCGACCCCACTGAGAAGGCGGGACAACAACTCCAGATCCGGCACCGGCGCCCCGCCGCAATAACCGCGCACCCCAGAGTCGGAAGTGACGACGACGATTGTTTCCCCGAATGAAGTTCGGGGAACCGGGTCCCAGGCAGCGAGGAAGGGCCGCTCCAGCGGCAACCGGTAGGTGCGCGCTTCCAGCGAAACGATCTTCACGGGTGAGCGGCCCTGCCTCGGCCTGAGACGAATGCGTCTATTCGGCGGTGAGGAGACCCTTCTCGATCAGCCACTCCGTCGCCACCTCGTCGATCTCCCGCTGCTCGACAGCGACCTCTACCCCGAGACGAGTGAGTTCTTCAGTCGTCATCAGAGCCGAAGCAGCATCAAGCAGAGCCTGGAAGGCGGCCGCATCCCCGACGGTTTCGAGGTAGTCGTTGCGGACCATCGGTGCCAGGTTCTCGGCAGGCTGGGTGTCGAGATCGTCGACGAGAACCACGAAGCCGTACTGCGAAATCGCAGGCTGGGTGGAGCAGAGCCAGGCGAAGTCGATGGCGTTGCCGTTGAGGGCCTCAGCGATCGGAACGTCACAGGCCGCCAGCGATTCCCGCTCGGCCGGTGGGTAGGTGATGCCGTACTGCTCAAGGGCTCCCTTGCACAGCGGGTTCTCGTCACAGTCCGGCGGTAAACCCCACCGAAGCTGGTCCTGCACTGCTGCCAGGTCGCTCATGCTGTCGAGTCCGAGTTCGGAGGCCGTATCGGTTCTGACCACCGCAGCGTTGGTGTCCTCCCCGGGGGTGATCCCGAAGACGGTGGCGAAATCCACGACCGCGGTCTGGAGACGGTCCCTATTGGTGGCCCCGTCGCCGGTGATCTGGCTTGTGTCGTAATAGCCCAACCCGGATCCGACGTATTCCGGTACGAGATCCACTTCCCCACCCTCGAAGGCAGGCGCCCGTTCTTGCCGAGAACCAAGGCGAAACGACCGTTCGACGGTGTATCCATCGGCTTCGAGGACCTGGGCATAGATTTCAGCCATCAGTTCGGATTCGTAAAAACCGTCCGAGCCGATCCTCACCGTAGGTTTGGCGCCGCCCCCGCCACCGCAGGCGGTCACGACCAGAAGCAGAGCCGCACCAAGGGCTAACACACGATTCAATCTCATTGTGGTCTCCTCCTAATTTCATATGCGCCCGAGGGCGGCGCAGGACATGAACCTTAGCGACGTTGGCGACGGCCAAGTCAGGTGGAAGCCGCTTCGATGAGTCAGGCAGAGTGTCCGGCAACGATGCGCACGCCTCGCGGGGTGATCCGTTTTTGCACCACACCGAGGATCACATCGACCGCAACCGCGAGAATCGTGACCAGGATCGCTCCCGCTATCAACTCGGGTATGCCGGCGATCCCGCGCAGCCGCCCGTCGATGATGAACCGGCCCAACCCACCAAACGAAACGATGGCACCGATCGTGGCAGTGGCGATGACGTTGAGCACCGCGGTGCGGAATCCCCCGACGATTACGCCGAGGGCCAGCGGCATCTCGATCCTGCGGAGGATCTGTGACTCCTTCATGCCCATCGCCCGAGAGGCCTCGATCAGGTCCCGGTCCACCGCCTGGAGCCCGGCGTGGGCGTTGACCAAAATTGGGGGTATCGCCAGCAAGACCATGGCCGTGAAGGTCGGGATGAACGACAGTCCGAGATTGGGCGAGTATCCCAGGGTGGGTGCCAGCGCAAGCGAGATCGGCAGCACCATCACCAGGATGGCGTAGGAGGGGATGGCCCGGCCGATATTCGCCAGATTGATGGCCAGGTTCGCTCCCCGTCCGGTGTGGCCGGTCCAAAGTCCGATCGGCAACCCGACCAGTGTCGCCGCAGCTACGGAAAACGCGGAGATCCAGATGTGCTCCCAAAGCCGGATGGGCACCCCGGTGGGGCCTTGCCAGTTGGCCGGGTCGGAGAACCAGGCGATGACCTCACTCATCCGACTGCTCCCTCCCGGTTGGTGGCCCAGGGGGTGACCGCCCGCTCCAAACGAACCAACAACCAGTGCGATGCAAAGGCCATCAGCACCGACAGGAAGGCACCGAGCAGGTACTTGGTCGGGAACAGCTGCTGGAGGCCCTCGGTGATGAACTGGCCCAGACCGCCGTAAGCGTCCCCGAGGATCGCTGCCACCGTCGCCAGTCCGATGACGGTCACCGCCGCCAGCCGTACCCCGGCGATCATGAGTGGTACCGCCAGAGGTATCTGGACCCGGAGCAACCGCTCCCGCCTGGAGTAACCCATCGCCTCGGCGGCCTCCAGCACCTCCCGGGGCACCGCCTCGAACCCGGCCACGATGTTGCGGAAGAGGATCAGCAGGGTGTAGGTGGTGAGGGGAATCACCGCAGTCAGTAGCGACAACCCGAAGACCGGGCGCAGGACTGCAAACGCGGCCAGGCTGGGAATCGTGTAGAGGAACCCACTCACGGCTATGACAGGCGAGTAGAGCGCTGGGCGTTCCAGCGCCCAGATCGCCAGAAGCAGAGAGATCCCAAATCCGGCGGCCAGGGGGATCGCGGTCAACTGAAGGTGCTGGAGCAGTCGTTCAACGATGTCGTCAGGGTTGGACCAGATCCAGGTCCAGTCGATCAGGGGCCGGCCTTCGACCACTCAACCCACCTGGTTCCCGAGGGGAATCGGGACCACTCCGGTGCCTTGTTCCCGCATCCAGGTGGCGATCCCGTCAACGGTGAGGATGCCCCGATAGGCGCCATGCCGATCAACCACAACCCCGACCTGAACGGTGGCGTCGAGCAACATCGACAGGGCGTCCTTGAGGGTGGTCCGCCGATCAAGGTGGGGTGACGAAGGCCGGGCGACCTCGGGCGTCAGGACTCCGCTACTGCCAATGGACTCGAGGCTGGCCCAACCCAGCGGCCGGCTGGCTTCATCCAACACCAACAGGTAGTCGAAAGGGTGGGCCAGCAGTCGCTGGCGAGCCGGGTCGCTTGCCTCCCCCACCCGACCAGTTGGCAGGTCCCCCAGGGGCACGTCGGCCACCCGGTACAACGACAGCCGCTTCAGTCCGCGG
>CAYYRT010000254.1:0-3136 GCA_964474055.1 uncultured Acidimicrobiaceae bacterium | reverse complement strand
AACAGCAGGTCGATGCTGTCGGTGACTTCGACAGCCCCGTACTGACGGCAGATCGCCGACTGGCCATCGGGGTCGCGCCGATAGGTCGAGCCGAGATGATGGACGACCTTGACCTGTTCGGCTCGCGGCTTGAACCAACCCAGCGGCTTGGGCGAGTTCATGGCGTGTACCACGTCAGCCGATTCAAGTAGAAGCACCATGCGCCGACTGCGATCGCGGGGGGTCCACACCAAGTCGGTCGGGTAATGCAGGTAGGTCGTACTACGGCAGATGGCGCGAGCCGTCCAGTCGGTGTGAGCCTCGAACGCCGCCTTGAGCGCATAGCCAGCGCCGCCCGTGTCGTGGCCAGGATTCACGAACACGACGTTCACTGGCGCAGGCTGCGCAGCTCATCCACGTTATACGGGGCTGGCAGCCATTCGAGGTCGTCAGGTGCCAGCAGCCACAGGTCGAGCGTCGACACGACGCCAATCGCGCCCCGCTTGCGCTGCTCCACGATGTGACCGTTCGGGTTCGAGCGGAATCTCGACCCGTGGTAGTGGATGACCACCGGCTTCGGCCCGTACAGCTTCGCCAGCCGGTCATAGTCGCCGAAATGGTTGCGGACGTGGATGACGTCGCACGCTTGGTACTGCTCTTCGAGCGACCGGCGCCGGTACGGAAGATCCATCGCGTAGGCCATGTAGGAGTTCGACTTGGCCATCGAGCGAACCGTCCAGCCCGGCTCCTCCGCAAACGCTTGCGCTATGCGCCCACCTTGACCGCCCGTGTCCCAGGCCCATGCCACGATCAGGACGTTCATGGGGGTCCTCTTGTGGGTTAGCCGCGGGGGGTACAATGGGGTCAATGACTGAGCGCGGCTCCATCACGACCGAGATCCGCCTGCGACCGGCGCGCGTTC
This sequence comes from uncultured Acidimicrobiaceae bacterium, assembly GCA_964474055.1. Taxonomy (GTDB): domain Bacteria; phylum Actinomycetota; class Acidimicrobiia; order Spongiisociales; family ZC4RG35; genus JAICND01. The sequence goes on along the minus strand of CAYYRT010000254.1, from coordinate 2,235 downwards.
AGCGCGCAGCGGAGTCCCAGGTCGAGGCGATGATCGCCACCCTGAACCGCGTCATGGACCTCAGCGATGAGGAACGCGAACGGATGGCCGAGGCTATACGAGCACTCGCCCACCGTTAGCCGCGGGGGTGCTCGCGCCGCAGCAGGTAGGCCACGAAGGCCACGGCCAGCGCAGCGCCGATCAGGTACTCCAGAACATCGCCAGCAGCAGGAACGCCACCGCGCCGATGAGCAGCACGTTGCGGCGGTAGCGGATGTCGGCGGCTACGAGGGCCATGGCGGTGAAGGCGAGGAGGGGGGTCATGCGGACAGACCGAGTACTTCCTGCGAACAGCGGCGAGCGGCGATTTCGCAGTACCGTTCCTCGATCTCGATGCCGATGGCCTTGCGGCCGAGGTCTTTCGCGGCGCGAAGAGTCGTGCCCGAGATCCCATGAAAGGGTCCAAGACAACTCCGGGTGGAGCAATGGAAAGAAGGTCACGGATGAGGTTGACCGGCTTCTCGGTGACGTGCTCCCGATCGGTTCCGGGCGGTGGATAGCGCAGCAGGGTGGACGGGTAGACGCCCTCTTCCGCTTCGGGCATCGGACCGTGCGATCCCCACACGATGTACTCCAAGTGGTTCCGGAATCGGCCCTTCATCGGCCGTCCGATACCCTTGTCCCACACGAGTACGCCGCGCCACGTCCAGCCACCGGCCTGCACCGCGTCAGTCGTCACCGGAAGCTGCCGCCAGTCCGTGAACACGTAGACTTGCGAGGAAGGCTTGGCGATGCGCCACGCTTGCGACAGCCACAGCGAACACCAGCCGAAGTAACCACGCTGGTCTCGGGAGTCACCGGCGAACGAGCCGGGCTGACTAACGGGCGTAGCACTCTTGCCATCGCTGCCTTGCGACCAGCCCCGGTACTTCTGCGCCGGGTCCAGTTGCCGATCTGACCGAAACATCCCGCCCGACGAATACGGCGGATCCACCATCACCACGGCGATGTCGTCACGGTCCATCGCAGCGAGGATGTTCAGCGCCTCGCCGTGGTAGATCGCTACTGCATCGTCGGCGTAGTACGGCTTCACCTGCCGCGCCTCTCAATGGCTTGCCGGGTGGCTTCCTCTTTGTCTGCACCGGGGCTGTCGCAGAACTCGCACTCCTCAGGGGTGATCCCGTGCCGACAAGAGCGATTCGGAAGCGGTGGCGCAATGGGTTCATCTCGGACGATCCGGTACCCGAGGCCCGCAAGCCGCGCCTCCATGACGGCAATGAACTCCAACCCGGCGTCATTCGGAATCGCGCCATCCGCCATCATCTCGACCGTATCGGCGAAGGCTCGCGCGAGCGCCTTCATCGGTAAATCGTCGACGTGGTACGGGGTCATGGCTGCGGTCCCTGTAGCTCGGCAATCCGCGCCTCCACGATTGCCAGTTCGGCCAGCAGCTCCTCGCGGCGGGCCAGCAGGGCGACCAGCTCGGCGTTGGGGGTCGGCGTGGGTGCCACGGTGGGCGTCGGCGTGGGCGGGATGGGCGTCGGCGGGATGGGCGTCGGCGGCACCGGGGTCGGAGTCGGGGCTGGCGTGGTGCCGTTGGCGATGTTCACGCGGGCCACGATGACGCCTGCGTTGGTGCCGGTGATCCCGCTGCGAGTGGCCGTGGCTTGGGCCAGGATCATCAGGTGATGCGGGCCATCGGCAAACTGCGTGGTGTCGATGTTGAGGCAGGTGTTCCCGACTTCACCGCCTTGGGCGAGGATCGTCCCTTTATCCCCAGCGTGGATGTTGGGGTCCATCGCCACGCGGTGATGGGTGACGGTCAGGCCGGAGGGCGAGTTGGCCTTGTAGCACAGGCGCTCGGTGCCGCTCCACGGCTCGGTCAGGAGGGCCGGATTGGTGATGACCGGGTTGGCGTAGTCCCAGCCGTGGTCATACCAGCCGCGCGAGACGAGATCGTAGGTACGCAGGCCGTTGTCGGGGTCGCCGTTCTCAAGGATGAAGGGCCAGTCGCCGCTGGTCAGCCACTCGCTGCCATCGGAGAAGGAGCCGCGCGGCTTGACGCGCATGGTGGTCAGGCCGTCCTTGGCAGAGCGGGTGGTGTCGATGAACAGCGTCCGCCATTCGGTGCAGTCGCTCACCGCGCAGGTCATGTCGGTCTGCGATGAGGCGTCCCAGCCGCCGTTGACGAAGGAGGCAAGGTCCAGCCGGTTGAGGGTGCCGGGGTTGTTGTGCATCATCAGCCGCACGTCGAAC
>CAYYRT010000253.1:0-6398 GCA_964474055.1 uncultured Acidimicrobiaceae bacterium | reverse complement strand
GTGAGGCCGACCAACCCCTTGTCTCAGCAATCCTGGTCAAATGCTCCAACTGCCAGGAATCAATTGGAGTCCTGCCCGCTGAGCCCCCTTTCTTTGGCGAGTAGGCGTCGTCCCTGACGTTCTTTGGCGCGTCACCTACGAAAACGGTAGGTCAGACACCAAAGAAGCTCTGAAGCGACGCCTAGCCGCCAAAGAAGCTCCTGAGATCAGACCTCTTGAAAGTCGCGCGGCCTTGGCGTACCACCAGACCATGGACAAAGAGGTCTTGCTTCGAATCACCGCCCGCGCCGCACGTCACCATGGAGCCTTCACCCGGGGCATGGCCCTCGAGTTGGGTGCCTCGCCATCGATGGTTGATCGAAGGGTGAGAAATGGCGACTGGCACCGACCTTACCCCGGGGTCTACGTGGTTCCCGGCACACCCGCCACTTGGGAACGAGCGGTGGTGACGTCAGTCTTCGGCTCTGGACCCGGGGCCGTCGCATCGCATCGCACTGCCGCACACCTTTACGGACTCTGTACCCGGCCACGGATAATCGAGGTCACCTCGCCCCTCAAAGGACGGGCCGCCCGCGAATATGTCATACACCGATCGACCGACCTCGTGGCTGACGATTTGACTGAGGTCATTGGGATTCCTGCAACCTCCATAACTCGTAGCCTGGTCGATGTCGGGGTCCCCTGGGGTGAAGGTCTGGCATCCAGGGCTCTGGACGAAGCCCTGCGCAAGCAGATGACCGACCTGATGGCGGTTGCCAACCTCCTCCATCGGGTCGCCCGACGCGGCAGGAGAGGCGCTGGCGTCATGCGCTCGATTCTGGAGGACCGGATGGGCTGGTCGGGTATCACCCAAAGCCAGCTTGAGGATGAGTATCTAAGAATCATGCGCATCGCTGGCGTGACCCTGCCGGTTTCTCAGGTTCGAATCATCAAAAGAGGCGGTCGAACAATCGCGAGAGTCGACTTTGTCTACCCGGAGGTCCGCCTTGTCATCGAGTTGGACGGCGAGCGTTACCACAGCGACCGCGACACGTTTCGATATGATCGTCGCCGCCAAAACGAGCTAATTCAGGAGGGCTACCGGGTTCTGCGTTTTACGACGTGGGACGTGTTTGCCGCTCCTGACTACGTGGTTGCGCAGGTGGTCGCAGCACTCAACGCCTAAAGCTCACGTGGGGCGGCGGACCGAAGGTCTCTTGATGAGCTCCTAGCGGCTGACTTCGTCGAGGAATTCGGCGACCCGGCGTTCGTAGGCGTCCGGGCCCACGTTCCACGATCGGACATGGCCAGCCCCGGTCACAACGACAAACCGAACTTGCGTCGGACGGGCGGCGGCCAACTCCTGACTTGTCGAGAAGGGCACCGTTTTGTCCTCCGTGCCGTGAAAGACCAGAACGGGCTGGTTCAGGAGGCTCGCTCTCGCCACGTAGTCGAGGTTGCCCCAGTCAATTCCGAACCGCACCGAGGCCAGCTTCTTGGCCGACCAGACGAGGGTGCCCGGCAGGGGAAGAGGCACGAACGGCAGCCGGCGTTGCGAAGCCCCTAAATCGACGGTTGCCTCGAAATCGATGTTGGGAGCGTCGAGGATTCCGGCGATCACCGGGGTTCCGGGCGATTGATACAGGTACGAGAGGACGTGGGCGCCGCCCGTCGAGTATCCGACCAGGACTACCTTCTCGGCACCGCGTCCCAGCACGTACTCCACCGCAGCCGCCACGTCTTCCCACTCGGTCTCGCCGTAGCGATAGAACCCGGATGGATCCTGTGGTTGCCCCTCGTCGTTGCGATAGGTAATCACTAGCTGGGCATAGCCGGCTGTTGCGATCGGACCGACCAGGCGCAGCGCCTCGGCTCGCGAAGACCGCAAGCCATGCACATGGATCACCCACGTGCTCGAACTGGCGAGGATCTCCCACGCGGCCATCTCGCCAAGGGGGCTTGTATATGTCACCTCGTTGAAACTCAGGCCAAAAGCGCGAGCCGGGTCGGGAGGAAAGGCGAACCCATCCAGATCGGTGATGTCACCGACCGCAGGAAGATCGCCATCGATCCTCACCAGTCGCCGCACGACCGAACCGTCCGGGTTGGTGGCCTCGATGTCCAGCAGTTGCCCGTAGCCGGTCTCCCACGAAAGTCCGATGACCCCGGGATCGGTCAGATCGGGATCTTCCCCATCGACCACTCGCAAGCCCACGGAGCCGGGGCCGACCTCGGTGACCACAACATCGGGATCATCGTCAGAAGGACGGACTACGAGGGCATCCTTACGTAACTGGTCGGCGAAGTACCAACCCCCTCCCCCGTGGAAAATCAAGGCCAACAACACCAGAACCAGGAGAATCGTGCGCCAACGTCTCACGCCCTGTTGATTCTGGCACGGATCGGCTCTGGTGAAACCCCTCTCCGACCCAGCAATAAGGCCGCCACCGTTGCTCCCGTCAGGTTGGCGACCAGGTCGAGCATGTTGTTTCCGTAGTCACCAACGTTGGTTTCGGGGAAAACGTTGACTCCGGTGAACTCGACTATTTCGACTATTGCTCCTGCTCCAGCCGCCATCAGAATTGCCACAAACCGCCGAGGGCCGGGTCCGATCGCACCACCCGACCATTTCCCCACCGCGTGCCATGACGCCCAGGCCGCCACCGCGCAGGCACCGGCATGAAACAGTTTGTCGTATCGAAAGGGTCCTAGGACCTGAGTCAGGTAGAGCGGGTCTCCACTGATCAACAGAACACCCCCGAGCATGTTGCCGACGCCTACCGCGGCGAGGCCCCAGAGAACGGGTAACGGGAAGACGGCGGATCGATGAATGAGCCAGAGGACGGCCACCAGCACGAGCGTTATCAGCACGTAGGTGGTGGTCGCCGGCGAGTCGACCGCCCGCCCGTAAACATACATCACACCGACTGAAGCCAGCGTCGCCGCCAGGACCGCCTTCATGTCACTCCCAGGACTGGCGCAGGGTTCCAACGAGGCGCCCGGCCGCGTCGGTGACGGCCACGGGCCCGTCAGTGGATGGATCCACGCCCAGCACCGGTTCGTCTATCTGGACCGAGACGGGAGCCTCCATCAACTCGGAAACCGGTGTTTGGGGCGGCGCTGCCAGGAGGGAGGATCGGCGAACCATCCCCACCAACAACCCGTTCTCGACTACGGCCAGGACTCGCGCATCATGCAAGCGCAAGGTGTCGCCCGCATGGTGCAGAGGACCAACGAACACCGGATCCATCATTACGTGAAACACCCGGGGGGAGGCATGCCGGACCATTACCGCCCCGGCCGTTGCCGCGGCACGCAATCGAGCTCCCGGTCCAAAGAACGTCCGCGAGAGGAAGGAGCCGCCCGGTGCCCCTAGCACCAGCAGCGATCGGGCCGGCAGTTGCGAAACAAATGCGGGTGCGTCATCGGCGGCGATGATGAGCCGGTCGGCGCCGGGGATGCTTCCGGCGAAACGATCGACCGACTCCTCCGCCTCTGCCTTGCCCTCGTCGTGGAAGAAGGCTGAGGCGATAACCAAGTCAACTTCGAGGCCACGGGCGACCGCCCCAGCCAGGCCAGCCGCCAGTCCAGAGTGAGGTCCTCCCGATACTGCCGCCACAACCTGGCCGACTTCGGATGGCTGGAAGCCGATCGGTACCGCCACGCTCACCAGGTTGAAGCCCCCTGGCGGGCGCCGCGTCACCAGCAGGTCGGCCCGGCTGGAGATGCACGCATCGCCAAGATCGCCGACCACGCGGGTGTTGTCTGGGGAGACCAGGCTGGCCAGTTCTTCGCAGCCTCCGCCCCTTGTGTAGAGGACCGATCTGAACTCCCGCTCGGGCATCTGGGGGCGCAGTGTGGCATGGAAGGGACCGATACACCATGATGAGCCGAACGTGCACATAGGACTGCTCCGCGAAACCGCCCCCATCGAACGTAGGGTCGCTCTGACCCCAGAAGTGACAGCGCGGCTCACCTCAGCTGGCCAGCAGGTGACCGTCGAAAAAGGTGCCGGCATATCTGCCGGTCTGCCCGATGAGGCCTATGCCGAAGCGGGAGCCGAACTCGGTGATCGGGCGGATGCATGGTCGGCACCCGTCATCGTGGCGGTGAACCGCCCGGAGGATCTGGGGGAATCGGGAAAGGTTCTGCTCGGGTTCCTCCGTCCGCTGGAAGATCCGTCCGGCGTTGCTGCCCTGGCCGCGGCCGGGATCACCGCCCTGGCGTTCGAGTTGGTCCCTCGTATCACGAGGGCTCAGTCGATGGACGCCCTGTCGTCGCAAGCAACCGTGGCCGGTTACCAGGCAGTCCTTGAGGCCGCCATGGTTTCAAAACGTCTGTTCCCGATGCTGACCACCGCCGCCGGGACGATTGCGCCCGCCCGAGCGCTGGTTCTAGGAGCCGGAGTAGCCGGTTTGCAGGCGATCGCTACCTGCCGTCGACTCGGGGCCGTGGTGGCCGGCTTCGATGTCCGGGCGGCCGCCGCCGAGCAGATCCGCAGCCTGGGAGCCACGTTCATCGAAGTGGGCGACGATTCACAGGACGCAACCCAAAGCGGCGGATACGCCCGCAAGCTCGATGAAAACGCCGAACGTCTGGTTCTCGATGGTCTGGCTCCGTTCATCGCCCGCTCTGACGTGGTCATTTGCACGGCCGCTATCCCGGGAGCCGCGGCCCCCCGACTTGTCACAACCGAAATGGTCGAAGCCATGTCGGCTGGTTCGGTGATCGTTGACCTGGCGGCTACAACCGGTGGAAACTGTGAGTTGACGGTGCCCGGAGAGGTCGTCCAGCACAACGGCGTCACCATTGTCGGTTACACAGACCTGCCGTCGCGCAAAGCACATGACTCCAGCCAGATGTATGCCCGCAATGTGGCGGCGCTCCTGGGCCTCTTGGGTCCCAACGGTGAGGTCAACCTGGAAGACGAGATCCTAGCGGCCGCCTGCGTATCTCATGGCGGCTCCGTCCGGGTTCGCAACTAGTCCGCCGTGGAATTCGCCGAGGTACTTCGGAACCGGCGAATGGTCCGCAACTACGCGGACGAACCCGTCAGCAACGACGTACTCGCCCGGATTGCCGAGGCCGGACGGAAGGCACCCTCAGCTGGCTTCAGCCAGGGAATGGCCTTCGTGATAGTCACCGATCCACAGATCCGCCGCGAAATTGCCGATCTGGCGGGCGAGGCCGAATACGTAGCGGGAGGATTCGACCCCTGGATCAGCCGAGCTCCCGCCCATGTGGTCTTGTGTGTTTCGGAACAGTCGTATCACAACCGGTACCAGGAACCCGACAAGCTCGACGAGAACGGAAGCGAGATCGAGTGGCCGATCCCCTACTGGTGGGTCGATGCCGGCGCATCGATGATGCTCATCCTCATGGCGGCGGTCGACGAAGGGCTTGCCGCGGGCTTCCTAGGCGTCCACTCCTTGCCCGGGCTCAGGGCGTTGCTGGATATTCCCGACGAGTACACCCCGATTGGAGTCGTCACCATCGGTCGAGGGCTCAACGATCGCAAGTCGGGATCGCTTCGCCGCGGGTGGAAGTCGACCGGTGATGTGATCCACTGGCAGAAGTGGCGCGGCTCCGAGTGATCACTTCGCCCGCCAACCCCCTGGTCAAGGCGACCGCCGCGCTCCACCGAAGGTCGGAGCGGGAACGCACCGGCCTGTTCCTCGTCGAGGGGATCAGCGAGATCACCCGCGCCCTTCGGGCCGGAGTAAAGCTCGATCGGGTTCTGATCGAAGAAGGCGCCGACCTGGCGGCGTCGACGATCGATCTCTGGGAAGAGCAGGCGGAGGTGACCGTCCTGGCGCCGGCTGCCTTTGAGAGGATCGCCTATGGCCGTGATGGAGTGGCAGCAGTTGCTGTGCGCCCTTCCTTCGATCTCGAATCGATCTCGCCGAGTCATCCGGCTCTGATCCTCGTCGTCGAGAGAGTCGAAAAGCCTGGCAATCTCGGAGCGATGCTGCGGACCGCAGACGCGACCGGGGCGGCGCTCCTCGTCGCCGATGCCGCCACCGATCTCACCAACCCGAATGTGGTGAGGGCTTCTCTGGGGTCGTTGTTCACGGTCCCGGTCGCCCAGGCCACCAGCGTCGAGGTCAGGTCGTGGCTCGCCAACCGCCGGGTCGCGGTCGCGGCCGCGACCGTGGCTGACGGTGTCCCGCCCTGGAGGATCGACCTAACCGGGCCCGTAGCTCTGGTTGTGGGCGCCGAGCACACCGGACTCTCTTCTCCCTGGCTGGAGACGGCTGCCGAGCTCGTACAGATTCCCATGGTGGGGACGGTCGATTCGCTCAACGCCTCCACCGCGGCGGGGGTACTCCTCTACGAGGCAGTCCGCCAGCGCTGGTCGGGTCGTTGACAGCGAACATACGTTCGACATAGATTGGCGGGGTGTTAGCCCGTCAACCCCA
>CAYYRT010000252.1:0-63295 GCA_964474055.1 uncultured Acidimicrobiaceae bacterium | reverse complement strand
AGCTCTTCGAGGGCCATGTCAGAGCTTGAACAATTCTGCTGCTCGATGTAGTCCCGCAATCAAGGCGTCGACGTCCTCGGTCGTGGAGTACACGGAGAACGAGGCCCGGGCGGTGGCCGTTACCCCGAGTTGACGCATCAGTGGTTTGGCGCAGTGATGCCCGGCCCGTACTGAAACACCCAAGGTGTCGAGGATCGTGGCGAGATCGTGAGCGTGGGCGTCGCCGAGGGTAAAGCTGATGACACCGCCGCGGTTGTATGCCGCCGGTGGTCCTTGCACTTGCAGCTTGGGGACCTCGGCCAACCTTGCAAGGGCGTAATCGGTGAGCGCCTGGTCGTGGGCGGCAACCTCGTCCATCCCCACCTTTTCGAGATAGGCGATGGCGGCCGCGAATCCGACGGCTTCGATGATGGGTGGAGTGCCCGCCTCGAAGCGGTGAGGGGGGCCCGTCCAGGTCGAGCCTTCCAGGCTGACATCGGCGATCATGTCGCCCCCGCCTTCGACCGGTTCCATTTCTTCCAGCCGGTCCGGGCGTCCCCACAATCCTCCGATGGCTGTGGGGCCGAGCATCTTGTGGGCGGAGAAGGCGAGGAAGTCCACATCGAGGAGGTTGACGTCGACCGGCCGGTGGGGAACCAGTTGGGCTCCATCGACGATGACGATTGCACCCACGCGGTGAGCAGCGTCTGCGATCTGGGCGATAGGTGGGATCGTCCCGAGAACATTGGACATTCCCGTGATCGAAACGACCCTGGGACTGTTCTCCAGCAGTCTGAACAGGTCGTCCAGGTCGAGTTCGAATTCGGGGGTGAGGCCGGCGTAGTCGATGATGGCACCGGTGCGTTTGGCCACCATGTGCCAGGGCACGATGTTGGCGTGATGCTCCATGTGGGTGAGGAGGATCCTGTCGCCGGGGCGGAGGCGATGGGCTGCCCATCCACCGGCTATCAGGTTGATTGCGCTCGTGGTGCCCCTCGGCAGCACGATCTCTGTTGGCGAGCGTGCTCCGATGAAGCGGGCTACATCCGATCGGGCGGCCTCAAAACGTTCGGTCGACTCGAGTGACAGGCGGTAGGCCCCCCTGTGGACGTTGGCGTAGGTTGTCGAGGCGAACTCGCTCATGGCCTGGATTACCGAAGAGGGCTTGAGGGACGAGGCAGCCGAGTCGAGGAAATGGCCTGCTCCGGCGGCAAAAGCGGGGAAGTCGGAGCGATTGGCGATCATGGGCTGACCGGTTTGCGGAATGCGTCGTAGCCGTCGGTCTCCAACCTGGCCGCCAGCTCGGGCCCTCCTGTTTCCACAATCCGCCCATCGATCAGTATGTGGACTCTATGCGGGGTCACGTAGTCGAGCAGACGCTGATAGTGGGTGATGATCAGAAACCCACGATCCGGAGTCGTCAGTTTGTTGACGCCCATAGCCACGGTTCGGAGAGCATCGATGTCGAGTCCCGAATCGGTCTCGTCAAGGATGGCCATCTCCGGTTCAAGCACGGCCATCTGGAGGACTTCGTTGCGCTTGCGCTCCCCGCCTGAGAAGCCCTCATTGAGATATCGATCGGCGAACCCCGAGGCGATGCCGAGCTCTTTCATGGCATCCATCACCTTCAACCGCAGTTCCAAAACGGTGAGGTCGATGCCGGTTCGGTTGGACAGCGCCTGGCGCAGGAACTGGACCACCGAGACCCCGGGTATTTCCTCGGGATACTGAAACGCCAGGAACAGGCCCTTGCGGGCGCGGGCGTCCACCCGGAGACCGGCGATGTCCTCACCCTTGAGGAGAATCCGGCCGCCAGTCACCCGGTAGCCGGGGTGACCGGCCAGGACGTTGGCTAGGGTGCTCTTGCCCGAACCGTTGGGGCCCATCAGGGCGTGAATCTCACCCGCCCCCACTGCTAGATCGAGACCGTGCAGGATCTCGGTGTCTCCTGCACTTACCCGCAGGCCCTCGATGCGAAGGAGATCGTTACTCACGGCTCACAGATTAATTTCCAACATGGTCGTAGGGGAAATGGAGGTGAGGCGTGAGGCGTGAGTTATGTTTAAGGGATGACTCTTCCTGCGGCTTCTCGACGCGTGGTGGCGGCTGCGGAGAGCCTGGGATTGGCGATCGAGGTGCAGGAGTTCCCCGCGGGGACCAAGACAGCCGCCGATGCCGCCGCTGCGATCGGCTGTCCCGTGGCTGCGATCGTCAAATCTCTCGTCTTCATGGTCGATAACGAGCCGGTGGTGGCGCTCGTTCCGGGCGACCGGAGACTGGATCCGGACCTCCTGGCCGCCATCGCCGGTGGAGGAAATGTTCGCCGGGCCGGTCTCGAAGAGGTACGCGACGCGACCGGGTTTGCGGCGGGTGGCACGCCTCCTTTTGGTCACGCCAGGGTCCTGCGGGTCTTTGCCGACTACGAACTCAAGCGCCACGATCCGGTGTGGGCTGCCGGAGGCACACCCACAACAGTGTTTCCCATGACGATCCCAGAACTCGAAATGGCGGTGGCGCCTGTGTGGGCGTCGCTATCTAGTTAGCCCTTTCGCCGAATGCGTGCACGGCCTCGAAGAGATGGTCCATGCCCTGGTGGTCGGTCAAGTCCAGCCACTGGAGGTAGTACTTGCTGACCCCCGCTTGCTGGTAAGCGGCAAACGCCGGTGCTGCCTGTTCGGGCGTCCCCATGGGGATCCCGGCACTTTGCCACCGCTCGGTGAGTGCCTCCACCGTGACGTTGCGGAGACGGGCGGCGCCCGCCATCAGATCGGCAAATGTGGCGGCGTTGGACGCGAGCACAGCCGGACCCATCACCGACATCGTGACCGATCCGGGGTCGCGGCCCGCAGCGACCGCCGCCTCCCGCACCCTGGCAATCTTCGGAGCCAGATCGGTTGGTGCGATGGCGAAGTGGTTGTATTCGTCCGCGTAGCGTCCGGCCAGAGTGGGGGTCTTCTCGGGCCCCGATCCACCCACGATCAACTTGATCCCCGCGGGCCGGGGGAGCGCCTCGGCGTCGGTTCGGTAGTACCTGCCTTCGAACGGCTGCCCGGTGAAGGATGCCCGGATGTATTGCAGAGCTTCCTCGAGGCGGGCGAAGCGCTCCTTCCAGGAGGGAAACGGAATTCCGAACGCCTGGTGCTCGGCCTCCATCCATCCCGTTCCGACTCCCAGGTCGAAGCGTCCACCGGTCATCTCGTCAAGCGTGGCCGCGCTCTTGGAGATCACCGCCGGATGTCGGAAGGTGATCGGCGTCACCAGGATGGCCAGGCGGGTCTCTTCGAGTTCTCTCGCCAAGCCGCCGAATGAGGTGAAGGCATCAGTTGTCGGTCTCGGGCCAGCCGACCAGTAGTAATGGTCGGCCCTGGCAAAGGAAAGCAGGCCCGCTTGTTCGGTTAGGCGGGCAGCCCTGACCAGGTCCTCATAGCTGCCTCCCAACTGGGGCTCTGTCATAAACGAGAACTGCATCCGGGGAACCGTAGTCCCCGACCGTCTCACCAGATCCTTGGCAGGGTCCAGCTCTCATGACCTACCGATCGACGCTGAGGACTTCTGGCTCAGGAATCGGAACTATGAGCCGACCACCGCGGCGCAGGTACTCGGACTGTTGGTCGACGACCTCCTCCAGGAGGTTCCACGCAAGGAGTAGCACGAATTCTGGTTGATCCTGTAACAGGCGTTCGGGTGAAACGATCGGCAGTCCCACGCCTGGCATAAGCCAGCCTTGCTTGTACGGGCTTCGGTCGACTACGTAGTCGAGCTCGCTGTCACCGATACCAACGTAGTTGAGCAAAGTGGCTCCCTTGGCGGCCGCGCCGTAGGCGACAACTCTGGCACCACTCGACTTCAAAGCGGTCAATAGCCTCCTCAGCTTCCCTGCGATCTCATCCACCTTCTGGGCAAACTCGGCGTAGTAGTCGAAGGTAGTGACCCCAGCCTCGAGCTCTTGCCGCAAGAATTCGACAACCGATGAATCGGTGGTTCTTTCATGCCCGAATGTGCATCGGAGCGATCCCCCCTGCTGGGGGAGATGCTCCACGCGTTGCAGAGTGAGGCCGTGTCGTTCGAAGAGGGACCGTATTGCGTGGACAGAGAAGTAACAGCGATGTTCGTGGTAGATGGTGTCGAAGGCTCCACCTTCGACCAGGTCCCGGACGTAGGGGAACTCGACCAGCGCCACTCCATCAGCTTTCAACAGGAGGGCGATGCCCTCGACAAAGTCATTGAGATCGCTCACGTGGGCCAGGACGTTGCTGGCCACAACAACATCAGCGGCCACACCCTCGGCTTGAAGCTCGCGTGCAACTGCGGTCGTGAAATAATCGATCCTGGTTGGAATTCCCTTCTCCTGTGCCACGCGGGCGGGACCTGGTGACGGGTCGATGCCAAGCACCTTCAATCCGAACTTGAGAAACCATTGCAGGAGATATCCGTCATTGCTTGCCAGCTCAACAGCCGTGTGGGTTGACCCGAGTCTTCGCTCAGTGACTAGAGACTCAACGTGCAACCGGGACGATTCAACGAGGGAGTCACTAGAGGAGGAGTAATAGGGATAGGTGTCGGTGAAGATAAGTTCGGGCGGCACCGTTTCGCCCAGTTGTACGAGGCTGCATGCTCGACAGAAGGCCACCGTAAGCGGGTATCGCTCTTCTGGAAACCCAGCCCGGTCGGTGGAAACCAATCGGTTGGCCAGCGGAAGTTGACCCAGGGACAGAAAAGGTACGAGCTGGTTCGAATCGCAAGATGAACAGCGATGCTTCCTTTCGGACGCTCCAGCCATGGCGACGTGACTAGTCGGGGGATGAGAACCCAACGCCTCCAACTCCGGATGAAGACCCAGGTCGTTCAGCGCCGCTCTGATCTCGTTGAGATAAACAGGGTTCATGACAATCACCAGCCTCGGCTGGATAGTCAGCAGCGCCTCGGGGGAAAGGACCTCGTGGCCATGACCGGGAAGGAATGAACCCTGCTTGAAGGGATTGATGTCCACTACACCCTGCACTTCCGCCCCTTGTCCAATCGCGCTCAAGAATCCCACAGCCTTGGATCCGGCTGCCCAGAGGACAACCGGCTCGCCGCGAACGTTGTGCTGATGGATGCGATCGCGCCACAACTTGACCTGACTCTCGATAGAGCTGGCGAAGCTCCGAGCCCTTGACACCAGATCCTCCACTGCCTGGGTGTCAATCGCCGTATCGACGACGCCCACCCTGGATTCCAACAAGAGATACTGATCGTCGAAGGCACGGTCTAGCCGGGTTACCTCGAATCCCTTGCTACGGAAGAGGTGGCGGAGCGAAAGGGCCGTGAAGTAGGAGCAATGCTCATAGAACACGTCCCAGAACGCACCTTCATCGAGAATCCGCTCCGTGTCCGGTACCTCGACGAAGACGACTGCCTCCGGGGTTCCGACCGCTGAGCGGCGCATCAGCTCAACAAAGTTGCCGACGCCTTGTATGTGTTCGAGGGTGTGTCGGCAACAGATCAGCTTTCCAGTGAGATGAGTGTGGTTGTCGTCGAAGAACTCCTTGAGGAGGTGGATGTCGGCCTCACCCTCGAGGCGATCATTCGTCGCAGCCGGATCGATGCCGATGCCGCGAGCCCCGGCCTGGCGGCACAACGTCTCGAGAAAACCGCCCTTGCCGCAGCCTATTTCGAGGATGGTTGAGCCAGCAAGGTCGTGATCGGAGATCAGCTGATCGACTATCTCGGCCTGGAACTCCCTGAATCGCCCCGAAAACGCCTGGCTCTCCTCATACGGCATCGTGTGGTCGACCAGGCCAGGGTCAAAGAGATCGTTCTGCACAAACCCGCATCGGGTACAGATGGAGAGGGCCATCTCTCCGTATCCGAAGCTGACGGCCTCTTGTCGCGTGGAAACCAGCACGTTGCTGGAACGTGGTATTTGACCCGTACGCAAGACGGTTTCGATGTCCGGGCTGCCACAAGCGTGACAGGCTCCGCCCTGTTGTTGAATCCCAGCTCCCTTAGACAATCCCAGGCGATTCTACCTCGGTGACGTCAGACCGACACCTAGGTGTTTGCACGGAACGGAGCTATCAACCGGGCAATCTCGGCGAGATCGGTAGTTCCAACCTGGAGATAGATCCGCGACACGCCGGCCTCGCTGACCGGCACCAGTCGTTCAGCCAATTGCTCACCCCAGCCAAAAGGGATGTGCCGGTCGGCGAGTCTTGACTCGAGCGCTTCGGGGGTCCGATTTCTCTCGGCAGCTTCTATCGCGATCAACTTGCGATAGTCAGGTTCGTCCGAGGCTGCGAAGACGGGAGTGGTGTAGCTCAGCCGGATGCTTCCTGGGTCCCGACCAGCGTCCACCGCTGCCGCGCGACACGTGGCGACCCTGCCGGCCAAATCACCATCAGAGCTCGGGAACAGGTTGAGCTCGTCGCCAAAACGCCCGGCCAGCTCCGGAGTGAGAACGGCTCCCGAGCCACCAACCACAATCTTGAACGGGGGCCGGGGTTGTGAGTCGAAGGGTTCGATCTGATAGTGCGCACCCGCAAACCCCTCTGCCGCTTGGAACGCCCGGACATAGGCAAGCGCCTCCTCAAGCATGTGAAATCGGGTCGGCTGGTCGGGAAACGGCAATCCGAACAGCCGATGCTCCTCCTCCAGCCACCCGGTTCCCAGTCCCAGAACGAATCGATTGTTGGACATCTCGGCCAGCGTGACGGCGGTTTTCGCATAGACCGCGGGGTGGCGGAAAGTGACAGGAGATACCAGGTCGACCAATTCGATCCGTTGCGTTTCCCTGGCCAATCCGGCTAGGTGAATCAGGTTGTCATAGGCAGCCGCGTCGGTGTCGGAACCTGCCAGATAGTGATCGGGAACGGCAATGGCAGCTAACCCTTCCGACTCTGCCCATCGAGCCACAGCGAGTAGATCGCGGTAGCTCCCACGAGTTTGTACCGCGACCTCCAGGTTGCCTTGTTTCACCAGACTTTCCATGCGGCGTCGCCGGACTCCCACATGCCTTCGAGTTGGGCTTTGTCATGGAGAGTATCCAGCGGGTGCCAGAAGCCGGTATGTCGATATGCCGACAATTCGCCTTCTCGCGCCAGGGATCTCAATGGCTCTTGTTCCCAAACTGTGGCGTCGCCCTCGATCCGGTCGAAGACGCTGGGCTCAAGTACGAAGTAGCCGCCATTTATCCAGGAACCGTCCCCGATCGGCTTTTCCATGAAGGCCTCTACTCCGGTCTGATCGTGCCGCAGGGTCACCGCACCAAACCTTCCGGGCGGCTGGACGACCGTCATCGTCGCCTGCCGCCCCTCCGACTTGTGAAAAGCGACGAGGTTTGTGATGTCGACGTCGGCGACGCCATCGCCATACGTGAAGCAGAAGGTCTCGTTCCCGACGTAATCGCGCACCCTGCGTAGACGTCCTCCAGTCATTGAGGACGAACCGGTGTCAACAACGCTCACTTTCCATCGTTCGGTGGAACTCCGGTTGTAGATGGCGGAGTTGTCTTCAAAATCGAAGGTGACATCGGACGTGCGCAACCGGTAGCTGGCAAACCACTCTGTGATCATGTGGCCTTTGTACCCGGCGCACACAATGAACTCTTCGATCCCGTAGTGGCTGAAGGTCTTGAGGACATGCCAGAGGATCGGCTGGCCCCCGATCTCCACCATGGGCTTTGGCCGGACCGCGGTCTCTTCGCTCAACCTGGTACCAAAACCGCCCGCCAGAATCACCGCTTTCATTGCCCCTGTTCCTGTCGCTTGGGCATTCAATCTACAAGGGGCCCTCTGGCGGCCACTAGGCCGGGGAATGGGTCTTAGGGGCTGATGCGTTCCCGAATGGACCCGACGATCCTCTCGCGGTCTTCATTCGACAGGTTGGACCCAGAAGGAAGACACAATCCCAGGTCAAAGAGCTTTTCGGCCACCTTGCCTCCGAACACGCGGGAGTCCCGATACAACGGTTGCAGGTGCATGGGTTTCCAGACCGGTCGAGCCTCGATGTCGAATGTCTCCAGGTGGAGGCGGAGGTCTTCCCTGGACACCCCGGCCAGATCGGGGTCGACCAGCATCGCTGTCAGCCAGAATGTGGACCTGCAACCCGGGGCTTCCGGCATGAACGTGATGCCGGGAACACCTTCCAGCGATCGTCGGTAGAAGCTGTTGTGGTCTCGACGTCGTTCGACCCGTCGTTCGAGGTCGCCCAACTGTGCCCGGCCCAGGGCCGCCAGCAGGTTTGACAACCGGTAGTTGTAACCCAGTTGGGAGTGTTCATAGTGGGGGGCGGGGTCGCGGGCCTGCGTGGCCAGAAAACGCGCTTGTTTGACCGCCTGTTCGTCATCGGAAACGAGGGCGCCCCCACCGCTTGTGGTGACGATCTTGTTGCCGTTGAAGGAGAGGACCGCGCTGGCTCCGAAAGCACCGGCCGGCCGGTTCTGGTAGTGGGCACCCAGCGACTCGGCCGCATCGGAGATGAGGATCGTCCCGGCCGCAGCGCAGACACTCTCGATCCTTGCGTAGTCGGCGCACTGACCGTAGAGGTCGACTACCACCACCGCCTTGCAGCGACCACCCCGGTCATCCAGGGCTTCAGCCAGCAGAGTGGGGTCCATGTTCCAGGAGGCCTCTTCGCTATCGACGAATACCGGTTCCGCACCCAGGTATCGGACCGCATTGGCGGTAGCAGCGAAGGTGAGACTGGATACCAGGACCCGATCGCCGTTCTCCACGCCGGCATTGATCAAAGCCAGGTGGAGGGCGGCGGTTCCCGAGGAGAGCGCGCAGGCAAACCGCCGGCCGGAGACGGCGGCCAGTTCGGCCTCAAAAGCGTCGACCTCGGGGCCGAGTGGTGCCACCCAGCCACCCGCCAGCGCTCGTTGCAGGGCCTCCGCCTCGGCAGGACCAACGTCGGGAGGGGATAGGTACACCCGTGCCATCAGCGTTCGAGCAGTCGCTCGGCCTGCTTGGGCAGGTCGAAGTCAGGATTGAGCAGCGCATGCATTGAAAAGCCGGTGAGGGTGGCCACGATTTGTTCTGCTCGCTCGTCAGCCCGCCGGGAGGTGCCGCCGGTCTCGCGGATGATGGCCTGTCGGAATCGCTCTACCCGTGTCTGATGATGGCGCAGCACCCGCTTGCCGATGTTGCCGTCGGTGAGCCCACCGGTAACGGCGACGATCAAGTAGACCCTGGCGATCACCGGTTCGGAGGTGACGAACCGGACGTAGGCATGGACCAGGTCGGCCACGGTTTCGGAGGAGTCGGGGCCTCCCGGGTCGACTGCCTCAATGGCTTCGCGGACCACCGTGAGAACGACTTCCTCCTTGGAGGGAAACAGGTTGTAGAAGCTCCCCGGCCGGATTTCGGCGAGTTCGCAGATAGCCTTGACCGTTGTCGCCTCGAGTCCCCCCTCGGCCAGCAGGGTCCTGGTGGCATCAAGGATGCGCTCCCTTGTGGCGATTCCGGCGCGATAAGTCACCCCCTGAACGGTAGTTGCCGAATGGGCCGTCCTTCGATTGCATTTGATCGTCCGCTCAAATTAGAATGAACACTCAAAGATCAGTTGAGGAGTTTGATGAGCCACTACCGGTCCAACCTTCGCGACCTTGAATTCAATCTCTTTGAGATGCATCGCCTCCAGGACTATTTGGGGGACGGGCGATATGCGGACTTCGACGCCGATGCTGCCCGCGACGTGTTGGTGGAACTGGACAGGCTGGCGACCAATGAGTGGGCGTCGTCGTTCGTCGCCGCTGACAGAACTCAACTCCAGCTGATCGACGGCCAGGTGCATTTGCCTGACGAACTCAAGGCCAGCCTGTCGGCCCTCCGCGACGGCGGTTGGGACCGGTTCGGATTGTCGGCCGGCCTAGGAGGGACCGAAGTCCCCCACCTCCTGTTCTGGGCGACCCAGGAGTTGTTGCTGGGTGCCAATCCCACGGCGGTCTTCTACGCCGGTGGCAACCTGTTCGCCCGGGTGGTGTTTGAGGAGGGAACCCCGGATCAAAGGGAATTCGCCCAACTGATGGTCGACCAAGGCTGGGCCGGGACGATGGTCCTCACCGAGCCCGATGCAGGTTCTGACGTGGGCGCCGGCACCACCAGGGCCACTCAGATCGAAGGCAACCTGTATCACCTCGAAGGCGTCAAGCGTTTTATCACGGGCGGCGAGCACGACGCCACTGACAACATCATCCATCTCGTGCTGGCCCGCCGGGAAGGGGCAGGGCCCGGGACCAAGAACCTGTCCTTGTTCATCGTCCCCAAGTACCTGGTCAACCAGGACGGCACCCTCGGCGAACGTAACGGAGTCGTGGCAACCAATCTTGAGCACAAGCTCGGTCTGCGCGGATCGGCCACTTGTGAGCTGACCTTCGGTACAGATCGCCCGGCAGTCGGCTATCTGCTGGGCGGTGTTCATGATGGAATCCGGCAGATGTTCCGGGTGATCGCCCATGCCCGTATGACCATCGGCACCAAGTCGGCTGCCACCTTGTCCACCGGTTATCTCAACGCCCTCGCCTACGCGACGGAACGGATACAGGGCCCCGATCTCGCCACAGCGACCGAACGCGACGCCCCCCGGGTCCCCATCCACCGCCACCCCGACGTCCGGCGCATGTTGCTGCTGCAAAAGGCCCACGCCGAAGGCCTCAGGGCCTTGTGGACCTACGCCGCCTGGGTCCGCGATCAGGCGGACCTTCACCCCGACGACAGCCTGTGGGCCCGACTGGCAGATCTGCTGCTGCCCCTGGTGAAGGGTTATTCGTCAGAAAAGGCATTTGATCTGCTGGCGACCTCGCTTCAGGTCTTCGGTGGGTCGGGATATCTGGAGGACTATCCGATCGAGCAATACATCCGCGACGCCAAGATCGACAGCATCTATGAAGGCACCACCGGCATTCAGGCGATGGACCTGTTCTTCCGCAAGATCGTCAAGGACCAGGGTCAGACGGTGGCATTCCTCGCCGCCCAGATCGTGGAGTTCGTCAAGGCCACCGGTGACAACGACTCGCTGGCTGCCGAGCGGGAGATGTTGGGGAGGCTCGTCGATGACACTCAGGCCCACCTGGGGGTGGCGGTGGGCCATCTGTTTGCTGCCCAGGAAGACCCTTCTTCGGTCTATCGAACCGCTTTGCATCTCAACTCGTTGCTCGAGTCCCTGGCCGAGACAGTCGTCGCCTGGCAGCTTCTCCGCCACGCTGAGATAGCTGCACCCAAGGCGGACTCAGACCCTTTCTATGCGGGCAAGATTGCATCAGCCCGGTTCTTCATCCGCCATGTCGAGCCGAAGGTGGCTGCCCGCAGGAGCGCAGCCGAAAAGGAAGACGGCTCGCTTATGAGCCTCCCCCTCGATGCGTTTTGAAGCCTCCGACTGTGCGCGGCAGATAATCCTCTTCTTCTTCCGAAGGGGCGGGCAGTAGGTGCCGTCTGACATAGTGCCCAAAAAAAAGGAGGCAATAGAATCGTCATTCAGCTCGCTGCTATCCCTCTTGTCCACCTTTCATGCTTCGGTTCTGAGGCAGCCCTTCACCTGGCCTGAAGCCGACGCTCAAGCCCTTACTGAGGCTGTGGACTCGTATGTGGAGGCACTCGTCAACTTTCAGATTCCCCCACCTGAATCCCTACAGGAGTTCGGAGAAATCGTTGAGGCGATTACCCAGTCGGAGAGGCCGGAGGAGTCGGTGGACGGTGCTCTAATCACGATTCAGGCTTGGTCTCACTTTGTAGTTGACGACCTTGATCAACTTCGAGCCGTCTTCGGAGAGATGATCGAAGACCCTTCTCATGGGGAGATCTTGGGCATGGTTTTGCACCTGTGGGAGCTCGGAGACGCTGATCTCCTCGCCCGTGCGCGGGTCAGAGCGGTTGGAGGCAGGGCATCGGCAGTCTATGCCGAGGACTCCGACGGAGCCCCACCCGGAACGTGAACCAGCGATGTATTTCCTCGTCCGAGCTTTCTTACTCACGTCTCACGTCTCACGTCTCACGCCTCACGCCTCACGCCTCACGCCTCACGTCTCTCGCCTCACGTCCCACGCCCCCTACTACCGTCTATCCCCATGAATTTCGCCTTTAGCGAGGAGCAGGAAGAACTCCGGCGGCTGACCCGGAGATGGCTCGAAGAGAAGAGTCCATCCGCGGTCGTGCGTCGCCTAATGGAGAGCGACGACGGCTACGACTCCTCCCTCTGGAAAGAGAATGCGGCCATGGGCTGGCAGGCGATGGCCATCCCCGAGCAGTACGGCGGAGCCGGATTCGGGTTTCTCGAGCAAGTGGTCTTGCTAGAAGAGATGGGCCGTTCGCTTTACCCGACGCCGTACCTGTCGACCGCAGTAATGGCCGCGAACGTTCTTCTCGAGGCCGGGAGCGAGGAGCAGAAGCTCAGGTACCTTCCGGGTCTGGCCGCCGGCGATCTCATCGCCACCGTGGCCTTTACCGAGCCAAACGGAGTCTGGGAGGAACGGGGCGTCGAGGCCACCGCAACCAGGAAAGGCACCGGGTTTGTTCTGTCAGGAACCAAGAGCTTTGTCCTTGATGGTCACACGGCCGACCTGCTCATCGTCGCGGCCCGCACCGAAGAAGGCGTCGGCCTCTTCCTGGTCGATGGTGCCGCCGCGGGTGTGACCAGGCGGCGCCTGGAGACGATGGACATGACCCGCAAGCTTGCCGAGGTCGGCCTGGAAGAGGTCGAGGGTGCTGCCGATGCAGTGCTCGGAGCGGTCGGGACCGGGTGGGAAGTGGTTGATCGGATGTTGGCGAGGGCGGCGGTGGCGCTGGCCGCCGAACAGGTCGGCGGGGCGCAGAAGTGCCTCGACATGGCCGTCGAATACGCCAAGGTTCGGCACCAGTTCGGTCGCCCGATTGGCTCTTTCCAGGCCATCAAACACAAGTGTGCCGACATGCTCGTGCAGGTCGAGTCGGCGCGCTCCGCTGCCTACTACGCGGCCTGGGCGGTTTCCGATGACAACGACGAGGTCCCCTTGGTGGCGCCTTTGGCCAAGTCGTATTGTTCGGAAGCGTTCTTCTTCTGCGCTTCGGAGAACATCCAGATCCATGGTGGGATCGGTTTTACCTGGGAGCACGATGCCCACCTCTTCTTCAAGCGGGCCAAAAGTTCCGAGCTCCTCTTTGGCGAGCCGGCTCAACATCGGGCGGTGCTGGCCGCCCGGCTCGGGCTCTGATCACAAGGGTTTGACATGGCTCTGGTGATTGCGCTCTTCGGCGTCTTGTTGGCCCTGTCGGCTTTGGTGATCTGGCAGCACGCGGCTCGCACCCGGCCCGACGAGATCACCTTCGGGATCACCGATGCGGTCGACTTCATTCTCGCCCGGCTGGACCCGGAAGTGGCGGCCAGATTGGGGACCGCGGGGGTCCAACGTGTCGTTGAGTGGGAGGTCTTCTACCTCCAGGGCTTGGCTCAAGAGAGAAGGTCCCAGCCCGTCACCACCGTCGCCGGGGACTACCAACCGGCGGTGGAGTTCATTGCCGCCGAGATCATGCGTAGGCACGGGTTCACCTACTCTCCTACCGACGTAGGCGCGGTGCTCAACGAGCAGGTCGCGTATCTGGCATCGATCGGTGCCATTGGCGAAGAGGCAGGAGGTGAAGCTGAATGACGGTTCGATGCGGCGCTTGCCGCACTCAGTTCGACGTGCCCGGTGCTGGCCGATTTGCCTGCCCGGTCTGTGGGTCGGTGAATGTGGTGAGGGCAGGACCAGCACCAGATCCGCGTCATGCTCCACCGGCGGCGGGACCGGTCGGCGGACCCGGCCCAGCTGCGCCGGTCCCTCGTCCTCCCGACCCACCCTCGCCTCGGGTCGACTGCCCGGCGTGCGGATTCACTTTCATCGTCGGCTCGGTCGTCAAAGCCAAATGTCCCAACTGCGGCGTAGAGGTGGAGACGAGCACGCCGGTTGAGACGGACTGATGGGACGGCTCCGCCGTTTTACTGAGTTCCGTTACGTCGGTCGCCGCGACCTGATGGTCGTTTACGACTGCGACGATCCGGCGGAGTTCGTCGAACTCGAAGTGGCTGTAGCAGCCAAGGGCCTCGACCAGGCCAACCTCATCTCGACCTTCGCCCCCGATACGTTGCCGGAGGCTGCCAACCGTGGTTTCCGCCCGCCGTCAAAGCAGCTCGAGGTCGCTGAGGGCTAGATCCCAGCTTCCGGGGTCGAACACATCCAGCGGGAGCGGCCGAAGGGGGAGCGCCACCAGCGTCAAGGCGCGCTTCCGGGGAACCGGCCACAGACCACCGGCCAATGCCGCCCGACGCGCGGGAGAGTGCGTCGAGAACCAACCGGCCAGGTATCGAGCACGTGAGTGCCGTGCCACCTTTCGAAGCAGTCTCGCCCGAGGGTTGTAGAGGAGGTCGGAAACGACGACCTCTTTTCTCCCAGAGCGAAGGTTGGGTCTGAGCACTGCCACCGAGTCCCCGTCGCTAATGGCGCGGTAGGCCACGAATGGATGACCGAGGAACCTCCACTCGAGATACTGGCGTGAACGCGGGGTGCGCAAACCGGTCGACCGACGGTCGTCTCCATCGACGGGCCGGAAGCTCTCGGCGGGGGGTTCGAAGAAGTATGACGGGTCAGGGGCCGAGTTGGGGTCGGGAGTGACCCCTCGCCGGAGCAGTGGCCGCAGCATGACCCCGATCGGTCCGACTTCCTGCCAGCCCATCTTGAGGTAGCCGGCGCCGGATTGAGCGTTGGGGGTGTTGAAGATGAGATCGAACCCTTCAGACCGGGCCTGCTCGACGGCCGCATCGGTCAACTGCCGGAAGATTCCGCGACGTTCGAAGTCCGGATGGGTGGCAGTATCGACCGGGCGCAGGCATCGAAGACGGTCCCCTCCCGGCAGGGTCAGGTCCCATCGCAACATGGCCCGGACCCCGGCGATCCTGCCTTCGAGTTCCGCCACCAGAACCAGCGAAGACCCAAAGGGGTTGAGTTCGTGTTTCCACGCCCACAGTGCTGGTGTCCGTTGGAGGATGGGCGTTTCGCCGAGGGAAGCCCGTAATACCTCGAGGACCGCAAGAAGGTCCTGCGATCGATACGGTCGGATCAATACTTCGGCCATGTCAGCTGAGGTGGCGAAGAATGATCCGGGCGGTCGTCAGAGGATCGGCCACCCCCACCTGCCAGACCCGCATCGATTTGCCAAGGTTGGTGGCCAGGCGATAGGCCCGGGCTCCGTCTTTGAAGTGGTTGAAGGAGTTCCTGAGCATGCTCACAACGATCGTTGAGGCCTCCATCGGCACCAGCGAGGGCTCGCCATCGGTTCGCACCGGAATCAAAAGATCAGTGGGTTTCCGACCGGCTTCCATCAGGCTGCCTGCGCCAAGTTCGGAAGCCAGAAACGGAGCTTCTTTGCGGTAGAACTCGCCAGGTCGTAGACCCAGGGCGCGCCAGCTCCACCGATTGAGCGTGACAGGCTTCGGATAGGGGATGACGTTGCCGTCCGGGTCGAGACAGAGGGCTTCGTCCGACCCGTAACGCAAACCATTGCTCATGAGAGCCGCAGCCAGAGTCGATTTGCCCCCACCGGACTCGGCGACCGTCACCAGCACGCGGTCGTCGTCAGCGACCACGGACGCGTGGACCGAGAAGTCGGGGACGGCTTCGACGGCAGACCGGTTGATCTCGGCGAGGATTCGCAAAACGACATCTCCCACGCCGGATCTCGCCAACAGTTGGCGCCCGTTGCGGTGGAGGTCGAGGGCCGCTCCCTGTTCGACCACGGTAAAAGCGTTGGCAGGTGCGGCTGGAGCCGACGACACGAACGGTTGGAGCAGCCGCCCGATCTCGTTCTTGAGAGGTTCCGAGTCGGTCCGAACCTCAAACGCCGTGCCCAGCGGGGCGTAGGAACTCACGTCGATCCCGAAGTCAGCCTTTCCCGGCTGCGGATGGGCAACACCGATCAGGCACCGTCCTCGAGGAGTCCCTCCTGGCGCAGGCGGTCCACAGTCCCTCGGACTTCGTCATGGATCGTTGCCGCTTCGACACCATACGCCTTGCTGAGGAGCCCGAGAACCTGATCGAAGGTGAAGTCCCCTTCCGCGAGCCGCCACAGGTCACTAGCCGTTGTGTTCAACACGACGACTCGCTCGGAGCTGGGGTCGTACAGGCTGATTTCGTCGCCGATCTCGGTCTGGATGATGTTTGGGCGGGGAGGACCGACTCTTTCACTCATTCCTTTGGCTTTCTGCGGGGAGGTTCAAGGATACGTTGACGGCAGTGATGCAAAACGTGTTTGAATGCCTTAGCGGACCAGCCCGACTCGGTGGAATTCCTCAACGGCGGTCGAGACCTCGTCCAGGGCGGCGGACACCGTGGTGCTGGTCAGTTCTCCGATGGCTTCGGCCATTTCCTGGAGCGTTGTTGCCCCATCGCATAGGTTCCAGATGGCATAGGCGCTGGTGTTCAGGTCGAAGCCGGCCGGATCATCCTCCTGACGCCGCAGAATCACTCCTTCCCCCCGGACGACGATCGCGACGCCTTCGGTGCGCCTCGGCGCCCAGTCTGGATCCTGCAAACCCATCCTCATCCCTCCATAGCCAGACCGCATCGGGCGGCGAAGGCAACCAGCTCGGCCTGTGAATGTAGATCTAGTTTGGCCATCACCTTTTGCAGATGAGTACGGGCGGTGTCCGGGCTGATGATGAGCTGATGGGCGACCTGACCCCGCGTCAGCCCCCGGGCCGCCAGTGTGAACACCTCCCGCTCTCTCGGAGTAAGCACCTCTAGTGCGGAACGCTCGGATCTCTCCCGGCGACGCCGCTCGACCACTGCTCGCAACAGCGGTCCCAGGAGAAGTGGACTGACAAAGGCGGTTCCCCCGGCAACCTCGCGGGCGGCCGCCACCAGATCCCCGGGCGACGAAGCAACGTCTACGTATCCATTGGCTCCAGCTTCGATCGCTTGCAGCATCGCCTCGGTGTCGTCAGGCCCGACACCGAGGATCGGGACCCTGGTCGGCACGGAACCGATCGGGATCGATCCCACCTGCCATACGGCGACGCCAACGGAGGATCCTCCATTGAGACGCCCAAGGTCGGCCGCGCTGGCGAACACTTCACAAGGCCCCAGGGTTGAAAGGGCAACTCGCAGGCGCTCCGCGACGACGACGTCGGCGGAGATCACCACGGTCGATAAAGAGTCCCTATGCGATCCATCCAACCCCACCCGGATATCCTAAATCGGGCCTACTACAGGTGGAACAGGATGAGTGGGGATCGGACAAACCCGTCGGAGTGGCTGCTGCGCGTTGCCGGCGGTGTTGCTGGGCCCCACCCGGAAGGCTCGATGTCGCTTCTGGAAGCCGCCTATCGGCACGGGCTGATGGGTCTCCTGGCTGACCCTGCAGCATCTTCGTTCTGGCCCGCCGCCTCTCCTGTTTACGCGCGCCTGGCGGCCCGACAACAGATCATGCGCCTCCATCTTCGCCGCCTGGCAGTCGAGTTTGCCGGGGCCGGGGTTCCGGTGGCGCTTCTGAAAGGGCCGTGGCTCGCCGACAACGCATACCGCCACCCAATGCACCGGACGTTTTCGGACCTCGATCTCTTGGTGCCGCGGGAGGACCTGGCCAGGGCCCTCCAAATCCTGGCCGCTTATGAACACGTTCGCTCGATCCCGGGCCAGCGGCCCCAGGCCGACAAACGTGAGATTCCGATTCACGATCCCTCCGGGGTGACGTTCGCGGTTGACCTGCATTGGGATCTCTTCTCGTACCGACAGCTCCGGGGGAGTGCCAGCCAGGCCACCGCCGACGCGTGGACCCGAGCGTCCTTCGAGCCCGGCTCGAATCTTGGTCCGCTTTGGCAGCTCCCTCCCGCGGCGGTGTGGGTTTTCCTGTGCACCCATGCCACCCTCGATCACCGATTTCGCCTGATCCTGTCTCGCGATCTACTGGAGCTGGGGCTGCGCTCACCAGACTGGGAGGCGATTATCGAATACGCCAGTAGGCACGATCTCCGCTCCACCACCTACGTTGCCCTTTTCCTTGCCAGGTTGTGGGTTGATGCTCCGATCCCGGATTCGGTTCTGGCCAGGTTGCGGATCTCCAGTGCGCCCGTCGGGGCAACAGAGCGATTGGTTCGATCGATCGATCCTGTCTACTTCAACGGGCATCGCCCGCACCTTCTCAACCTGGCGATGGTGCTCTTGCACGACAAGCTTGGCGAACGTATGCAGTTGGCGGCCCGGGCGCCGCTGGCAGTGCCTGGCTGGTGGCGCAATGTTCGGACCGAACCGGTCACGGCAGGACCGCCGGTGGTAACCATCATCGTGTCCAGCACCCGTCGCCGCGGCGCAGAAGTGTTCGGGGAACAATTGGGGCTGGGGCTGTTCGGATCTGGCTGGCAGAGCGACCTGGTGGCGCTGTCCCGGACTCTGGAAGGTCCGGAGGTGGCCGCCACACCATTGCGCGAAGCCGGTCGCCAACTGCCCCGCTTCGGTCTTCGGCTGATTTTTCGGCTCCGGCACCGGCTGCGGGAGACCGGATCGGAAGTGGTGCTGGCCAACGGGTCTGCCACTCTCAAATACACCGCCGCCGCCCTGTTCGGAATGCGTCACCGGCCCGGCTTCATCTACGCATCGGTCGGCGAACCGCGGTTTTGGTCGCGGGGCCGCCTCCGACGAAGATTCCAGCGCTATCTCCTTTCAAGGACTGATCTGATCCTGGCGGTTTCGTCCGCTACCGCCGAGCAGTTGGTCGACCTTGGTCAGCCAGCGGCCAAGGTGGTAGTCGCCGAAACCGGGGTTCCGTCCGAGCTATTGGCGATTCCGTTCCGTTCATCTCGAACGGAGATGCGTGTCCTGGTTATGGGGAGCCTCAGCACCGAGAAGGACCCCGAGACCGCGGTGGAGGTCTTTGCTCAGTGGTCGAACGGCCACCAGGGCCGACTGCGTTTCCTGGGCGCCGGCCCGCTCGCTGACAGGCTCACCGCACGCTCGGCGAGCCTAGGGCTGGACGGCTCCGTGGACTTGATAGGCGCCGTTGACGATGTGAGTGAACATCTGGCGTGGGCCGATGTCCTCCTTCTCACCTCACGCACCGAGGGACTTCCGGGTGCGGTGCTGGAGGCGGGTGCGTCCGGGATACCGGCGGTCGGCTTCAACGTTGGCGGAGTAGCCGAGGCAATCGTAGATGGGATCACGGGTTTTGTCGTCCCGGCGGGCGACGTCATTGAGGCGGCCAAGGCTTTGAGCCGTCTTTCCGATGACCCCGACCTGAGGAGCCGGATGGGTGAGGCGGCGCGTAACCACGTGAGTTCGCGCTTCTTGCTCTCCCATGCCTTCGATCGGTACCGCGCCGCGATCGACCGGGTTGCGGGGGCTCGCAGACACAAATGAAGGTCGCCCATCTCACGACTGTTGATCTCAGTCTTCGTTATCTGGTCTTTCCTCAACTTCAGGCAATCCGCGATCTGGGTGGCGAAGCCATCGGTATCAGCGCCCCCGGACCCGATGTAGCTGCGTTGGAGGCAGCCGGAATCCGCCATGTGGCTTTAACCAGCTCGACGCGGGGGATGTCGCTGGTATCGGACCTCAGGGCTGCCCGTCAGCTTTGGCGAATCCTGCGCAGCGAGAAGGTGGACATCCTCCACACCCACAACCCCAAGCCCGGTGTTTACGGGAGGATCGTGGGGCGGCTGGCCGGGGTGCCGATCATCGTCAACACCATTCACGGGCTCTATGCGACGGAGGAAGACCCGCTCCTCAAGAGGGCTCTGGTTTACGGCCTCGAAACCCTGGCAGCTCGTTTCTCTGACCATGAGCTCGCTCAGAACCCTGAAGACATCGAGCTTCTGCGTCGGCTCTGGCTCTACCCGGATCACAAGCTGACCCTTTTGGGCAACGGCGTCGATCTGGCCCGATTCGAGCCGGGTAAGGCCCGCTCGGCCCGAGCCAAGGTGCGGGCGGAATTGGGGGCGGGTCCCGACGACATCGTTGTAGGCATGGTCGGGCGATTGGTGGAGGAGAAGGGTTATCGGCAGTTCTTTGAGGCGTCGCGAATCATCGCCGATCCGAGATTTCGCTTCGTGGCCGTCGGTCCCGATGACCCGACCAAGTCGGATGCCCTTGATCGCGCCCTGGTTGATGAAGCGGCAGCCGGTGGGGTCCGGTTTCTGGGAATGCGCACCGATGTCGAGGAGCTCTACGGCGGCTTCGATCTCTTCGCACTCCCCAGCTTTCGGGAGGGCTTTCCCCGGGCGGCGATGGAGGCGGCGGCGTCTGGCCTTCCGATAGTCGCCACCAACATCCGTGGGTGTCGCCAGGTGGTGGAGGACGGGGTCACCGGTGTTCTGGTGCCAGTGGGCGACAGCGATGCGCTCGCCGGGGAGCTGCGCCGCCTGGGAGAGGACAATGACACGCGGGCCACCATGGGCGAGCGTGCCTACCTTCGGGCCCGGTCTCATTTCGACGAGCGGTTGATCGTCTCAACCGTGATCGATGTCTACCGGCGCCAGTCGATCAAGAAGGGGCTGGCCTGGCCCCCGGGACCTACCCGCGATGTTGTGCGCCCAGCACGAATCGGCGATCGTCGGGCGGTGGCGGACTTGCACATTCAGGGCATCGACACGGGGTTTCTCTCCAGCCTGGGCCCGGGGTTTCTCTCCGTGTTATATCGGGCGATGATCCAGGATCCCGATAGCGCGGTCCTGGTGGCCGAACGGGATGGCGTGGTCGTCGGATTTGTCGCCGGAACACTCGACACGGGTCGGTTCTATCGACGTTTTGCCCGCCGTTATGCCCCGGCGGCTGGTTTGGCAATCCTCACCCGACTCCGGCCGGGGATGGTGACCAGGATGCGGGAAACACGAGGATATGGATCGAATGCGCCGGGAGAAGTCAAGGCAGAGTTGCTGTCGATGGCGGTCGCTCCAGCAGCCCGTGGCCGGGGCCTGGCTAACCGTTTGGGTCTCGAGCTACTGGAGTGGGCCCGAGCCCGTGAGCTCGAGGGTATGAAAGTGGTAGTTGGGGCTGCCAATGCAGCCGCGATTCGGGTGTATTCCAAGCTGGGCTTCGCTGAGGACCAGCTAATCGAGGTCCACCCCGGCGAACCGTCGTTGGAGCTGACCTGGAGGAGTTGATCTGACTTGAACGATTTGATCGGGGTCGCATCGGCGGTTCTGGTTGCTACTGCGTGGTGTGCGATCGCTGTGCGCTTCGGGCCGAAATGGGGGTTTGTCGATCTCCCCGATGGGTCCCTCAAGACCCACAGGGTGGCGGCTGTTCCGTTGGGGGGAGTAGGAGTGCTTGGCGGGTTTGTGGCGGCTCTCCTGGTTACGAAACGCTTCTTGCCAATCTTGGCGATAGCCTCGCTATTCGTTCTGATCGTTGGCCTGATCGATGATCGTTGGGGGTTGTCCCCGGGCCTCCGGCTGGTGTCGGCTGGTGTCGCCGGGCTCATCCTGGGCGTGTTCGAGGTGAACGCGTGGCGGGGCTTGCTGATCGTGGCTGCCACTGTGGTTTGTCTCAACGCTGTCAACTTGCTTGATGGCCTGGATGCCCTCGCCGGCTCGACGAGCGCAGTGACACTGGCAGGGTTCGGCTGGTTGGCCGCCGTCCGCGGCCAACCCGATTGGATCTTCCCGTTATTGGCTGCGGCGGCCGTGGCGGGATTCCTCGCATGGAACCTCCCGCCGGCGCGGGTCTTTCTCGGAGACAACGGTGCGTACGTGATCGGGGTGCTTCTGGCTTTTTGCGCTTTCCGGATCTCGAGAAACGGCCTGGAACTGGCAGTCGCCTTGGCCCTTATCGGCGCTCCTCTGTTTGACCTGGCCGTCACGGTCCTGCGACGGTTCCGAGCGGGCTCAGCCCTGTTCGTGGGCGATCGGGATCACACCTACGACCGGCTCCGACGTGAGATTGGAAGCACTGGCAGGGTGGCGACCACATTCGCCCTGGGCCAGGCAGTCTGGGTCGGCCTTCTGGTGATTGTCGAAGACCTCTTATCGCCCCTGGCTGCGCTGTTCTTTGCAATCGTTGGCGGTCTGGTGGCGGTGGTGTCGGCCACACGCCGCCGCGCTGGCTAGTTCATTGTGAGCAGGCGTCGGTAGATGTCCTCGAAGGCGGTGACCATTCTGTCGACCCCATACTCCTGTGCGACCAGAGCCGCGCCCGCGGTTCCCCAACGCGAACTTGCTGCGCCGTCGGTGATCGCTTCGGCGAGGGCAGCTGCCAGGGCCACGGGATCACCCGCCGGCACCAACCGACCGGTTTCACCGTCGCGGATGATTGTTGGCACTCCTCCGACTGCAGTCGCTACGACCGGTCTACCTAGCGCCAGGGCCTCCAGGAGGACTACCGGCAGACCTTCCGCGTCGGCCGGGTTGACCACGACGTCGGCCGCCGCCAGCAAGGGCCGGGCATCGTCCACTCTCCCCAGAAAACGGAGTTTGTTGGCTACCCCGACAACTCTGGCCTGGCGCCGGACTCTTTCCAGGTCACCCGGATTCTTTTCGCCTCCCGCGCTGGCAATGAGGAAGTCGGGCAACAGCTTGACCAGCAATTCCGCAGCTGCGATAAGCGTCGAATGCCCCTTGAGTGGCCGAATGTTGCCGACGTGAACAATTAGGGGCAGATCGGGCTCGATACCCAGCTGCTGGCGGATGTCGGCTATCTGGGCTTGACCAACGTCGACCGCAACGCCGTTGGCGACGAACGTTGCCGGAGGCCCTCCCCACCCTTCGACGCTGCTCGCCACTGCCTCGGAGACCGCGGTAACGGCTTCGTTCCCTCGATATGTGAGGCGATTGAGAGTCCGGGTGGGCTGGCGATATGACCCGGCCAGGTTGTGCTCTGTGTAGACGACCGGGACCTTGGCCGCTACTCGTGCCAGGATCCCGGCCGAGGGGAGGTGGGCGTGGACCAGTGAGATCCGTTCGTCGCGAATCAGGCGGCGCAGCCTGATCGGCGTAAGCGGGTCAAGGCCCCTCTTCCCACCGATGCAAACAACGGGAACTTCGGCCTCGGTCAGCCTGGAGACCAGTTGATCCTTCCAGGGCAGCACATAGGCGACTCGATAGTCGAAGCTCGAGCGATCCCAGCTTTTGGAGGCTTCGACGATGAGCCGCTCGGCTCCCCCGATACCGAGACCCTTGATGAGAACGAGAATCCGCGGCCGGTCAGCCCGCGCTGATGACATCGTCGATCAGATCGTCGAGCCCGTCGCGGAAGGGGACTTCCGCTTGCCACCCAAGCACATCGCCGGCTCTCCGGGCTGATACCAGGGCTGGAGGAACGTCACCTGGCCGAGGTGGTCCGAAGGTCAGTTCGGTGGGGAATCGGCTGACTACTTGCTCCGCCAGTTCTTTGATCGAGACCGTCTCCGGGGCGATGATGTTGAGAGCGGCACCGGAGAGGTCTGAGCGGGCGGCCAATTCGAAGGCTCGAGCGATATCGGCGGCATGGGTGAACTGTCGCCCCTGCGACCCGTCGCCCTGAATGGTGATGGGATCACCCCTGCGAGCGCGGTCGATGAAGATCCGGAAAACCGAGTTTGGACGCAGCCCGGTCCCAAACGCCGTGCCGAGCCTGAGCGCCATCCCCGAAAGCTGGCGAAGACGGCAGGCGGCCAGGAGCAGGCTCTCACCGGCGAGTTTGGTGATGTTGTAAGGATGGTCGGGGGCGGTGGGGTGGTCTTCGTCGATCGGCTGGTAACGGGGGTGGCCGTAAACCTCCCAGGTGGATGCATACACCACCCTGGCACCGTGGTGCAGGGCGGCGTCGATGACATTTGCGGTCCCGACAACGTTCACGCCGGCGGCCAGCGAGGGTTGTTCACCGGCCAGGTAGACGTCTCCGATTGCACCTATGTGGACGATGACGTTGTGATCGGCGACAGCTTCGGTGATGGATGCGGCTGAGGTGAGGTCGCCCACGATGATCTTGCCCTCACCGTTTTCGACCAGGTCGAAACCGGTGACGTCCCAGCCTTTGTCAGAGAAGTGTCGAGCGACGTGCCGCCCGAGGAAGCCAGCGGCTCCTGTGACCAATACCTTCACGATTTACCCTCCCGAGTCCCTGGCGGGCCCAGCACCCGCACCCCTGCCAGGCAATCTAACCCGCGACTCCGCGTCCGCCAATGGGTCATCCCCGCTCCTCACCATGAGAACTCCGGACCCAATAGTTTGATGAGGCGTTCGTTGTGAGGTCCGAACTTCTCCTCGAGGAAGCGTCTTGAGGCCGCGTCCATCTCCTCGTAGTCGGCTTTCTGGCCACTTCGGTAGCTGAAGTTGGCGAACTCGGCCGGTCGCCAGTCGGGGTCGACTCCAATAAACGAGAGGATGCGGCCGAGGCTGGCGGCTGGGTCTGAGTAGAAGTCCTCACTGCGGAGGGCCAACAGTTGCGCCCGGTCGAAGTGATCGAGCCAGCGGCCCAGGTGGTCCGCATAGAAGCCCCGGTAGGCGTAGCAGTACCTCGTATAGGGACGGGAGTAATAGAGAGGGTCGGCAAACACCTTCGATCGCTCTTCGCCAATGCGGTCCTCTTCAAAGCGCACCGCCTGGGCAAAGGGAAAGGGCTCCATGCCCAACCTGACCATGTGCTCGTAGTGCGAGTGGGCTCTGGCTAAGGGGTCCCTCAACAAGACGATGAGCTTCAGGTCCGGCATCAGGCGGGCAACCGCCGCCGGGGTATGAGGATGATCGAGATACGTCGGAGATGCCTCAAAGGTCGCGAATGGGCGGCCGGCTTGCAAAGCACGTCTTCTGCGCGCCTCGCTGGGAAAGTGCGAGCGGTACCACTTGGGTCCGTGCTCGCTCAGGTATCGGTTGAAGTACTCGATCTCCTTGCGGACCGACGGGACGATCTCGGGATGGAAGGACAGGTACTTGAAGAGGGAACTGGTCCCACCCCTTTGGGTACCGATGACGATGAAGTCGGGCCAAGAGCGACCGCCGGCCATCGGCGTACGGAGGGCGATCCGCATCATATTGATGCGGCGGCGGGTGGCGACCGACATGGCCGAGGCGATGCGGTCCTGAAGCGATGGAGGCCCAGTCACCGGCTAGGAGAATCCCTGGCCCGGCCGACCTTCGGTCAGTGCCAGTTGGCGCTCATCGATCGTGTTGGAAGTGTGACCGGTGAGGCGTCTTGGTCCCGTCTTCTGTTCCCATCCGAGGGCGATGATGATGATCAGGAGGAATGCCAGCACCTGGGTGCGTTGACGGGCGATGATCCCCAGATTGCGGATCACGCTGAATGCGATACAGAAGGCGAATACGTAGAAGGTAGAGAACACGACCAGCGAGTTGGAACGCCAGCGCTTTCGGTTGCGGAACATGGCGGGCAGTTTCCAAACCAGGAGGCCGAGAAGGAGGCTGGTTTCCAGACCGGCCATTCTCACCTGGAGGTCGCCTCCCTCCCATGGGAACGGCCTGAAGAGGACCAGCACGATTGCCTCCGGTACATCGGCCGGGCTACTCACGGCCCCCCCCGGCACGATCGAACCTTGTGATGTTCGATCAACGACGCCTTCCGAGAAAGAGGCAATTTCATCGGTGTCGAGGGGATTTGCGCCGTATCGCTCTTGAAATACGCTCAACGACAGGATCCCAATAAACACGATCCCACCTATCACAGCTGTCTTTCGAAGCGCGAGTCCCGGGCTCCAAACACGCGACTTGGCGATGAGAGCGGTCAGTAGGAGTGATCCGATCACAAGGGCTGAGATGTGGATCCTCACAAATCCGATTCCCGCCAGGGCCAGGCCCAAAGCCACCAGCCAGCGGATTGCGAACGCCTCCAACAATCGCGCCATGCAGTACGCCGCCAGCCCGAGACCAAGCAGCATCACGGCGTCTTTGCCGATACTCGACGGCCAGAACACATAGCTGGGGAGGAAAAAGATGAAGATGGCGAATGCTTTGAGCTGATAGCCGGGTGCCCACCGGCGAAAGGCTGCATAGAGCGCCAACTGGCCAAAGAAGGAGAGTGCGGCGAAGAGGAAGAAGCCTCCGAGGAAGTCGGGCATGAAGGGTGTGAAGACGACGCCCGCGATGGCCTCCATGGCCTGGGTGCCTTCGCCGCGGTTGCCACTCAAACCAGGCGGGTTTCCTGCCCGCCATTGTTCGGCGAACTCCATGCCGACCCGGTAGTAGCCAAAAGCATCGCCGCTGGCGTAGACGTAACGGACGAAGTAGTAACGGGCCCCGGCGCCTGCCAGCTTGGCCAGAAACCCGAGCACCACAAGGGTCGGGAGCCAATTCTGGTCGACCGGTCGGGCGAGCATGCGACCTACTCCGACCATCCCCAACACCATTAGAGGAGTGAACGCGAGCACCATCACTTCGCCTGCCCCGACCCCCAGCAGGCCCGCCAGAGCAACCGTGACCACGGCTCCGAAACCCCAGAGGACGCCCTCTTTCATGGATGCCCGTTGGGGTCAGTCAGGGTCGCGGTTAGATCGGATCCCTCGGACATTCCCAACACTGGTCTCGACACAGTCGCCTCCCGGATAAGAAATCAGCATCCCCGGCACAGGCTACTTCTGTCTTGCGAAGGTGTTCCCGCCCGATCTGATTCGGTGGACCCACAGATTCAGGTGTTTGACTTAGCCCCAGCCTGGGTAATCTGTCGGATCTAGGGAGTGGGCGCCGAGTGGAGCCCATTTGGCAAAGCTGTGGGAGGCTTGAGTGTTGGGTGGGCGATTGACAACGGGTCTCGAGGCGATGCCGGAGTGGCGGCGACAAGTGGCCGGGGCGGCCTCGCGGCTGCGGGCCGATTTGGTATTTGCCCTGATTGACGTATTCATCATCATGGGTGCTTATGCGCTCGGCCTGGGCTTTCGCATGCTTGACCCGCTCGTGGGCACAGCCCAGAAGTATTGGGTCGACCTGGTCGACTCGTTGCCCGTGATCGTCGCGGTCCACATCGGTCTCAACATCCTCATTGGCGCATATGGTCACGTTTGGGAACATGCCAGCCTGGCCGAGGCTCGCCAGGTAGCGATTTCGGCCGGTCTTGCTATCGCAGCACTTCTAGTCCTCTCCAACGTCCTTCGCGACCTGGGGATTGGGCCCGTGGTGCCATACGCAACCATCATCCTCGGTGGGCTCTTGTCGCTGGCCGGAATGGGACTGGTCAGATTCCGGTCCAGGCTGTTTTCTTTCCGCAAGAGGTCGCCCGCGGGGTCAAGGATTCTTGTGGTTGGCAACGGACGCGCCGCCGCGGCGTTTGCCCGCGAAGCTCCAGAACTCGTCGCCGGCGGCGAGGTAGTTGGGTTTGTTGCGGAGTCGTACGCCTTTCATTCCGAGGTTCGACGTCTCGCTGGCCTGCCGGTTCTCGGATCAATTGACCAACTCGAAGAGATCATCAAACAGTGGGCAGTCGACCAGGTGGTAGTGGTCGGGGGAGGACCGGAGCGGGCCCGACGCGTGGTCGACCGATGCCTCGACATCGATGTCCGGCTGCGCATCCTGCCGGGCGCAGAAGACGTGATGCTTGGCCGTTCAACCAACCTTGATGCGCGCGATATCCAGATCGACGACTTGTTGGTGCGACCGCCGGTTTCTACCGATATGACCGAGGTCGGTGGTCTGGTGGCGGGCCGACGTGTTCTGGTGACTGGCGCCGGAGGATCGATCGGGTCGGAGATCGTCCGCCAGGTTTTGAGCTACGAGCCAGCAGCGGTCTTTGCGCTCGACCGGGACGAAACGTTGCTGCACGATGCCAGCATGGTTTGGAACCAGCCGGTCAGCCGCATCCTGTGTGACATTCGCGACCGGACTCGATTGTTCCGGGTCTTTGCAGAGATTCGGCCCGAGGTCATCTTTCACGCCGCTGCTCTCAAACACGTTCCGGTACTCGAGGAATTTCCCGAGGAGGCAGTGTTAACCAACATCCAGGGCAGCTTGAACCTCATCGATGCATCGTCTGTGTCGAAAGTGGAGCGCTTTGTATTGATATCAACCGACAAGGCAGTTGACCCGGCCAGCGTGATGGGAGCCACCAAGCGAGTAGCCGAGATGCTGGTGCAGGTGGGCAACCAAAGGCGCGATGGGTGCCAATACACGGCAGTGCGCTTTGGGAACGTCCTCGGCAGTCGGGGAAGCGTGGTCCCGACGTTCGTCGAACAGGTGAAGCGGGGTGGTCCCGTCACAGTCACCGAGGCCAGCATGACTCGCTATTTCATGACGGTGGATGAGGCAGTTCAACTGGTCCTCCAGGCTGCGGCTCTTGCCAAAGGCTCGGAGGTATTTGTCCTCGACATGGGCGAACCTGTACGTATCGTCGACCTTGCCCGCCGCCTGATCCGGCTCGCCGGTCTGGCCCCCGACCGGGACATTCCGATCGTGTTCACCGGCCGGCGCCGTGGCGAGAAGCTCAACGAAGTCCTGGCCGAGTACCCCATGGAACCGACGCGACACCCGGCTATTTCAGTGGCCGAGCCGGTGCATCCAGGAGCCCTGGCTGTTGGGGAAGGTGTGGCACGGTTGGTGGACGCGGCCTCCTTGGGTAACAGGGCGTTGATTCGCGATATCCTGACGGAGATGACTCTGGGCTTGACTGCTATCTCCGAAACGCTGGATTTGCGGGTCATCGAACCTGTCACAACGTGGAGCTGAATCCGCTAGTTCGAGCCTTCCGCGACCGCTGGCCGGTCGCCTTGGCGTTCGCAATCTTCGGTTTGGTGACGGCCGGGGTTTTCACAGTCATTGCCGAAGGCGGGCGTGAAACGCGCTTCGAGGCCACGGCCCCGATCCAATTCCAGATTCCCTCTGGCGAGCAAGCTGCGGACGCTGCCACCGAGTTGCTCGACGCAGAAGAGTCGGCATTGCTGGCGGCCGGAGCGCTTCTGGCCGAGGATCCCACCGACCGTTTTATCGTTGCCAACACCGTCACCGCCGAGCTTCTGTTTGTCGCAGCGGACTCATCACAGGGCGACGCGGTCGAGGACGCCACTGAACTGCGACAGGCTTTCCTCGATGTGGATCCCCTGGCGGGAGGTGCTCCGGTTGCCGGTCGGCTAGCGGAAATCGAGTCAGAGGCTGATCGCTTGTCTGACGAGCTGGATTCGCTCGGTCTTGCCGACCAAACTGTGATCGATCAACACGCACTCATCGACAGCCAAGTCCTGATTCTTCGGCAGCGCCTTGTTGACCTGGCGGTTCTCGATGTGACCGCTACCGAGATCGAGGCTTCAGCCAATGCGCTGGAGCGCAACCAGGTAAACGCCGCTCTCACTCGTTTGGCCACCGAAAAGGCGTCGTTGCCTCCGCTGATACCGGATGCCCCGAGTGTGGCATTCAGACAGCAAGCGATCGAGAATCGCCTCGAAGTCCTGGCCGACGAGTACGAGAGGCTGTATCTGCGCCAATTGGGTGTTACTTCAGGTGGCTTCTCGGGCGCCGTAACCGTCGCGGACCTGACCCCACCACCCCCCAGCATCGTCTTCAACGGGTTGTTGGGGCTTCTGGTGGGAATCGTCCTGGCCATCCTTGCTATAACCATCGACACAAGGACCCGCCGTCCCGCCTGGGTACCTGCTGACCTGAGCCTGCCCGTCCTGGGTGACATTCCGTCCCGGCGACTTCATGTCGAGGCAGGCAAACTGTGGTACGACCGCGAGGCGCGTCATCCCCGCAAACAGGCCATCCAGGCTATGCGTGCCGCCGTGGAGGGTCGGCTTAAGAGCAGGCCCATTGCGCTGGCTGTGGCGGGTATCAGCACAACCTCGACAGCTGTACAAATGGCTGGACTCGATCTAGCGGCCAGCTTCGCCAACGCCGGATGGTCAGTTCTGGTCGTGGACGCTGAACTGGAAGGAGGTTCGCGCCCCAACGAAATCAAAGGGGCGGGACCGACGCTTGCGGAGATTCTCGATCGACGACCGGATGACGCCGAAGGTGCGCGCCACGCATCGACCAACGCCTTGGAGAAGGCATTGGTTCTCCGGGCCAACCTGTCTGTCATCGGCGCAGGGACCGGACTCGAGTCTCCAGCGGACGCTTTGTCAGGGACCATTTTTCAGGTGTTCATGGAGGAGGCAAAGGCACGTCACGACTTGGTGTTGTTGGTGGGCGGGGACCTGCAGTCTCCTCCGGGGCAAGTCCTGTTCCAGCGCATGGACGTCGGCATCATTTGCCTGGTCCCCGGTCGGACTCCGGCAGCCGTTATCGAAGACCTGGTTCAGGAAATGACTGATCGCCGGGTTGCGTTCCTCGGCGCTGTGTTCCTCGCACGCAAGGGTGCACCGGTCGACCACTCCCGTCCCGTTTTGCGTGAGGACGTCGAGCCTGGGCCGGTTGGGGCCAACGAAGGCAGCGTTGTTCTGCGAGCGGCCGACGCAAATGAAGGCGACGAGCCGACACCATCGAAGTCGGCCACGGCAGCACGAGTGTCCCTATCGCCAGGCTCGACGAAACAGCGCAACGTTGTAGCGGGCGGGCCGGCCAAGGGAGCCGCGGCAGTGGGACGAAATATTCGCGATGAGTTGAGAATCGTTCCCGGTCATCCGGCGGCCGACTCCCCTCGCGGGGCCGAGTTGTTGGGCATCCTCGCCGACGCAGAAGACGGGGCATACGAGAAGGTTGCATCATTTCTGATGGACTGGACAACGGGGATGATCAACGCAACTCCCGGGAACAGCGACTTTTCCGAGGACGTCATCGCTGCGGCCCGACACGGCTATATGCCGCTTCATGAGATCAAGGGCGTACAGTCAATCGGTGGGCACCTCGCCGCAGAGTTCCGGGTCCAACTTGGGAGCCGCCTCGGCAATCGATTGGCTGGAGAGCTGGTCAAGGTGCTTAGCGAAGGATCAGGAACGCCCAATCAGTCGATCGATGATTGGCTGGCGCAGGAGTTCTTCCTCCGCCACTTGAGTAGCACCAGCTACGAACCTTCTATCTGGCATCTCGCCAGCCGGCTCGGGACGGTCCAGGTGCTTGTCAATTCCTCCCGCTTCACGCGGGAGCGAATCGACGAGCTCAACACCGGGGTGGTCAGCTTGACTATCGATAGTCTCGAACGAAGCCTCAAGTCCGCTGTGCGGGCGGGTCGGGCTGAGGCAGTTGAGCGACTTGGCGAACAACTAACCGACACCCGGACCTTTGAGATCGCCCTCGGTTGGCTGTATGAGGGCACTACTCCCAATGCCCGCATCGTGTATCCATGGAAGCGCCCTGATCAACAGCCCCATGGTTGGGATCCCGTTTGGTCCGAAGGGGTGAAGCCGAATATCGCTCCTTTGCAGCGATTGGGATTGCTTGCATCCCCGGTTCTCACCGAGGAAGAGTTGCAGTCGCTCCGACCGACTGGATAAATGGCGCAAGGTTCTCGCAAAGCAGCGAAGTCCGTGTTTGCCACGATTGACCGGTTAACACCGAAGCTGCGGGGTCCCCGGATACTGATCTACCACCAGGTAGGTGTTGACTTCGGTCGCGAGATGGAGGTGTCCGAGCGGGACTTCGTGGGCCAGCTCGATTGGCTCCGCGAAAACGGCAGAGTTGTTGACCTCGCTTCGGCCCTGGCGGGGGGGCCCGCCAACGGGGACCTCATCGCCGTTCTGACCTTCGATGATGGATACCGCGATCTCTATGACACGGCGTTTCCTCATCTTCTCGAACGCCGGCTGCCGTTCACCCTCTACCTTACGACCGGGCCCGTCGAGACGGGCACGCCGCTTTCGGATCACAGAGCTTTGCCGTTGACCTGGGATCAAATATTGGAGATGCTGTCCTCGGGCCTCCTGACACTTGGTAGTCATACCCACACTCACCCGGACTTGCGCCAGTCCTCCCCCGAGTCGATACGGTGGGAGCTTGAGGAGTCGGATCGGCTGATCGAGCTTCGCACTCAAGTTGCACCGAGCCACTTCGCCTACCCATGGGGGTATTGGTCAAGCAGTGCCGACAAGATCGTCCGACCCAGGTTCGAGACTGCGGCGGTGGGCGCACCCATCCGGCCCGAAACGAGTAGGGATCACCATCGTTTGGCGCGGGTGCCGATCCAAAAGTCAGACGGGATGAGGTTTTTCGGGGCCAGGATGAACTGGGGTTTGCGCGCAGAGGAGCGCTTGCGCCGGTTGGTCAGAGGTTATCGAGAGCTGTGACTGGGCGAGTACGGAGAAGCGCCTCATCAAGTCGTTCGGGCCGATGTGCTGAGGTTGCGGTTGCGCAGCAAATGGGCGGCAGGATGCAGTCCCGAAAGTATGGCCCGAAAGCGGGGAATACTCTCAGATGCGCTTACACGAAGCCTCGACACGAGGAACGGGTTTCCGGAGACAGGCCCGATCCGATGGTCGAAGAGGGTCGCAAGGCCGTAGCCGAGGCTCCCGAGCAGGCCGCCCACATAAGGGGTGGCGTTCCCGTTTGGATACGCAAACAGCCCCGGCCAGGGCAGACCCGACTCCGTCAGCCACTCGTGGGCCATCAGCACTTGCCGACGCTGTTCATCCTCTTCGCACTGATTCAGCATCGGGTGGTCCCAGGTGTGGTTCCCAATGTCACCTCCGGCCGCGGCGAAGATTCGGAGATCATCGATGGACATCTGATCCCTGGAATATTCCCTTTTTTCGATGCGCTCGATCGCGGATGCGAGCTTAAGCACCGCGCTACGGCGATCACCGTCGTGCATTTCTTTGAGACGACCAACGAGCGCTGCCGGAGGCTCGGATGGTCGCTCATTATTTGCCCCGATGGTTGCGGCGTGCTGGACGATCTGCCACCAGAATGGAAGTCGCGTGCCGATCACGCCCGGGCAGACGAAACAGGTAGCTCTAATTCCATATGCGGACAACACTGGAACACCGTTTGTGACCACCGACGGGTCGCCGTCGTCGAATGTGACCCAGACCGCCCGCGCAGGCAAGGCAGACCTGTTCCGGAAGGCTGCCGCCACAGTTCCACTAGAGACGGGTGTGTACTCGTTGGCGACTATCGCCATCTGACGGGCGAATCGCTCCTTGTCCGGAACATCGTGATAGCAAAGAACACGGAGTTTGCCGGCCGTGACTGCGGCTGCCACCTTGCCAAGCGCCCTGCTGCCTGCCAGCGAGTCGAATATCCGCTCGGTGGATCTGCGGACCGCAAGCCGAAGCATGGTGGCTCATGGTAATTGGGTGTCTGCGCGTGCTCCGGACGAATCAGTCGTGAATCCGATCGGCCGGTCGTTGGAATGGATCCGCTGGCAGAGATTGTTGGCGCGTTGTCGCCTCGATCCCGACACCTTGCCATTGCCGCTAAGGCAACCGAATGACCGCGACTTCATGATCGTGGGTTGCCCCCGTTCGGGCACCTCGCTGGTGGCGGCCCTTCTCTTTAACCCCCCCGATTCGGTTGTCTGCATGGAGCCTTGGGACGGGCTTCAACTACCGCCAGCGGACCTCTTTGACTCGATCCGCCACGAGATCGATGAGAGCAAGCACCTGGCCCGTGGACGCCTCGACATCGAAGGTCTTGAAGCAGGGGAGGTGAGGTGGCGGCGGGACCGGCAGCAATCGGTGCCCCTGGAAATGAGCGAGGGATACTCGCTCGGAGTGAAGTGGCCGGGCTTTTGGCGATACCTGCCACTGCTCCCGCGCACGCGCATGATCGTGTGCGTGAGGCATCCGGTGGAGGTGCTGACGTCGTTCGAAAGAGTGGGGGGACGCCTGGCTCAAGGACTTGAATACGACGTAGCTTTCCATCGGAAAATGAATGCACACCTCAGGCAAGCGACCGACGACTCGAGAATTCGCCGGGCACTCCTCTACGAGTACATCAATTCTCGGATCGCACCATTCCTGGGAAACGAGAACGTTCTGGCGGTTCGGTACGAGCGGTGGGAGACCGAACCAATCAATGTGCTGAAAGAGATCAGCAGTTTCCTCGGGGTCACGTTGCCGTCGACACCGCGGATTCCGATTCACCGGTCCCCTCAGCCGCAACGACCCGATCTGGACTCGCTCGCCCTGAGCTATTGCCCTTCATCTGTGGCGCTGGGGTATGGTCTTTAGTCCGGCCTTGAGGGTCTTGTATGTCATCAACGGACTCGGCACAGGAGGTGCTGAGCGATCGTTCCTCGAACTGACTCAACCGCTGAGGGATCGTGGAGTCTCCCTCGAGGTTGTTTGCCTGTTCGATCGATCGGAGGGTGTGGCCGAGCTGATTAGTGATCAACTCCGCGTAGAAGTTCTGGGCTCGTCTAGCTGGTTTGGCCGTTGGCGATCTCTGCGGCGAAGGATCGTCCAAGGTCAGTTCGATCTGGTGCACACGTCGATATTCGAATCGGATGTGCTGGGGCGGTCGGCCGCTATCGGCACCGGCACTCCGGTGTTGTCCAGCATTGTCAATATGAGTTATGACACGGCGCGAACGTCCGATCCGCGTGTTCGACCGTGGCGCTTGAAGGTCACCAGGATGATTGACGGCTGGACCGCCCGACACCTCACAGCTCGCGTCCACGTTCTGACGCGAGCAGTCGGTGAATCGGTGCAAGACCATTTGGGCGTCGATGCTGATCGGATATCGGTTGTTGGGAGAGGACGGAGCCAGGAAAGGTTGGGGGAGCCCTCTCCCGAACGACGTCAACGTGTTCGCGCAAGTCTCGGTCTCGATAACGATCAGTCCGTCTTGTTGACAGTCGGACGCCAGGAATACCAGAAGGGACAACGGTTTCTCATCGAGGCGATGCCTCTAATCCTCGC
Source organism: uncultured Acidimicrobiaceae bacterium (assembly GCA_964474055.1). GTDB lineage: Bacteria > Actinomycetota > Acidimicrobiia > Spongiisociales > ZC4RG35 > JAICND01. The sequence continues at coordinate 28,697 of CAYYRT010000252.1, read as the reverse complement.
GGAGCATCCGAACACGCGGCTTCTCATAGCTGGCCGCGAGGGGAGCGTATCTCGGGAACTGGAAGCCGCAATCCAGCGCCTCGAACTCTCGTCGGCGATCACACTGCTCGGACACAGAGAGGATGTCGGTGACCTTTTGGCGGCCTCCGACATATTCGCATTCCCGAGCCTGTTCGAGGGATTTGGCGGGGCGATGCTGGAAGCAATGGCGATGGGGATTCCGGTCGTAGCGTCAGATTTGCCTCCCCTTCGGGAGGTGGCCGGGGAAGGGGGAGCGTTCCTGGTGCCAGCAAGTTCAGCTTTTCAGTTGTCGGAGGGTATGAGGACCTTGTTGAACGACCCCATGTTGGCCGATCGCCTGGGTCAGAGAGGTCAGCAGCGATTTCGCGAGCAGTACACAATCGAGGCGATAGCCGATCGTATGGCGGAGTTATATCGTTCAGTGATCCGCACTGGGCGGTATTAACCCCAGATTGGGCCTGTTCGGTCCAAGAGTGTGGCTAAACGCTGGTTGCTCCTTTCGAACACCGATTCGAGGTGGGCGCGGACGATTGGTTCCATCGGCGGATAATCGGATCCGGATCTCACGTTGAGCCGACCGATGACTCCTGCCGCGACCCCAGGCAGGCGCTTGGAGAACGCGCGGAGCCGGACGGATCGGAACTCAACGAATCTGTTGATTCGTTCGTCCACTTTCGATGGCACAAAGGTTGGGTCGATGTCGAGGAATCGGAAGATTATCGGCAACCTTCGTTCTGGATCAGAAAAGAATTCTTCTGCAATCTCAACATGCAGGGCAGACCTTCGAAACCGACTCAGCACCTCATCAAGCTGGGTTATGTAATGCCCCCTGCTTGCGTAGGAGTAGAACGCCCGATTCGCTTTGTCGGAGCTAATGCGAGCCTGTTCGGCCTCGATCGCTTCAGCGAACGACAGGCTCTCCTTACCACGCGACTGGTTGTGCCAGTAGTGGGAATAAGCGCGGTCAACAGGGTTCCGGAGAATTATCAGCAGCTTGACCTCGGGGATCACCTGAGAGATCCGCTCGATCGCCTCAGGTTCGTGGAGGTAGTTCGGGGTTGCTTCGGCCAGCCTTGTTGCCTCCCCGGCTCGTTTGAACTGGGACCGATACCAATCGACACCCATGTCGAAGTGGCGGTCAAAGAAGTGCAGTTCCTTACCTGGGGCTATGAAGACGTCAGGGTGTTGCCCCAACCAATTCGACAGCGCGGTGGTTCCCGAGCGCATTGCACCAATGATCAGAAAGTCAGGAAGTCGTCCGTGGTCAGGCACCGTCAATCTCGCTCTATCCATCGGCCGGGCGACCCCGCCCAAGCCAAGAACGAATCGACATCCCCCCACAAGTCGTCAGACGCCACTTCGACCTCTTCACGGCTGGAATCGATGAGCCTGCCCACATCGTCTCGACTGCGGATCAACCGCGCCTTGGCCATTCGGCGGATTGACGCGGGGAAGACTCGGGGGACAACACTTTTAGCGACCTGACGCAAGGCCGATGGAACAGCAAGGAACTCCGAGGATTGATTGAACTGTTGGACGGGACGCGGATGTGGTGCGAGACCTAGGAAGTCGAGCAGTCGAAGCCATTCACTCTCGTCCTCGGAGAACACTTCTTCGAACCAAACCGTGTGAATCCGCTTCTTCTGGATCCGGGAAACATAAGGGGAAAGGCAGGCCCAGTACCTGCTCCTGGCCAGGTAAGGGTTGGCAGGGTCGTTCGAGGCCTCGGCCCAGGTACGGGTCTCTCGACCCCTCTGAACCTGATGGACATAGTGAGACCGGGCCCGCTTGATTGGATCGCGAGCTACGAAAACGATTTTCACCTCGGGTAAGACTGAAGCAATCCGGGCTGCTGCCGCGTCTGTGAACCGTGGGTGTGTGTAAATGACCGATGCCTCACCGGTCACGTTGTCATCGGTGCCCGGAAACAAGGATTTGTACCAATCAAGACCACGGTCCCATTGGTAGTCGTGGGCAAAGAAGGCCGGTTCTTTGACCTTCGGCAAGGCTGTTCCAGGGTGCATATCCAGCCACCGGAATACTGTCGTGGTGCCCGCCTTCATTGCTCCGATAATCAAAAAGTCGGGAAAGCGACCGTTCATTGACCGGTGTCCGGGGTATGCAGGCGGGAACTCTCCTCTTGTCGCCCGATCGCGTCACTATCGAATGGGCGTTTTCGCAACCGGCTGGGTGTTCGGTAAAGAACGGTCAGAGCCTTTAACAGCCGATCCCCGAGGAAACTCCCAAGATAGAGAATCCGCCACGCCCTACGCTGGGGCGCCAGCCTGATTGCGGCGGCCAGGTGGCGGCGAGCCCCGAGGGCGTCACCCATGCTGGCGTAATGCAGGGCACCCTGGAAATGGTGAGTCGCGGCCGCGGTCGGACGCTGGCTCAGCTCTCTTTGATACTTCGTCAGGATCAGCTCGGCCGCTTTCACCTTGTTGATGCTGGCCCCGACCCGATCCGTCCGGGGAGTTCGATCGAGGATGAATAGAGGTTCGGAAACCGCTTTGAACGTAAGTTGGGCCGCCAGGCGGCACATGAAATCCCACTCTTGATGGGCTGGAAGGGTCTCATCGAAAAAGACCCTCGTGGCATCGAGCATCGTCCGTCGAACAAGAATCGCCGAGGTCTTGGAAACGCCCCGCAGCCCGATGATGTGTTCGAACATCGAATCTGACGGCTCCCGGGCTCTCACCTGCCGCATGCCTTCCGAGTGCCGTTCCAGGTACCCGGAGTAAACCACCCCTGTGTTTGGATCGGCCATGGCCTGGACCTGTCTCTCCAGCTTGGTGTTGAGCCATTCGTCATCGCTGTCTAGAAAAGCGATGAACTGGCCAACCGCGGCCTTGATCCCAACGTTGCGGGCAGCCGATCCTCCCAAGTTGAAGGGCTGTCGGATGGCTCTGATCCGAGGATCGTCGAGAGAGTCGAGATACGAGGGGGTGTCGTCACTGGAAGCATCGTCAACAACTATGAGTTCCCAGTTGCTAAATGACTGTGAAATCACGCTGGCGACAGCTCGGGGCAGGGTGTCAACGCGGTTGTAGGTCGGAATTACGACCGATACTGCTGGACTTGAGTCGGCGGGGTGCCCACCGAGTCCAGTTGGTGGGGTGTCGAGGGTCAAGATCTTTTGGCCAGCAGCACTCGCGGAATGCGCTTTATCTCGGCTGCCATCCGCTTGAAGCGGAACCATGGCCATCGGGCAACTGCGACCGCCACCAGGGCTAGGCGTTCACCGGCGGAAACCGGGGCTTTTGCTGCTGCTTTTATGAACTCCAAGTACAACCGCCAGGTCGGAAACACGATTCGCGACTCTCTCGCCGGATCAAACCAGGCGGCGAAGCCTTCATGCCGCCCGGCGGCTCTCCAACTTGCCTTCGGGTGCACGCGTCGAAAGAACATTCCTTGCTCGATGCGTAGGAACTGCCCGCGAATCGCTAACTCACCGAGCAAGACAAGATCAGCTGACGGATACTTACCGAGAAGATTGGTTGTCTTGAGGTCCTGCAACCGCATCAACCCGAAGATCGGGTTTGCCATCCCCACTCTGTTGACGAGTCTGGCGAACCGTGCGCGAGGCTCCGCGGCGGTCAGGTTGAGGTCATCGTCGTACTCGGATAGGACCTTCCCGTCTCCATCAATCAAGGTTGTCCGGGTGTGGACGAGGATTGTTTGGCGTGGCGCCGCCCGCGATGCATCGATGCATGCCCTCAGGTAATTCGGGTCGATGAGATCGTCATGGCCAGCCCACCGGAAGTACTCCCCTCTTGCCAATTCAACTACCCGATTGAAGTTCCAGGCCCCCCCGCGGTTTGACAACTCTGCATAGACCCGAATCCGATTGTCCTTCTTTTCCCAATCCCGGAGGATTTCCAGAGTGCCGTCAGTGGACGCATTGTCGGAAACGACCACTTCAAAGTCGGTGAAAGTCTGGCCGAGGAGTGACTCAATAGTTTGCCCGATGTGATCTGCGCCGTTGTAGACGGGTAGGCCAATCGTGATCAGCGGATTGTCGGCGTTATAAGACTCAGCGGTCATGGCGTCTGCCCCTCTGACAAAGGGCCGAGTGCCCCTCCGAACCCAACGCAATTATAGGTGGTGGCAAGCCATGGAGGAATAGGCAGAGGAGGCAAAAGACGGCTTGGGGATCAGCCCTGCTCGGGTGGGACTCTCAACTTCATCCAGAAGGCCAGCGCGGTTCCGGCAGCCGCAAGTAACCCGGCGGACAGCGCCAGCGCCGAGCCTGCATCCTGGCGGAAACCTGCAAACCGAGACGCCCAAAGAACGAGCGCTCCATGAATACCAAGGATCAAATAGTTACCAGGGATGTATCGGATCATGGATCCAAAGGCCATAACCCCTACACAGGCCCAAGCACCGATGATCGATCCCGGTCTCCCCTGACCCTGAAATGCCGCAAGAACGGCCAGGGAAGCAGACGCCGCAAAAGCCCCACCGTTCCCTACGGATCCGACCTTGAGGGGCCCAGCAAGCGCCAACACCACCGCGGTCGCCATCACCAAACGGGCTATCTCCGTGTCGGGCACCGTTGCCCACACTCCGAATGCCGTTATACCCAACAACACGCTGGAGATATGGGGGGCCACCTTGTCGGCCTTGCTAATCCCAATGCCCGCCAACAGGGCCACCGCGGGGGTCCCAAAGCGGATCCATGTTTCCTCCGGGAGTCCACTGGTCGCGGACAGCAGGATCGCCGATAACGCTCCCGAGGTCCAGGCAATCGGAGGAGAGCGGTCTATGAGGGCACCGGCGACCCCAGCGAGCGCTAGGGCGGCCGTGAGGCCGATCCGTTGTCCCAGTGCATTCCATACGCCAACCAGGACGGCTCCCGCAAGCAGCCATCCCGCCAGCGGCGCCGGCTTGCCTGCTCGGGCGATGTAGAAGGCGGCCATCCCAACCAAACCAGCAAGACCCAGAACAAAGCCGAGCCGTGATTCAGGGAGGACGAAGAGGTCCAAAACGGTCTGCATCAGCAAGCCGGACGGTTGGGCCTGATTGCGAACTCCGGACCGTCTGGTATCCCCATCGGCGGCGAGGCTAACCGATCACGTTCAGGCCTCGACAGGCCAGGTTCCCTGGTTGTCCCCCTTGGGAGGGCAAAAGCCCGGAGGTAGAATGCTGCTGTTAAGGGGTTGGATAGGTCGTGAGGGAAGACGTCCGTAACGGGAGGCAGGGGATGAGGGTTCTGATCACTGGGCACCAAGGGTATATCGGCTCGGTCATGGCGCCGCTAATCGCAGCGGCAGGCCATGAGGTCGTGGGACTCGACACTGGCTATTTCAGCGAATGCACTGTTGCACCCATCGAACCGATTGCCACGATCACCCGCGATCTTCGTGATGTGGAGACCGCGGACCTTAAAGGCTTCGATGCCGTCATCCACCTGGCAGGTTTGTCGAACGATCCGCTGGGGTTTCTCAATCCCGAACTGACCTACAAGATCAACTTTGGCGGAGGGCTCCGTCTCGCCGTCGCCGCCAAAGCGGCAGGCGTCAGTCGATTTCTATTTGCGTCATCGTGCAGCCTTTATGGCCAGGCCGGAGATACGGCCGTCGATGAGACAGCAGTTCTAGCTCCCATCACGCCCTACGCCGAGACGAAGGCGTGGTTGGAGCGAGCGCTGTTGGCGATGGCCGACGACTCTTTCAGTCCGGTTCTACTGCGCAACGCGACCGCACATGGCTGGTCACCTCGGCTGCGGGGCGACCTGGTCGTCCACGATCTCCTCGCGTCCGCGATTTCCACAGGTGAAATCCTGATCAAGAGCGACGGCTCGCCCTGGCGGCCCCTGGTCCACGTCGAGGACATCTCTTTGGCGTTTCTGGCGGTGCTGACAGCACCGCTGGACGACGTTCACGCCGAAGCTATCAACATAGGTGGCGATGACCAAAACTTTCAGGTGCGTGAGATCGCCGAGACCATCGCAGCTGTTGTCGACGGCAGCGTCGTCACCTACGCCCCCGGCGGCGAGGCAGATAAGAGGGACTACCGCGTAGCGTTTAACAAGGTCGGGAAGGTGTTGCCAGGTTTCGAGCTTCGTTGGGACCTTGCCTCGAGTGTGCGCGATCTCTACGAGCGGTTCGTTATGGCGGGACTTACCCATGAGACTCTGTCGAGCGCCAGGTGCACGCGTCTGCGCCGGATCCAACAACTCATCGACGAGAGTCGTCTCACCCGGGACTTGGTCTGGATGGAATCTGCGGACACAGACCGCAACCGATGACCTGGCACTTGGGTTTTCGATGAATGAACCAGCATCGGTCGTGTTTTCGAGTGTGTCGAAGACCTATCTGCCGTCACCGACCTGGCTCAAGTTGTTGGTGCGGTCGCCCATTCGGTTTCCCGTTCGCGCCCTCGACAACGTCAGTTTTGAAGTGGGTCCAGGAGAGATCTGCGCTGTGGTCGGACCCAACGGCGCCGGCAAGACCACCTTGTTCCGCATCCTGGTCGGGCTTACCACTCCGACCGTAGGTTCGGCCAGAGTCTTCGGCCTCGACGCCGTTACGGATTCGTTGGCTATTCGTCGTCAACTCGGGTGGATGCCCACCGAAGGCGGCTCGCTCGTTCTTCGCCTGAGTTGTGACGAGAACCTTCGATTCCACGGACGTTTGAAGGGATTGGCCGGCCGGCGGCTGGAACGCGCCATCGATCGGGCCCTCGACATCGTTGGTCTGAGCAAGGTCGCAGACAGTGCTGTGGTCAGCCTGTCAGCCGGCATGAGAGCCCGGCTCCAGCTGGCGCGGGCCATCATGCATGAACCGCAGGTTTTGATCCTTGACGAGCCGACTGCCGCCGTGGATCCAGTCGGGTCGTACGACTTGCTCAATCTGATCGTCGAGATGGTGAAGGACCACAAGCTTGCAGCCCTAATCAGCTCACATCGGCTCGACGAGATCGAAGCGTTGCACGACCATGTTGTCCTGATGAACCGCGGCCGCCTGTTGTTCGATGGAGACCTCGACGACTTGCGCAGCCGCCTTGACCGCCCTCATCTCGAAATGACTCTGCGTTCGCCGCAGGCAGGCAAGGCCATCTCGACGATGCTGGAAGCTCGCGGGATGGCTGAGATCCTCGAATCGAGTTCGGACAAGCTGCGATTGGCTATCCATCGCGATGTTGCCGTTGGTGAGGTCCTGGCAGCTATCGATGGTTCGTTGCCCGAGGTCCTCCACATAACCGATGTAAAGGTGCCGCTGCGCGAACTCCTGGCGGAGATCTACGGTGCCGACGACGAAGGGGAAGACTGATGTCCCGCTTCGCGTCGCGCAGGTTCCTGGGGCGGCTTCGCTCAATGACCGTGGCCTTTCTTCGGATGGACGTCATTGAGGAAGTCAGCTATCCGATGTCGCTCGTCCTGTCTGAGGTGGGCATTCTCGCCCCGGTAGTTGTGTACTTCTTTGTTGGCGAGTTGGTGGGCGATTCGGCTCGGGTGGGCGGTGACTACTTCACCTTCGCTGCCATAGGCGTTGCGGTAAGCGCCATCCTGCAGAGTGCGCTGTCGGGTTTCGGAGGTGCTCTCCAGAGGGCCCAAGGTCGGGGCCAATTCGAGACCTTGTTGGTGGAGCCGGTTCCATGGGTCTATCTGCCATTTGCGATGAACCTGTGGAGGGCCACTCTCGGCGTCATCAACGGCAGCCTCATCCTGACAATGACGGGCCTTATAGGCGCCAACTACCAGCTGTCTGGGTTACCAGCCTTTGTCGTCCTGGCACTGATGGGTGTAGTCGCGAGTATGGCCGTGGGCATCCTGGCTGCGGCGCTCATGATTGTCGCCAAGAAGTCACAACCCGTGCTGACACTCTACGGTCTGGCGTCTTCGCTGTTGGGCGGTGCGCTGTTTTCAGTCGAGCAGCTTCCTGGATGGCTGCGCCCGCTCAGTTGGGTGTTGCCGCACACTTATGTCATCAACGCATCGCGGTCGGTGTTGATGGATGATCCGGGTACATTTGTTGTCAGCTTCTCTAGTGCCGTCATCGCGCTCGGCATCTTTAACGTCGTGGTCCTTAGCTTTGGGCTCTGGACGTTCATGCGATCCTTGGAGTACGCCCGCGAAGCGGGCATCCTCGGTGGCTACTAGCGGCTGGCGGAATTACGGAAAGTCGACTGAGACTTGACCCGATCCCAAAGCGTCGTAGTAGACAACGACCACGGGCAGGTCGTTCTCGTAAGCGACGACAGTCACCCGGTTGGACACCTGCACTGACCGACCTCCCCCGTCGTCAGAGGTGAACGGACCTGTTACGTCGGTCACGCGGAACTTGATACCAGACGCAGCCGAAACAGTCCGGTAGTCGCGAATCTCAACCACCTCGCCGCCCTGCCAGAACACCACCCGCGGTAACTGACCAGGACGAGTATCAGGTACATACTCCTGGGAGAGGATCGTGTCGCACCAATTGTGGTTGTAGGCCTGAGCCCGGGACTTCGAGTTGCCCGTTCCGTTTTGACTCGATCCGTCCCAAAACCTCAAGCCCTCTTGCATGTAACGATCGTTGATGAAGCTGTAGCCGCTGGCGCGGACAAAAGTGAACCGTCCGATCACTTCACCGTTCCGGGTGAGGAACCCGTATGCGCAGCGATAGGCGATGCGATCCCCTTCGATCCAACGAGAGTCAGCGACATATGGCAGTGCCCCCGAACCCTCTTTGCCTGTACCGATGTAGGGAGCGTTCCACCAGCCACGCTTTGCCTCCACCTGTGGGGTGTTGGGGTCGTCTATGGATCCGAGATGTATGAGGTAGCAGTTTGTTTTCCGGCATTTCGGATGCGGAACTGTGGCGGGTATCTGCTGGGCTGCCATGGTTGCCACAGCCGGGGTGGTGGTAATGGGCGCCGTGGTCGGAGCGAGAGCCGTGGTGGCGCCAGTGGTGGCGGCAGTGGTGGCGGGGAGTGTCGATGTGCTTTGGAGGGTAGGGGTCGATAGAGCCGAGGTAGTTGTCGTTCGGTTTGCTTCTGTCGTGGTGGATTTGCGAAGGGAGCCCGAGGCCGTGTCGTTGTGGCTTAGTTCGCCGATGGAGGCTTGGCGGCCGGCGACCTCGCTGGCGACATTGTCGTCTAGGACCACGAAAGTTGACAACACCAACAAGGATGCGGTGGCGAGACCTGCCAGGCGTCGCAGGACGCCGTGTGCGGTGATGTTCTTCATTGATCCCTCCAAAGGGGCAGACTTGGAGCTTCGGGCGCCTGTGGCGGCACCCGAACGTCCTCCACGTCGCGGGGCAACCCTATTCAGGCCCTCTCCATAAGGGCGAGACCGTCTCGCACTTGTCTTTTCGGCCGACCGCACCACCCGATTGAGTAGAATCTCCAGCGAGAGATCGGCAAAGGGGTTGGGATTGGCGGTTATTGGTCAGAAGTTTCTTTTTATCCAACGGCCTCGCACCGGTTGCACGGCGGTAGCCGAAGGAGTGCTGGTACCCCAACTCGGTGGCAAGCAGATAGGCCGCAAGCACGCCAAATTGAAGGAGCTGCTTGAGCTTGGCCAGCTCACGCCGGAGGTTTCCCAGGGTCTCTTTAAATTCACAACCGTGCGCAGTCCGTTCGATTCTGAGGTATCTCTCTACGTCAAGATGAGATCGAGCGATGGCCCACCGCCCGACATTCAGGGCCGATGGGGACATCACAGCGATCTGTTCGTTAGCTCCATCAAAGTCGCACACGAAGCCACCTTCACCGATTGGCTTGTCTATCGGTACACGAGAGGGCACATCGGGTCATTCTTCGTTCCCAGAGCGCTTCGAAGCGAGAACCAGGACACCAGTCACTCAGTCGGCATGGACTTCGTGATGAGGTTCGAATCGCTCCAGGCTGATTTCGACACCGTTCTGAAGCGCCTCGGTTTTGGACCGATCGAAATCCCTCACATTCACCCAACGAGCAATCGCCCACGCGACTATCGCGAGTACTACACCCCCTTGGCTCGCAAAATCGTCGAGCGGACGTACCGAAGTAGAATTAAAGAGTACGGCTACACGTTCTAGGGTTCTTTCGTTCAGGGGATTCGCCCTGGTCGACAGGAAACCCTAAAGGGTCGGCGATGGAGCGAGGCTTCTGCTTTGAAACCAGGATCCTGCTTCGATGCGGTGTTGGCGAGCGCTTTCTTGCCAAACGGGAAGGTTCCAGAGTGGATAGGGGATAGCCTCGTCGCCCTGTTGGTCGATGAGCCACCTGGCGACCTCCAGCCACAACACCGTATAGCCGCCAAACTGGTTAGCCAGCTTCTCGAGCTGGGCGAGGTTGCGTTCAGCTAAGAAGCGGGCCGCCGAAAGCGGAATTGTTCGGCCCGACCGGGAATGCACCTTGTCTTTGGCCTCCGGTGGCACCTCTACTTCGGAGACGCCGAGAAACCGATAGATCGAGTTGAGGATTTGTTCTGGATGGAAATGCACATCTTCGAGGAATCCGAGGTAGACCTGCTCCGACGGGTACTGATCTGCCCAGCGGTTGAACCCTGAGTGCATATCCGACCGGGCGGCCACCCTGTCGCGGCTGACAATTCGCCGGACATCTGCCTCCACGGCCTGAGCTGGTGTGCCCGAGTCTCTCTGGGTCAGCATCAAGGAGGCTGACCAATCCCGTTCGATAGGTGAGCGCATCAGGAAAATAATCTTGGCCGCGGGCACGAGTTCCTTCACCCTATGCACTTGCTCAAGGGTCAAGGTCGCGTAGGCAGGTGTTATCTCACCCTTAACTCGGCCTCGTCCTTCGACGAAGTTTCGCCGGTACCAGTCAGGGGAGGGGCGGCCCAGGTGCTGGCGCAGGCTGCCCCGAAAGCCCTGCCAATCGCGGTCCCCCCAATTGGCTTTGAGGTCCTTGGCCAACCGTTCGCGCCACCGGTGGGCGTCGCTTTTCAGCATGTAGGCAGCCAGGGGCCAGCGGAGGTACATCTTCTGGTCGAAGTAGTGGATTTCCTTCCACCTTGGGAGCCACAATTCAGGGTGCCGCACCAATTGGACATGAAGCCAGGTAGTGCCGCATTTCTGGGCACCCACACCGAGAAAATCGGGCAGATCATCGTCGTCCATATAACTCTTCACCCAGTCCCAGCCACCAGGCTACCCGGGCCGGACTTGGTAACCCGAGTCCTTGAGGGCATTGACCAGGTGCTTTCCGAGACGGATTGCTAGGGCAACGATTGTGAGCGTCGGATTGGCGTATCCGACAGTCGGAAATACCGATGATCCGGCTACATACAGATTGCCCACACCGTGCACCTTGCCGTCGATATCGACGACCCCTGACCTTGGCGAGGCCGACATCCGCGTGGTGCCCATGTGATGGGAGCCACCGCCAATCCCTGCTATTTCTCCATCGGCCCGCAGTCGACCTGTTACCCGCCCATAACCCTTCGATTGAAGTTGGTTGGTGGCCAGTTTCTGGATGGTTCTCAAGGTCGAGAAATCCATTTCGGTGAGCCGCCAGTTGAGGTCTGCCCGTCGGCAAACAGGGTCCATCAGTCGCAGTCCGAGGGCGTCAACTTCGTCGGAGAGGACAACCCGGCTGTCGGGGTTGGGCTGCTGTTCAGCATGGACATACATGACTACACAGGAGCTGCCCTGTTGGTCTTTTGGCAGAGCCTGTTGTGCGAGCCTCCATTGGAGATGCCTCCACAACCAGATTGGTACAGCCGACCGTTCTTTGAGGAGGCTGCGAGCCCAACGCAGCTTCCAAACGTTGGGGCGGTCTCGCGTGATCATCTCGATGGCCTCAGGAGTGGGACCGTGGTGGGCAAGGAAAGCCAGAGAAGACTCCCATGGCCGCGTTCTCAGCATCATGACTGCGCTGAGGACTCCGTGGCGCTCTTGCGTCCTGGGACTCAATGCGTACTTGCGTCGCACGAGGCCGACGCCCTCTTCACCGATTGACGTCTCGGGATGCGACTCGTTGGCGGAGATGTGGCCATGTTGGACAACTCCTGTCCACACGTGGAGGTGCTCCATAAAAAACCGGCCGACTAAATCGTGGCCGTTGCCGATTCCTGCCCTTTCTCCTTGAGCCGAGACGAGAAGGAGGCGAGCATTTTCGATGGCCCCGGCAGCCAATACGTAAATGCCGGCCTCAACCCTCATGCTGCGTCCGTCTAGCCCCGCAGCCCGGATAGCCACCACCTGCTGACCCAATTGGTCTGTCAATAGCTCGATTGCTGACCTCGCGGTGACCAGAGTTATCCGAGTTGACCTCGCCAATTCCTCAAGAGGCTCCTTAGTGTGCGCGGTTGCAAGCCCCGCTCGGAATAGAACTGCTTCAAAGTCCGGCGGCTCGAGGGCCTCGGTAAATCCTTGAGCCTCTCGTGGTCGAAACTCAGCAGCATCGAGTCCGCACCACTCGGCGGCCTGAGCCAACTCGCGTTGTATCTCCTCGTGTGAAATGGGCCAACCGCTATTGGGCACCCAATGGCGCAGCTCGAGATCAAATGGTTCCAAGGGCCGATACTGAGCTCCTCGGCCGCCGGGCATCTCTAGGTCCCACGCCAGCGCCGATCCACCGAAACCTCGAGCCCTGGTTTCGACCAGTGGTGCATATGGATAACCAATGCTCAGCCCGCGGTTCAATTGTTGCGCCTCGGGCATCGGTTGAACCCCCCCGGACTCAATCACGATGACGTCCAATCCAGATGCTGCCAGGGTTCGGGCAACCGCAATACCAGCCGGGCCCGCGCCCACCACACAGACGGACGCGCGTAACGTCGTTCCGGACGGGATCGAGGTGCCGTCGATGATCATCGTGTTCCTGTCCTAGTGAAGGGTATGGCCGCAGCGACTATCTTGATTGACTGTTGAAAACAACAGATGGTATCGGTGGCAACCCGTCATTCCTCGATCGGAACGCCCTTCAGTCCTACCTGTATTTTGGGGCGTCATATGGTGACATAGCAGCTCATGGTGGCGGCCTTCTCAACGATTGCGACACTGCCTCGGTACAGGCTTGGGCCGAGAGAGCGTCCGAATCGGCTCTCGTCAAGGAGGGAGTAAGGCGCCTTCTTCAGGCAGTGCAAGCTTCCTTGGCCGGAGCGGATACTCCCACTCAGGCCGTCCTCCTCAGTGGCGGCTACGACTCCCGAGCCGTCTTTGGCGCCCTGCGTTCTCTTCTGCAGGCCAGCGAAATTACCACGCTGACGCTGGGTACACCTGGCTCGCTCGATTTCGAGATCCCGTCGCGGTTGGCCAGGTTTGCAGGAGTAGCCAGCGAACGACTCGATGCCACCAAGGTGTTGTGGGACATGCGTCGATTGGTGGACTACGCCCGTTCCGCCCATACGCAATTGCCCATACCGATGGCCGACGCAAAGTACCTCAGCTTCCTGCTGCGCAGCCTGGTCGGCCCCGATGCGACATTCTGGACGGGCTTCCTTGGAGGGGTCCTCGCCGGCAAGCGGCTTCCAGCTCGACCCAGCTCTACCTGGGAGGAAGCAGTCTCCAATTTCCTACGTAGTAACCGGGCTGCCCGTAGCGTCGAACTGTTTGAGCCGTCCTGGAACGTTGGGGGAATTTTTCCGGATGGATCCGTGGTCGCCCCCAATCTTGTGGGCTTCGACGATCAGATCGAGATAGCTGGCCGCCAGAGCTTTCGCATAGGACACCCACCTTGGCGACTGTTCCGGGAGGCGCACCCCTACGCTCGGACGGAGTTCAAGAGCTACATGCTCGGCCTGCCGTGGCGGCATCGAGCCGAGCAACCGATCTATCCGCGTATTCTCGAAGCGGCTTTCCCCAAGATGTTCGAGTTTCCGATCCAGGGCAACTATGGCCTGGGAGTCAACGCTCCCGGCTTCCGGGTTGGCATTGCAAAGGTAAGGAGGCGCTTGCTGAAGCTGGCAGGTCGGCCCAGGCTCGACGACATCCAACAACTCGACTACGCGAACGCTCTCAGAGCCAAGACCAGCTACGCAGCCTTTGCGACCCAAGCTGTCAAAGACCTCGAGGCGCGGGCCATCGTGCCATACGTGGACCTGATGAGACTGTGGAGGGAGCACATCGAGGGGGTGGTGGATCATTCCTACGCCCTGCGAGTCCTCAGCTCCTTGGAGCTGAACCTTCACGCGATGGGTGATCAGTGACTGGTAGGTCGCGCTTGTGGGCAGCTTTCGCGATCGCCGGGCCGGTCCTCATAGTTGTGGTCATCGCAAGCACGGCTGCCACCGCCGACAACGCAGACGACTGGCGGGAGTCATGGGGAGCTTCGCCGGGATTCACGATCGAAGCTGATGCGTCTGGCTTGGTGTTGCCCACCTCCTTGACCTTCGTCCCCCGGCCCGGCGGGCAGCCGGGCGACCCGCTGTATTTCGTGACCGAGTTGCGCGGATCGATCAAAGTTGTATCCAACGACAGGTCAGTAACCCAGTTTGCGGAGGTGGGAACCTTCGACCCCACGGCCGAATATCCCGATTTAGCGGGGGAAGGTGGTCTCGCGGGGCTATGTGTCGCTCCCGAGCACGGATACGTCTTTGCGACTTACTCGCATCGAAATGTGCGCGGGTTCCTACAGAACGGGATGACCCGATTCCAGGCATCGGCTAGCACATTCACCGGCTCGGTCACAGAGCTCAACCTCGATCACATCTTCGCCGGTTTTCCCTCGGCCCTGTCTCATCAGATCGGTCCCTGCCAGGTCGAAGGCGACGCTCTTTACGTCAGCGTGGGTGATGGAGCAAATCCGCGGTTCAGTCGTGATCGCGAACAGCTTCTCGGCAAGGTCGTGAAAATGACCCTCGACGGATTGCCATACCCGGACAATCCCTTCCCAGAAGGAGGAGGATCAGCACCCTTCGTTTGGGCGCTGGGACTGCGCAACCCCTTTGGACTGGATGTGGTCGAAGGAGAGGTCTTCGTGGCTGACAACGGACCCGTGATCGATCGCTTCCTTAGAGTCGAATCGGGCGGCGACTATTTGTGGGACGGGACCGATGCCAGCATCGGGGCAGCGGCGGATGTAGTCATGTCCCCGGCCCTGGGACCGGTTCAATTGGAGCGATATCCCAGGGGATCGGACCTGTTCCCCCAGTCGTTCCAGGAAGCGTTCTACGTCGCCGCCTCGGTGGATGACGGCGCCGGGGTGGTGATGTTGCCGTACGACCTTGCGGCCGACCGCGCAACGGCCGGTCAGACCTACCTAGTCAAGTGGCGCGATACCGGTGACCAGAATGTCGCAGGTATGGCCTTTGGCCCCGATGGTCTCTACTTCGCACCGGTGATCCCCGACCGAAACGGGGTAAGCACCGTTTTCCGGATACGCCATGACCCCGAAGCTGCCTATCCATACGGTTTGGAAACAGGTGCCGCCGAGGAACTGATGATTCGTTACGGCTGCCGGTCTTGTCACCAGTTGGGTGGCGTGGGAGGAGCGGTAGGGCCGGCCCTTGACCGCAACACCCTGGGGATTCGAATCAGGACACGGCTCGACTCGCCCGAGTATCGCCAGCTTGTCGAAGACTTGGACCAGCTCAACGAAGAGCCGTTCAGCTCCTGGAGAGACGAACGGGCGGAGATTCTCGAGACGAGAGGTGGGACGCGTGCCGCCTTGTGGGTGACCTACCGACTTCTCGAACCAAGATTCGACAATCCCGACGCGCAAATGCCGAACTTGGGTCTAAGCCGGACCGAGGCAGAAAGGATCGCCATATATTTGGCCGGGGGTCAGGTGCAGAGCGCCACAGATCGGATCATCGCCGCGGTTTTTGGGGGCCGTCGGGGATTGGCCCTGACCGCGATCGGTTTCGTTGGAGGCTTGTTGACTGCCTTTCTCGTCGGCTGGCTTGTCCGCAGAAGACGGCGCCACCTGGAAGCTAGGCTCGGTCCCCGTTCGTAGTCGCTGGCCTAGAAGGGGTCCTATTGCACGACATCGTCATAGTTGGTGGAGGCCCCGGGGGTTATGCCGCCGGGTTGTTTGCCCACAATTACGGCCTATCGGTGGCTCTGGTCACCGACGAGCGTCTGGGAGGTACGTGTCTGCTTCGCGGATGTATACCCGCAAAACAGTGGCTGCAGATCGCCGAGGTTTATGCCACTGTGCAACACGCTTCCGACTTCGGTGTAATCACCTCCGAGCCTGAACTCGACTGGGCGGCGGCTCTAGCCAGGAAGAATCAAAGTGTCGACGGCCTGGTCCGGGGCGTCACCGGGCTGTTGAAGAAGCGCAAAGTCGATGTCATCACGGGACGGGGTCGTCTGGACGGCCCGAACACAGTGGTCGTGTCCGGAGCTGAGGGGGAGCAGCGCCTGGAAGGCCGCAATGTCATCGTTGCCACCGGCTCCTATTCGCGCACCCTGCCCACCTATCCGGTCGACGGTCATCGGATCGTCACCTCCGACCATGCCCTGGACTGGCCGGCCCGTCCTGAACGGGTAGCGATCATTGGTGGGGGAGTGATTGGCTGTGAGTTCGCCAGTCTGTTGGCTGGAGTAGGTACGGAAGTGCACGTCATCGAGATGCTGCCCCAGATCATTCCTGGCGCCGATTCCGACTCGGTCAAGGTGCTCGAGCGGGAAATGACCCGCAAAGGGGTTCGGTTCTATCTCGAACGAAGAGTCGATGCCCCCAGAATCGGTCCGTCGTCAGTGGTGGTCCCGTTTGGGAGTGAGCAGGTAGAGGTCGACGTAGTTCTCATGGCGGTTGGCCGGGGTCCCAACACCGAGGGGATCGGCCTCGAGACCGCCGGAGTCGTGTTGGAGCGGGGGTTCATCAAGACCGATCTGAGCACGATGCTCGCGGCCCCCGGTGTATATGCAGTGGGGGATGTAGTGGCAGGAACACCCCAACTTGCCCACGTGGGCTTTGCCGAGGCGATTGCGGCGGTCACCCACATCGGCACCGGCACACCCGACCCCGTCAACTACCCGGCCATCCCGAGAGTCACCTACACCCATCCCGAGTTCGCCGAAGTCGGTATTACCGAGGCCCAGGCGGTCGAAAGGGGCATCGAGGTTGAGGTCCACAATCATGGCTTCGCCGGAGTTGCCCGGGCGATCATCGTCGGAGAGAACCGTGGGAACGTAAAGATCGTTTCCGCCAAGAACGGAGCGATTCTCGGAGCCACGGTGGTAGGGCCTCAGGCCGGTGAACTGATCCACGAACTCATGTATGCGGTGGGCTGGGAGGCGTACCCCTCTGAGGCGGCCGCTTTTATCCACGCCCATCCCACCCTCTCGGAAGCGGTAGGCGAGACCTTGCTCTCGGCGGCCGGCAAGAGTCTGCACTAGGAGGCTTCGATCGTATGGCAACCGATGTCACCATGCCCCAGCTCGGAGAGACCGTTACTGAAGGGACGATTCTTCGCTGGGCCAAAAAGGTCGGCGACAACATCGCCACTGACGAAATCCTGTTGGAGATCTCAACCGACAAGGTCGATACCGAAGTTCCGTCGCCGATCTCGGGAGTGATCCTTGAGATCCTGGTCCCGGAGGGGGAGACCGTCGGGGTGGGTACCCGGCTGGCCGTGATCGGAGAGCCAGGGGCCCAACCAGCCGCCGCCACTCCGCCAGATGCGGCACAGCCTCAAGCAACTCCCGAACCTGCGTCGCCCTCGTCCCAGGTGGCGGTCGATCCGGAACCGGCGCCTCCTGCACCGGAGCCGGCGCCAGTTGCTCCAGATCCGGCGCCAGTTGCTCCAGATCCGGCGCCTCCTGCACCGGAGCCGGCGCCAGTTGCTCCAGATCCGGCGCCTGCGCCACCCGCAGCACCAACTCCTCCCGTTGCACCTGTCATCCCAGTGGTACCCCCAACCGAGGCGTCTCGCGAGGTGTTGTCACCTGTGGTGCGGCGGTTGGTCCGGGAACACGATGTCGATCTTGGCAAGGTGAGCGGAACAGGGGAGGGGGGCCGGATCACCCGGCGCGATGTTGAGGGTTACCTGTCCCAGGAACCTACCGCACCAACTCCTGCCGCCACCCCTGCGGTGGCGCCAGCCGTTGCGCCATCTCCGGTGGCCCCACCGCCAACTCTCAAGGCCCCCGAGGCGCCGGCCCCGATGGCACCTCCGCAGCCCGAGGTTGCCACCGGCTCTGAGGAGATTCCCGTGGACCGCCTACGGGTCCGAACCGCCGAGAATTTGATCAAGGCGAAGCAGACGGCCGCCCATGTGTGGACGTCCGTGGAGGTCGACTACGAGCGGGTTGAACGGGTCCGCCAAGCTCGGTCGGAAGCGTGGAAGAAAGAGGAGGGTTTCTCCCTCACCTACCTTCCTTTCATAGCCCGGGCAACGATCGACGCCCTCAAGACGTACCCGGTGGTGAACAGTTCCTTCTTCCTCGACGAGAAGAAGGCCGTGTATCACCGCACAGTCAACCTTGGGATTGCCATCGATCTGAATCAGAAGGGTCTGATTGTTGCGACCATCAGGAACGCCGACGGCCTGCGCCTGGTGGGTCTGGCCAGGAAGATCCGCGAGTTGGCCGAGAAGGCCCGCGGAGGCAAGCTCGAACCGGACGACGTCTCGGGTTCGACCTTCACGATCACCAATCCGGGCCCCTTCGGATCGTTCATGTCGGCGCCGATCATCAACGTGCCCAACACGGGCATTCTCTCCACCGACACGGTCACCAAACGACCGGCCGTGGTCACCACTCCGGAAGGCCAGGACACGATCGCCATTCGCCACATCGGCTATCTCGGTCTGTCCTGGGACCATCGGGCCTTCGACGGTTCCACCGCCGTGTTGTTCTTGCAGAGGATTCGCCAAAACCTCGAGGAGTGGGACTGGCAGCAGGAACTGACGTGAGTCGTGAGTCGTGAGTAGCCAACTGCGCGTTCGGTGGTTGGGGCGGCTGCCGTATCTCGAGGGATGGGATCTCCAACGGGCGATTTGGGAAGGGCGGGTGGAGGGCCGGGCCGACGACTACCTCCTGCTCCTCGAGCATCCCCACGTCTACACGGTGGGCCGAAATGGCAATGGCTCCAACTTGCTGATGCCGGCAGAACTCCTGGGTGAGATCAGCGCCGAGATCCACTACGTCGATCGGGGCGGGGATATCACCTACCACGGACCTGGACAACTGGTCGGTTATCCAATTCTGCGCCTGGCCGATCCCAAACAAATCGTCCCGTATGTCAGGCGCCTCGAAGAGGTCCTCATCAGGACGCTCGCATCCTTTGGCATCAAGGGATGGGCCGAGGCCGGTTACACAGGGGTATGGACCGATCGAGGCAAGGTGGCGGCTATCGGTGTCCGGGTCGCCCGCCAGGTCACAATGCACGGCTTCGCCCTCAACCTGGATCCGGACATGTCTTACTTTGGGAGGATGAATCCTTGCGGGATTTCTGATCGGGCGGTCACCTCCCTCTCCGAACTGGTCGGCAGGCGGGTCACACTGGAAGAGGCGGTTGAGGTGCTGGTGCCCCACTTCAAGGACGTGTTTTCCTACCAGTCGGTTGAGGCCCAGCAGGCCGCGTTTGTGCGGGGCCAGGGGCGGGTCAAGGAGTTCGAAGTCGATCGTCTGCTCGCGGCCGGGACCTTCTCGCCCGAGCGGCGCCAGAGCGAGCCGGTCTTGATCAACGGCCGTTTGCCGGGCGAACCACCCCGACCAGATTGGATGAAGGTCACAGCCCGGATGGACGGGGACTATCTCGCGCTCAAGAAGCTCATGCGGGGCCTTGAGCTGCACACCGTTTGCGAAGAAGCAGGTTGCCCGAACATCTACGAGTGCTGGGGGATGGGCACCGCCACCTTGATGATCCTCGGTGACCGCTGCACCCGCGCCTGTGGCTTCTGCAACGTAACGACCGGCAAACCAACCGAGTTCGACATACTCGAACCATTTCGGGCGGCGGAGGCGATCAAACAGATGCGGCTGCGGCATGCAGTGATCACCTCGGTCAACCGTGACGACCTCACCGATGGTGGTGCCGGGATCTTTGCCGCCACGATCCGGGAGACCCGGCGATTGAGCCCCGATTGTGAAATCGAAGTTCTCATCCCCGACTTCAAAGGTGACCAGGCGGCCCTCGAAACCGTCATGGCGGCCGAGCCAGAAGTGCTCAATCACAACACCGAAACCGTGGTTCGGTTGCAGAGAGAAATTCGTACGTCAGCTAACTATGGACGGTCTCTTGCCCTCCTGGCTCGAGCGAAGCGGTTGAGGCCCGAGGGTCTCACCAAATCGGGCCTGATCGTTGGCATGGGCGAAACCCGTGAGGAGGTGCTCGGTGCACTGGCGGACATGCGCGCAGTTGGCATCGACATCGTCACCATCGGCCAGTATCTCCGTCCTACCGCTCGCCACCGCGCTATCCATCGATACGTGCATCCCAACGAGTTCGAGGACTACAAGGCCTTTGGAGAGGGGATCGGGATACCCCACGTCGAGTCAGGGCCCCTGGTGCGATCCTCCTATCACGCCGCCGGAGCCCGGGCCTCGGTCGGAGCCGGAGTCCTTTAGCGGCTGAACGGCTTCGAGGGCGTCCCGGGTGCCGATGTCGAGATAGCTGTCGGAGAGCCACACCCCGCCGACCACACCCTCTGCGCATAGGTTGGCGAAGTGTTCTCCCGGATACTCGAACGAGCCAATCCCTTCCAGAGCCGACCTCCTGGCGACGGCACAGGCCCAGATCAGCTTCGAGGGTGGAGGCGATGGTTTGGCGAGGATCTGGTGCACCACCCCGGAGTCATCGACGGTGACGACATCTGATCGCTCGGCCGCGTCGGAGGTGAAGAGTCCCAGGACTACTGACCGCTCCGCCGTCAGGTGATCGAGCAGGACGCGGAAGCCGTCCACAGGCTCCCAGATCGAGTCGGGAAAGCCGATCAAGACCAGGTCTTCAGGGTCAAGATCTGCGCTCGCGATCTCGATCGAGTCGGCAGCTGACCGAGTCTCGGCAGTCATGACTTGCAGGCCGAGATGGTGAGATCGAGCGATGACGTCGCGCTTTTGTGGTCGGGTTATGACGCGGATCGCATCAGGCAGAGCCACCTTCATTCGTTCGACGAGGTAGTCCATCACAGGTCGCCCCCTCACCTCCAACATCTCTTTGGACCTATCGGTAAGCCCGAGTCGGGTCGCCCAACCTGCCGCCGGGATGACGCCTATTACCCGCGGTGGCTTAGCCGAAATGGGCGCGTTGCTCATCGCGGAGCTGGTCGCTTAGTCGGCCCGTTGGAAGGGTTACGTCGTCGTAAGTGAGTACCTCGTCTTTGTGAACAGCCCTCGTCACCGTGCATCCCTCCGCCAGGCCGATTGGTAGCAGCCGCTGAAAGGCAGCCACGTCAGAGTTTTCCGCCAGCCCATAAGTCTTGTAACCGCCCAACTGGTCGATCTCGTCTCCGGCCTCAAGGTCAACTTTGGCCGCTGTGATGACGTCGACCAGCGGCCCCGATAGCGGGGCGATTGCTGCATCACCGAACAACACCGCGCGGGCGGCGGTGTTGGGCACCTCGAAATGACAGAGGTGGTAGGGCGTGTAGAAGCAGTAGACAGGACCGTCGCCCATCTTGTAGAGCTTCAAGTAATGCTGCTGCACGGGGTCATCGTGGGTGCCGAGCACGAAAACTCCTGGACTGGGCACTGCCCCCACGACGTAATCGACTATTCCCGGGCCATCGAGGAGGAGGTCGTGTGGGTACCAGTTGGCAGCCTCCTGGATCGACGTTCCCACCGGGACCTCGGGTCCCAACATTCCTCGCCGTGCCACTCGCATCCCGGTGGCGTTGGCAACGATGGCCTGCTCGAAGGAGACCTTGGTCCCATCGGCGAAAGACGTGACCATGTACGGGTTCTGGCCCCACTGCTGCGCAAATCCCCGCTGGGTGGTGGGGTTCCGATAAGGATCGTGCAAGCCCTTGATGTTTCCGCACAACACCGGACGCACCCCTATCCCTTTGACGAATCGAAACAGGTTCATGAGCACGCCGGGCTGGTCCCCATCGGCGTTGGTGATGACCACTCCGGCCCTGTCTGCATATACCTTGAGGATCGGTCCGAGGGTGCCGTCCAGCTCGGCATTCATGAGCACGAGGTGCTTCTTGTGGCGAATCGCCTCGAGGGCGATGTAGGCCGAATGGTCGACGGTGCCCGTTACGTCGATCAAAACATCGATGTGTTCAGACCGGCACAGAAGCAACGGGTCCTGGGTAACAACAGTTCGCGAACCTGCCAAAGCGCGATTGAGGGCGCCGAGGTCGTTTACCTCTTCCGGCGCTGTCACTCCAGCCTCGGCGAAGACCGCAGCCGCCCGGGAAACGGTGCGGTTGGCAATCGCCACAAGTCGCAGCCCGGGAGTGGACTGCATCTGGAGTGTGATTCCCCGACTCATGAACCCAGCGCCGACCATTCCGACCCTGATCGGGTGGCCGGCGAGGTCGCGGGCCTTAAGAGCTTGATCGACGATGATCATTTCATACGGGACTAACCCGTGAAGTCTGGATGAGCTGCGTCCTTTGCTGAGACCACTAAGGGCTCGATCGGCCAGGTGATACCAATTGCGGGGTCATCCCAACGGATTCCTGCCTCGTGGTCGGGTGAGTAGAACTCCGACACCTGATAGAAGGTCTCGGTTTCAGACTCCAGAGTGATATACCCGTGGGCGAAGTTCTCCGGCACGTACAACGTTCGCCTATTGCCAGCCGTCAAGTCGATGCCGAACCACTTCATGTAGGTGGCGGAGTGAGGTCGGAGATCGACGATGACATCCCAGATTGCGCCGCGAATGCAACGAATGACCTTGACCTCGGCGTGAGGGGGCCTCTGGAAATGAAGACCCCGGATCGTGCCAGTCGCGTGGTTGAAAGACGTGTTGCACTGGACTATTCGGGTATTCAAACCATGCCGCTCGAATTCGTCGAGACTCCACACCCTGGCAAAGAACCCGCGGTCGTCATGACGGGGCTCTAGATCGATGATGAAGGCCCCCGACAGTGGTGTTTCGGTAAAGATCACAAGCAGCGGGGGCGGAAGGTCAAGGTTCGACAAACTAGCAGTCGATGGAGCGTGGTCACCACGGTCAAGCGAGCAGACCAAGCAGCCAGATTGCCCCTGCTATCAGAATTGCGACGGCAGCAATCGCCGAAAGAATCAACAGATAACGAGTGGGCACCACTGGTGAGAGTAGTGCGAGAGGTTTGTAGGCTTTTAGGCCATGTTCGACTACGCAGATCGGATGGCCCGGGCACGGGTCCAAATGGCCAAACATCATGTCGATGTCCTTCTTCTCTCCTTAGGAGCCGACCTTCCCTATTTGACCGGTTACGAGGCAACTCCGATGGAGCGTCTCACCATGCTGGTTCTCTCCCCGGCAGGAGAGCCGATCCTGCTGGTGCCACAACTCGAGGCTCCACGTGTAGAGGAAGGTCCTTTTCGAATCAGACCGTGGCAGGAAACCGAGGATCCGGTCGCCATCGTCGCCGAACTGGCCAAGGGAGCGGCTTTGGCGGCGATCGGTGATCAGACCTGGTCGTACTTCTTGTTACGGCTGATGGAACAGATGCCGACTACCGAATTCGCCTCGGCCACGAAGGTCACCCGGCCGCTGCGGATACGGAAAGACCCTTCCGAAATCGCTGCACTTTCAGAGGCGGCAGCCGCAGCTGACCGGGTGGTTGTTCGGCTCAAGGAGGAGCGGTTCTCGGGCAGAAGCGAGCGGGACCTCTCTCATCGAGTCACTGAGATGACCGTCGAGGAGGGTCACGATATGGCTTCCTTTTGGATAGTGGCCTCCGGCCCCAATGGCGCTTCACCCCACCACGAGCCCGGCGACCGACTGTTGGAGCAAGGCGACATGGTGGTGGTCGACTTCGGTGGAAAGGTCCGTCGATATGGTTCCGATTGCACGCGCACCTTTTCGATAGGCCCGCCGAGCCGGGAGCAGGTTGAAGTTCACGGAGTGGTGCAAGCGGCCCAGGCCAGCGCAATAGCAGCGGTGCGACCAGGTGTCGCCGCCGAGGCGATAGATGCCGCCGCCCGCCGTGTGATTGAGGACGCCGGCTACGGCGAGTACTTCATCCACCGTACCGGGCACGGAATTGGACTTGAAACACATGAACACCCCTATCTGGTGAGCGGCAACGAGGAGCCACTCGAACCAGGAATGTGTTTCTCAGTCGAACCCGGGATCTATTTGCCCCTCAGGTTCGGTGTGCGCATCGAAGACATTGTCACCGTTACCGAAGGCGGGGTGAAGCCCCTGAATGTGGCCGATCGCTCCCTGGCCGTGGTCGCTTGACTCGGATTTCGCCGGCTAACGACCCAAAAGCAGGGGGTCGCCTTCCTGCAGGAGTGTCCGAAGCTGATGCTTTACTCTGGTGCGAAGCACCGCTGAAGTAACTCCTGGGCGACTGAGGAAGGTTGTCATCGTGAGCGCTCGAACCAGGCGCCACGTGGGGTCGACGGCCAGGCCATCGGGCCCATATCCCTCGAAAAGCTTGCCGATCAGGTTGAGCTTCATTGATGTTCGGACCTTAGGTTCGAGGTAGGTTCGGAAGACCATTCTCGCAAGGTCGTATCCAACTGGTCGCGAGACCCAAGAGAAGTCGATGATCCCCACATTTGCGAGCCCACACCGGATATTGCCGTTGCTTAGATCGCCATGTGCGAACGCTGTCGACTCGGGGTTTGCGAGCGACTGCTCTGCCAACCCACGCAAGAGATCCTCTCCTGAAGGAACACTTGAGAACACGTCCCGAAATCGATGAAGGTGTCGTTCGACCATGACGAGGGCGATTGGTTCGGGCTTCTGGTTCCCGGTCCGAGTGATGGCTTCGATCCTGCGGCAAGTTGCTCCGACCGCCATGAGGGTTGAGTCGAGCATCCCTCGATCACGGTCCCGGTAGGCCTGCTTGAGTGGGTATCCCTCCATCGCCAGGCTTACCACGGTCAAGTGTTCGGAGTCTACGGCAAGGACCGGAGCGGCCTGCACGCCTGTACCGGCGAGAAGACGATTCAGCGAGTTGGTAAGGGGAATGAAGCGTCCTATCGCCTCAAGGCGGTCTGTCCCGCGATCGAACCTCCTGGGTTTGAAGACCTTGTAATAGACGACCGCGGATTGTCCCGTGTTGCTTTGGACGCGAAGCTGAAACACAGTCGAGCTGCGGCGATCCATGCGTTCCATAACCGACCACTGCGGGCTCAGAAATCGGGCACCGGTCAAACTGGCCAACGATTGGGCCGTGGTCTCCAGTACTTCTGGTAGCAGGCGCTCGTCCCAAACGGTTCGGTCCATGTCACCACCTGCTTGCTGTGGGCTGATCTGCATAGTTCATCGCAGACCCGGTGACGATGAGCCGGCTCGAGCCAGGAGGAACTCGGGCTGAAGCTGGCCGGCCAGTCCGGGAGCGGCGGCGATCAGCCCGGACAGCCAGGGTCGCGGCTGATTGAATATCACGGCCCGACCTTCCAGGTTCACGGCCCAACCGCCTGCTGCCTGGACGAGCGCGACACCAGCGGCCACATCCCACTCGTGTTTGGGGACGAGGGTCCAGGTGGCGTCTGCCAAGCCACAGGCAACCCTGGCCAGTTTGTAGGCAACCGAGCCCATGGCCGTTATCGCCACCTCGCTGCCCTCCCAGGCACTCCATTCACCCCGCCGAACTTCGCTTCGGCTGGCCAGGACATTGGCCCCGGCAAGGTCTGACAGTGTGCTCGGGCGAACGGCCACACCATTCAGTCGGCACCCCAGGCCGACGGCACCTAGGGCAAGGAAGTCAGCCGCCGGGTTGAGAACACCTCCGGCGACGGCCTCACCATCCTCGACCAGGGCGATCGATACGCACCATTCGGGTATGCCTTCGACGAACTCCTTGGTGCCGTCGAGAGGGTCGACCACCCACACGCGCGAGGCTGCCAATCGGGCCGGTTCATCGACGGTCTCTTCCGAAAGCCAGGCCTCACCAGCACGGACTAATACTTTGCGCAGCGCGCGGTCTATCGCCAAATCAGCCTCGGTGACAGGGTCTGAGTTGGCCTTGGTTGAGGCCTCGAGGTGGCCCGAGCGGAATCGGCTCAGGACAGCTCCGGCCACCGCCAGTGCCTCCCCGATACGGGCGATATCGTCGGATCGATCCTTCACGCCGGCCACCTCCAGGGAACGATCACAACCGTCAGGATCATCACGATCGCAGTCAACGGCGCCCCCAGCCGGGCATAGTCGAAGAACCGGTATCCGCCGGGGCCGTAGACCATGGTGTTGGTCTGGTACCCGATCGGCGTGAGAAAATCGACGGAGGCGGCAATGGCTACCGCGATCGCAAAACCGCGGGGGTCGATGTCGGTGGCGGCGGCGGCGGAGATCGCGATCGGGAACATGAGCAGCGCCGCGGCGTTGTTGCTCACTACCGCCGTGAGGATGACCGTCGTCAGAACCACACCCAACAACACCCCTCGTTGACCCAAACCGTCGAAGGCACCCACCAATCCCGACGCGACTACTTCAGCCAGACCGGATCTTTCCACCGCCGCAGCAACTCCGAAGGCCGCGGCGATCAGGATGATCACATCGAGATCGACTGCCGACCTCGCCTCACCGGGCGTCAGCACCCGGAAAACCACCAATCCGACTGCCGCCAGCAGGGTGGCGTTGAGGATGGGTAAGAGTCCGAGCGAGGCGGTGAGGACGATTCCCAGAGTGAACCCTCCCACCAGCCAGGCCCGTTTGGTGGCAACCGGGGGCTTGGCGCCAAGAGTCGATATGAGGAGGAAATCGTTGCGGTCGCGCCATCTTTCCCGAAAGCCCCGGTCGGCCACCAACAACAGGGTGTCGCCGACCCTTAGCGGAACCTGGCCGAGCTTTGCCTCGATTCTCTGACCGGCCCGATGAATCGCCAGCACCGCCGCCTGGTAACGGCTCCGGAATTCCGCCTCGTTCAGAGTCTTTCCGACCAGGGTCGAATCAGCTCCGATCACGGACTCGAAGTACCGGGCCTGGTCGTTCTGGAGGTCGATCAAGTGGCCCGCCTCGGCGGAGGAGAGACCGCGGGTGGCTTGCAGGTCGACAACCTGATCCGACTTGCCGACGAAGCGCAATCGGTCGCCGCCATGCAATGCTGTCTCCGGTGTGACCGGAGCGATGAGCTCGCCTTCTCGCTCGATGGTGGCGAGGAACAAGCCCTGGAGATGACGGAGGCCGGCCTCCTCGACGGTCTTTCCGTTGAGGCCTCCATTCCGGTCGACCACCATATCCACGACGAATTTGCGGGAAACGTCATCTGTTTCCTCGCGGACCGACCGACGGATCGGGAGAAGGATCGGGGTAAGAAGCACCAGGAGCACACCGCCGACTATCGCGATGGGCAGTCCCACCGCAGTCATCTCGAAAAAGCCCAGGCCGGGTTGCCCGGATGCCTCGAGCAGGCCTGAAATGACCAGGTTGGTGGAGGTGCCTATGAGCGTCACTACCCCGCCCAACAGGGCTGCGAATGACAGTGGCATGAGATAGAGCGAAGGCGACCGACCCCGCGACGCCGCCCACGATCGAATTTGGGGCAGGAGCATCGCCACGATCGGTGTGTTGTTGAGAAAGGCGGACGCCACCGAGGTCGGAGCGATTAGGCGGGCCAACGAAAGGCGAACACCAGACCCCTCACCCATCGTCGCCCGGACCACCGGGGTGAGCGCTCCGGTCTTCTCGACGGCACGGGCCAGGATGAAAAGCCCTGCGACGGTCAAAGGGGCCGGATTGGAGAACCCGGACAGAGCCTCGGCCGGCGTAACGATTCCGGCCACCAGGACGGCAACCATTCCGGCCGCCATGGCGACGGCCGGGGCGACCAGGTCTTTGACGAGAGCAAGCAGGACGCCGACGACCACAACCAGGGAGAACCAGGCTTCCCATCCCACCTTGTTACCTCAACCGAGGACGGTGTCGCGGATGTATCCGAGCCGCTCGAGATGGAGGACGATCTGGTTGGCCGCCTCGTCGGGCGAGAAGGCGGTCGAATCAATCACCACCTCTGCATCGGCGGGCTCCTCATACGGATCGGAGATGCCGGTGAACTCCGGGATCAGACCAGCCCGCGCCTTCGCATAGAGGCCCTTGCGGTCCCGCTCCTCGCATATCTCGAGTGGAGTGGCGACATGTACCAGGATGAATCCTCCGCCTGCCTCCACCAGCCTTCGCACGGCTTTGCGAGTGGCGTCGTACGGGGCAATGGGTGCACAAATGGCGATACCACCGCTCTTGGTTATCTCGGAGGCCACATAACCAATCCGGCGGATGTTGATGTCGCGGTGCTCCTTGGAGAAGCCGAGTTCAGAGGACAGATGTTTGCGGACCAGGTCACCATCCAGCATGCTCACGGACCGTCCGCCCATCTCGAGGAGCTTGACCAGCAATGCGTTGGCAATCGTCGACTTCCCCGACCCGGAGAGCCCGGTGAAGAACACCGTGACTCCCTGTTTGGCCCGGGGTGGATGGGTGCGGCGCAACTCCGTGGCGACCTCGGGGTAGGTGAACCACTCGGGAATGTCGCGCCCGGTTGCCAGCCGGTCGCGCAAGTCGGTTCCTGAGATCGAAACCGTCTTGACGCCCTCCGGGACCTCGTCTTCGGGGATGTACTTGTCCAGATCCGGTGCGTACACCATCATCTTGAAGTCGACCATCGCCACGCCCAACTCGTCCTGGTATTTGGCCAGCATCTCCTGGGCCTCGTAGGGACCGTAAAAGGGTTGGCCGGTGGAGTCAGAGCCCGGTCCGGCGTGGTCGCGCCCAACGATCAGATGAGTGCATCCGTGGTT
>CAYYRT010000251.1:0-2783 GCA_964474055.1 uncultured Acidimicrobiaceae bacterium | reverse complement strand
CCGGGCAGCCCAAGCTGGTCGACCTGGACGGCACGCGGATCGTCCTCGCCCGCGTCGGCGATGTGGTCTACGCCTTGGGTGACGTCTGCTCGCACCGGGGCGGCCCGTTGAGCCAGGGCAAGCTCACCGGGAGCCGGCTCGCCTGCCCGTGGCACGGCTGGATGTACGACGTACGCACCGGCCAGTGCCTCTTCCCCGGCCGAGGCGCGGGCGTGCCGATCTATCCGGTTCGGGTGGACGCGGGCACGATCTTCGTGGAGCTGCCGTGATCACGGTCAAGCGGCTCACCCTGGAGGACGCGCTCGTGCTGCTGGCCGCCGCCGAGGTGAAGGCGCGCGAGATCGGGGTCCCCGAGACCATCTGCGTCTGCGACGACGGCGGCCACCCGATCGCGCTCCATCGGACGACCGGCGCGCGCATCACCGGGGTGGAGATCGCCATCGCCAAGGCCTTCACCGCCGCCGGGCACCGCCGGGCCACCCACAAGTTCAACCAGCCGCCGAGCGGACCCGCCTTGCCCGGCAACGAGGCCTTCGGTATCCACGCGATGCATCCCGGCCGCTTCGCGGTCTTCGTGGGCGGCTTCCCCATCGAGGTGGACGGCGAGGTGGTCGGCGGCATCGGGATCAGCGGAGGCAACGGCGAGCAGGACACCGCGGTGGGGGCCGCGGCGCTCGAGGCGTTCCGGCGGCATCTGAGCTCAACGGGTGCCTAGCCGCGGGGTGACGCCGCGGTGATGTCCCGATCCCGCACCGCCTCCTGGGCCGTCCCGGTCGGGATCGCGCTCGCCACCGCGGTGGTCTTCCTGCCCGTTCTCCGGGCCGGTTTCGTGGAATGGGACGACCCCATCAACTTCCTGGAGAACCCGTACTATCGGGGTCTCGGGTGGCAGCAGCTCCGCTGGATGCTGACCGCCACCGTGATGGGCCACTGGATCCCGGTGACGTGGCTGACACTCGGCGCCGACTTCGCAGTGTGGGGCATGAACCCGTTCGGCTATCACCTCACGAATCTGCTGCTGCACACTACCAATGCCGTCCTCTTCTACTTCGTTTCGCGGCACCTGCTCCGACTCGCGATGCCGGCCGCCTCTCGTGGGGCGCTGATTCTCGGGGCGGCGACCGCCACGCTCATGTTCGCGGTGCACCCGCTGCGCGTCGAGTCGGTGGCGTGGATCACCGAGCGGCGCGATGTGCTGAGCGGCCTCTTCTTCCTCGCCGCGATCCTCGCCTACCTGCGGGGCTTGGAGACGGGCGACCGCATCGAACCCCGGTGGCGGACCTATTCCCTCTTGCTGTTCGCGGGGGGACTCCTGTCCAAGGCCTCGGTGATGACCCTGCCCGCCGTGCTCGTGCTCCTCGACGTGTACCCGCTCCGGCGCGACACCTTCACCTGGCGGCGCCTCATCCTCGAGAAGGCCGGGTACTGGGTGCTGGCCCTGGCCGGCGCGGTGGGGGCGCTGGTGGCGCTCAGACTGTCGGGGATGGGGATTACGTCGTACGTCGCCTATGGCCCGGAAGCCCGCATGGCGATGGTGGCCTATAGCTTGTGGTTCTATCCCTCCGCGTGGGTCTGGCCGGTCCGCCTCTCGCCCATGTACGAGTTGCCCGCCCGGCTCGACCCGCTCTCCCCGAGATTCCTGCTCCCGGTCATCGGGCTCGTTGCGGTCACCATCCTGCTCGTCCGCCTGCGGAAGCAGTGGCCCGGCGGCCTGGTCGTCTGGGTATACTCCGCCGTGATGGTCTTGCCTACCAGCGGCGTGGTGCATGCCGGTTACCAGCTAGCCCACGATCGCTACAGCTACCTGTCGGGGCTCGGTTTCGCGCTCCTGGCCGGGGGCGCGATCGTCTGGACCCTGCGGGCGACCGCGGAACGGCGCGTGAGGCGTCCGGTGGCGGCCGGGGCGCTCGCGGCCACAGCCCTCGTGGTGGTGGGCCTGGGAGTCGGGAGCTGGCAGCAGACCAGCGTCTGGCAAGACTCGGAGACGTTGTGGCGCTGGGGGCTGGAGGTCGATCCCGACTGCGCAATCTGCCACCACAACCTCGGCATCGTCCTCGGCCGGCGCGGGGACCGGGCCGAGGCCCAGGCCCTGCTGGAGCGGGCTATTGCGCTGCGGCCCGACTGGTCCGAGTTCCAGGGTAACTACGGGCTCCTCCTGACCCAGATGGGTCGGCGCCCGGAGGGCATCGCCAAGCTCCGCTACCGACTCGGCGTCAACCCGCGAGACGTCAACGCCCGCGTCAATCTGGGAATCGCCCTCGTCGAGGACGGCCGGCCCGGCGAGGCGATCGTGGAGCTCGAGTGGGCGCTCCGCGTCAAGCCGGACTCGGTACCGGCGCTGACCGTGCTCGGCCGGGCGTTGCTCGCCGACGGCCGCGTGGAACCCGCGCGGGCGGCCGTCGAGCAGGCGATCGCGATCAATCCGGCGGATCCGGCCGCGCATCTATGGCTGGCCCGCGCGGACCTCGCCCGGGGCGATCGCGACGCCGCGCGGGGGCGGATTCCCATCCTGGATCGCCTCGACCCGCGGCTCGCCCGGCTCCTGGAGCAGGAGACCCGATAGGGAGGTTCGTTTCAGTGTAGACTTTCCCTCGCAGCGATCCCCCACACGAGGTACACAACATGGCGGCCGGCTCCAACCACTCGCGGATCGGCGTGGACATCGGCGGCACCTTCACCGACCTGGTCTGGGTGGACGAGACCACCGGCGCCGTCCGCGTCGGCAAGCTCCTGACCACCCCGAAGGACCCGTCGCAGGCGGTGGAGGAGGGCGTGGTGACCTT